>CAKRRJ010000063.1 GCA_934394615.1 uncultured Lachnospiraceae bacterium
GTAAAAACGATACTTGATTCTGTAAATCATCCTTTTGATTTCTTGTAGAAACTCTTGCATAAATAACAACTTGTCGATCATCATTCTCTGTATTTATACCTTTGAATTGAAGATATTGGTCGTAAGTATAATAACGCCTATTCGTTGGAGTTCGATTTGCGTTCAGCGTTCCTTCCCTGTCCCAACGCTGTAATGTTTTCACAGAGACACCTAATAATTCAGCAAAATCCTTTGGTTTGTAATTAGTGATATTTGATGTGTTCATAATAATACCTCCATGGGTATATTTAAACACATTTAATCACCAATGTCAATTTTATTTATTAATTAAAATCCCTCCTTTATTAAAATGAAGCCTTTGATTTGCAATCCGCACATGTTGTGTGAAGGTAATAAAAAAGTCCCTTCACGCAAATGCGCAAAGGGACGATAATATACCGCGGTACCACCCAGCTTCCTGCGAATAAAAATACTCGCAGACACTTTCCGGTATGTAACGTATACCAGACGGCAATGCCTACTCCGCTGAAACTCCGGTATGTATTTGAAATCATACGCAGCAGTTTCTGGCATTCAGCAATGCAGCTCCCGTGGGAAATTCGGATATCTGTCTGAACGGAAAGAGGCTCACAGCCGCCGACCTCTTCTCTCTGACCGGAAACAGTATCTTAAAAACACGATCTTAGCTTTTCTTTTTATAAATTGTGATTGCAGGTATGTCTGCCCGAAACGGACAGTCATAATCTATTGAACATTCTAGCCAGTTTAAAGGGAAAAGTCAAGGATTTTTTCCCGGACAAAAGCCAGTGAAACTTTCAAAAGTAAATTCTCCATTTACCTCCGCATCCCCGCACTGGAATTTAAAATTTCAAGTCAGCGGACAAAAACCAGTACTTCCCATTTCAAGCTGGCAATTCCGAATTTTGTGACGGCATCCTGCAAAATTTTGAACTTCAGAAATTTCTGCCCGTAAACTGTGATGTATACTCCACCACACACTCCTTCAGCTTCCGCACGCCCTCCGACAGTTCCATCCCCTTCTCGGTTCCCATGCCAAGCTCTCGTATGCTTTTGGGCGTGACCGGAACGCAGCATACATCATCCGTATTCCCGCGGATCATCAGTTCTGACATCATGGAAATGCCAAGACCTTTTCCCACCATGCGGATCAGCGTTTCATCGTCCACATATACAGTCTGTTCCTTCGCCCTGACTCCCTCTTTTTCAAAGGCCGCGTGCACATCAATATCAAACCGGCCGTAGGGCATCAGAAAATCTTTCCCCTCAAATTCTTTTAATGGAAATTCCGTACGACCGTTTAACGGATAGTTTTTTGGCAGAATCGCGTACAGCAGTTCATGGTAGAGGGGTGTCCACTCGCATTTCCCGTAATTCTGTTTGCTGGCGAAGATCACATCGGTCTTGCCGTCCTGCAACAGTTCAAAGGGTTCCAGTGCATGGTCCACCATGCGCAGATCCACATCTACATTGGGGCAGATGCGCTTAAAGCGATATAAAATCTCCGGCATCCAGAACATGGCAATGCTGGCGTAGGCCGCAATGCGGATGGTCTCCGTCTGCTTCTCTGTGATGGTCTGGATCTGGTTTTCCAGGTTTGCGTTTGCCTGCAGAAACTGACGGATAGCAGGCATCAGTTCCCGGCCTTCCTCCGTCAGGGCAATGCCATTGTGGCTCCGGATGAGCAGAGGGAAACCGATCTCCCGCTCCAGGCTGTTCACCAGATGCGTCAGGCCGGACTGGGTGTAGCCCACCACCTCCGATGCCCTGGAAAAACTTCCAAGATCCACCGCGGTCATTAAAATTTCCAGTTTTTTTGCATCCATCCTGTTCTTCCTTTCTTCTCAAACCCATGCGATTTCCGCACGCCTGTCTTTCTATTAACCTGCATTATAAACAGGATATTACATTTTGTCATACTTCTATTATAAACATGGATTTCCCAAACCGCAAGGCGGACAGTACAATAAGAGCTATCAGAAATTATGTTACCGTTCACAGGTAGGAATTTTCTGCACTGAAAATTCCGTATGATACAGTAATGGCAGCTGATTTTGCCGATTTGGAATGCGAAGCATCGGCAAAATCCCGTTACTGTTTGCACAGCGTGTGAACAGTAACGAAATTATGGAGTGATTGATTATGACGAACCAAAAACATCTTACTTTAAAGCAGCGCATGCTGGTGGCTGCCACCTTGTTCGGCATGTTTTTCGGAGCCGGAAACCTGATCTTTCCGGTCCACTTAGGACAGCTGGCCGGGCGAAACCTGTTCCCGGCCATGGCAGGATTTATTCTGACCGCCGTAGGCATTCCGATCCTCGGCGTCGCTGCCATCGGAAACACACACTCCGATGGCCTGCAGGCTCTGGCTTCCAGAGTTGGGAAACGGTATGGCTGCTTTTTCACCTGCCTGCTCTACTTAACCATCGGTCCGTGCTTTGCCATTCCGCGGTGTGCTACCACATCGTTCACCACCGGCATTGCCCCGATGCTGGGAAGCGCAGCGAATGGACGCATGGCACTGTTTGTCTTTTCCGCAGTGTTCTTCGCCCTGGTGCTGTTTTTCTCCCTGCGCCCCGGAAACATCACACTCTGGATCGGCAAGGTCATCAATCCGCTGTTTTTATTCTTCCTTGGGATCCTCATTGTGTCCGCCCTGCTGCATCCGGGCGCTCCGGCAGCGGCCACAGCACCGGATATCTCCTATGAGTCCGGCGCGTTCTTCCATGCCTTATCCGAAGGCTACGGCACCATGGATGCCATCGCGGGCCTTGCTTTTGGCATCGTGGTCATTAACGTGATCCGGCAGATGGGCGTGCAGGACGATGCTGCCATCGCAGGTGAAGTACTCCACTCCGGGATTCTGGCTGGCATTTTGATGGCTTTCATCTATATGCTGACCATTCTCATGGGAGCGCAGTCCCTCGGGCTGTTTGCGGTATCGGAAAATGGCGGCATTGCCCTTTCTCAGATTTCCAGCCATTATCTTGGCCGCGCCGGAATCCTGATCCTGGCTGTTACCATCACCTTTGCCTGTTTAAAAACCTCCATTGGGCTTGTGACCAGCTGTGCGGAAACCTTTGAAAAACTGTTCCCGAACCGGCTTTCCTACACCGCCTGGGCTGTATTATTTACCGTGTTTTCTTTTCTTATTTCCAATGCGGGGCTTTCCACCATCATCCGCTACTCCGTACCGGTCCTGATGCTCATTTACCCTCCGGCCATTGCCCTGATCCTGCTGGCGCTGTTCGGAAAGCACTTCGGGCATGACCGCAAAGTCTATTTGTGGGTTACAGCATGCACTTGGAGCGCTTCCCTGTTTGACTGTTTCAAGGCACTTCCGGAAGAGCTGCAGACTCTGCTCCACCTGGACGCGGCCGTGGAACTGGCCGAGCGCTTCCTGCCGTTTTTCAGCCTGGATCTCGGCTGGATCCTGCCCGCTATCCTGGGACTCATCATCGGACTTTTATTCCAAAAACGTGAGAAAACCCTGCAGGCTTTCGCGTAAGGCCCCAGGGTTTTCTGTTTCCAGTTTCACATTTCTTATTGCACGTTCTGTTTCCATATCCGTTTCATGATCCGGTATCCCGCGTAACCGGCAAAACTTCCCAGCACAGCGCCGCCCAGCACATCCGTCGGATAATGCACATACAGATAGAGCCTGGAAAACGCGATCAGCACCGCCAGCACAAGAACCGGCTTCCACAGCTTCTTCTCTCCCGCGAGATAAAGCGCTGCGGCTGACGCAAAGGATGCCGCCGTGTGTCCGGACGGGAATGAAAAATCCTGCGGTTTTGCTACCAGAAGCTGAACCGCTGTGTTGACCTCAAACGGACGCACGCGCGCAACGAGCGGCTTTAAAAGCAGGTTGCAGAGAACTACATCGACCGCCAGGGCCGCAAGCAGGATAGACGCGCTCCTTCTCGTTTTCGGGATCAGCAAAAGTACCAGCGCCAGCACAATCCAGATGGCACCGGCATTTCCCAGTTTCGTGATCATACACATAACGCGGTCTCCAAGCGGAATCCGCAGTTTCTGGATCAGATCCAGAATGCTTATTTCCATTCCCATACAGATATCCTCTTCTCTTTTCGTTTTTTCGTGACTCTCACAAAAGGTGCCCAGAACTCGTTCTGCGATAATTTCTGAACATTCTCTTCCGTACCTGCTCTATTGTATCAGATAGTCCTTAAGAAACTCCGTATGATTTCTAAATTTTCTATAAACCTGTTCGGATTCGATTTTGAGCGCGAAATCTTAAAATATTACAGTTCTATTATTATAATCGTTCATTGCATATTTTTCTGAAAGCTCTTATAGTATCCCTAATAAAATCAATCAGGCTATTCTTTCTGATTATACTATCAGAAAACCGTCTGATAAGGAGGGAATGTATATGGGTACACAAAAGAAAAAACAGGCATCTGCCTACCGCGAACCACTCATTCTGATCGCCTTTGTCATTCTTGGCGCGATCATCGGCATGGTCATGGGTACCAAAGCCTCATTTTTATATCCGATCGGCCAGATCTGGCTGAACATGCTGTTCGTGCTGCTGGTTCCGCTTCTGTTCTTTTCGATTTCCAGTTCGATCGCGAACATCAGCGACACAAAAAGCGTTGGAAAGATGCTTGGGTTCACCCTGCTGATCTTTGTTGTTACAGCTGCCATTGCCGGAAGCTTCATGTTCCTGGTTCTGAATATTTTCGGTGTTGATACTTCCGTTCAGCTCGGCGCCGGCGATGCTGCCATGCAGGAAGCCACCCTTGGCATTGGCGACCAGATCGTAAATACTTTTACCGTCGGTGATTTCCCGGATGTCATCTCCCGCAGCCACATCCTGGCACTGATCGTATTTACCGTATTCTTCGGCATCACGGTTTCTTCCCTGGGCGAAAAGGGAAAAGAGATTGCGAACTGGTTAAACAACATGTCCCTGGTCTTCTACAAAATGGTTGCCATTCTCATGAAGGCAGCTCCGCTGGGACTGATGGCCTACTTCGCAAACCTGACCGGAACCTACGGCTCTGACCTCTTAAAGAGCTATGGACGCGGCCTTCTGATCTACTATCCGACCGTGTTCATTTACTTCTTTGTGTTCCTCGGCCTCTACGCGTTTATCGCCGCAGGTCCGTGGGGCGTGAAGCACTATTTTAAGGAAATCCTCACTCCGGCGCTGACTGCCCTCGGAACCCGTTCTTCCGCAGCCGCCCTGCCGATGCAGATGGATGCCTGTGACAAACTCGGCGTTCCGAGAGTCGTAAGCTCCGTTGTGGTTCCGGTCGGCGCGACCTGCCACATGGACGGTGCCTGCCTGGCTACCATTTATGAGATCGTGCTCTGCTGCACCCTGTTCGGCCATCCGCTGCACAGCCTTGGCGATTATGCCTTTGCCCTGACCATTGCGGTCTGCGCATCGGTAGCCGTTTCTTCTGTACCGGGCGGCGGCGCTGCCATGGAGACCATGCTCATCTCCTCATTTGGCTTCCCGGTCATTGCGCTTCCGGTTCTCATGATGATGACCCAGCTCTTTGATGCCGGATGCACCCTCATCAACTCCTGCGGTGATACCGTAGCTTCGATGCTTGTATCCCGCTTCCTGTACGGAAAAGACTGGTACAAGAAAGATCTGAACAAACAGGATGCCGAACAATAATCCTGGCACAAATATCATCTGCCGCGGAAAGGAGCACCTATGAAAAAGAACGCAGTTTCCGAAGAAACCCATTGTGGAGCCTGTAGCAGCCGGCCCGATCTTTACGGAATCATCATCCCGGGAAAGCACGGCAGGCTCCTTGCCACCCTGTATACCGCAGCAGGCGAAGGACCTCATCCTTCTGTGATCCTGCTGCACGGAATCCCCGGATGTGAACAGAACCTGGATCTCGCCCAGGTTCTGAGACGGGCCGGTTTTCACGTTATGACCTTTCACTACAGTGGAAGCTGGGGAAGCGGCGGCACCTACTCTCTCTGGCACGACATCGACGATGCCGAAACCGTTCTGGACTTTATGCTGCGCGATGAAACCTATGGATTTGACAAAGCGCACATCTATGCCGCCGGTCACAGCCTCGGCGGATTCGTGTGCGGACAGCTCACCGCACGGAGAAATGAGATCCGGGCAGCCGTTCTGCTCATGCCATGCAACGCCGGACGCATCCGGAGCATTGCCGTGGAAGATCCCGCAAACGAAAAGCTCCTGTGCGAAATATTCGACGACAGCGTAAACTGGCTGACCGGACTGACCAAGGGATGTCTTTACCGGGAAGCGTTAGAACATGAGGCAGATTACGCACTGGAAAACCACGCTGCCATCCTGGCAAAAAAGCCGCTCCTCTGCATCACCGGATCGCTGGATCCGTATACCCCGCTTGCGCACCACGCCGGTCCTCTTCTGGATGCGATCCGCGCGCTCGGAGGAACACAGGTAACGGCCCTGGAATATCCCACCGACCATTTCTTCTCCGATTACCGCCTGCAGGTTTCTGAAGATGTGACAAACTTCTTTTTGTCTCTGTGATATTTCCCCGCCATAAACGATAACTACTGCCATGCACGCTCTTCTATCCTGCCGTGCATGGCAGTTTTTGACTTTTCCTTCTCCCCATGCTACAATACCCCTATCTTTTACCAGGGCAGACGCTGCTTTCCAAAGGGGGACTTTCCGATGAAAACAGGAAAACGCGCATCACTCTACGCTCCGGCCGTCTATGGACCCGCCGGACGTATCTTGTGCACGATCTACACCGCCGAGGGCGATGGGCCTCATCCTGTCCTGATCTTCACGCACGGCTATCCCGGACATGAAAAGAACCTGGATCTGGCACAGACGCTGCGGCGGGCCGGATTTTCTTCTGTTATTTTCTTCTATCGCGGATGCTGGGGAAGCGACGGGGATTTCTCCTTTGAGGGCAGCTTTGAGGACACCCGTGCCGTCCTGGATTTTATCCTGAACGATACCGAATACAATTTCGATAAGGACCACATCTTTTTCATCGGACACAGTCTCGGATGTGTAAACGCCGCCCGCATGATTGCCGCCTGCCCGCAGGTAAAAGGCGGTGTCTTCCTCGCACCCTGCGATCTGTGGCGTCTCTCCCAGCTTGGACTGGAATCGCCGGACTATCACCAGCATCTGCAGGAAGTCCTCGAAGAGGGCATCTCCTATATCCGAGGCACAGACATCCGCACCCTCACCAGAGAAATCCAGGAAAGCAATGGCCGCTTCTCCATCGACTCCTGCATTCCTTCCATTGCGGAAAAACCGCTTTTGTGGGTCAGCAGCCCGGACGATGATGTTGTCTCCGAAGAAAAAGAGACCTGGCCTTACATTCGGAAAATGAAAGCCTGCGGCGCTTCCGGCTTTAAGTGGCTCCGCGTTTCCTCCGACCACTATTTTTCCAACATGCGCTTCCAGCTCACCGAAGACATTACCAGCTTTCTGCTGGAACATACCGCGTCAAAAAAAGCACGGATCGACCGTGCTTCCTTTGAGATGCAGCTGCGCAGGCTCATCCGCCAGCAGCCAGGCACCATTACACTATCCTTTGTAGCCGGGTACTTTCACATCACAGTGCCTTACGCCAGCAGCCTGATCCACCAGGTCACCGGGAAAAGCTTCTCGGATCTCGTTTTAGAAGAGCGCATGACCGAATCGGCAAAACTGTTAAAAGAAAGTTCCCTGCCAATCTCCAAAGTGGCCCTGCTCTCCGGCTACCAGGAACCGTCTTATTTTATGAAAGTCTTCAAAAAATATTATGGGTGCACGCCGAGCGCTTACCGGAAACAGCCCTAAAGAGAGCGCCTAGAATCCTTTGCGCTTCTTCGCCGTCTCGATCAGCTCCCCTGCCTCCTGAAACGCGCCCGGCAGATAGCTTTCCATCCACTCTTTTCCTGCCTTCTCCTGCTTTTTGATCTCCGCCCAGTTCACAAGAACCTCATCGGAACCGGAAACCGACTTCGTTCCAAACACATGCGGATGGCGCCGGATCATCTTCTCCGTAATTCCGTCAATCACATCCTCCATGGTAAACAGGCCCTCTTCCTTTGCGATCTGCGCGTGCATGACCACCTGCAAAAGAAGATCGCCAAGCTCCTCCTTTAGATTGTCCGCGTTCCCGGTCTCTTCCAGAATGTTGATGCCGCAGACCACCTCCGCAGCTTCCTCGATGCAGGCAGCCTTTAAGGAAACATGCGTCTGCTCCCGGTCCCACGGACAGCCATCTTCTGCGCGGAGGCGGGCGATGACATTGGTCAGGCGACTGAAATGCTGGTCTAAATCTTCGTAATTATCGTTCATAATTTCTCCCTTCTATTCGTTCTCCTCCATGAGGATTCCGCTTTCCAGATACTGCTTTAATTTTTTCAGCTTTCCCTCTGTAATAAACTCCGAATAGTGCATTCCTTCGTATGTAGGATGCAAAACCGGATACTGTTCTTTGGTCTTCAAAACAAAATGTTCTGATATCATCCACTCGATAATATCCTGTATATGAATTCTTGGAATATCTGAAAACGCACCAAATTCCGGCAGCTCATCCAGCTTTCTTTCACAGATTCTCTGCGTCTTTTCTCCCTTCAGCACATCAGTCAGCATAGTCACTCCATAAAACCGGATCCTGCTGATGTTTTGAAGGGCATTCAATACAGTAAAAACCATTTCATTCATATCATGATTTTTATAATAGACGCATTTTTTATCTGCTTTTAAAATCTCAACTGCTTCTACTTCCGGCTCTTCCACTTTTGATACCGGTTCCTGTACTGGCACCGCCGCATCTGCATGCATTTTCTCTGTCGGCACAGTTACTGTTTTTTCTTCCTGTGTTTCATCTGGCCCATATCCCATCTGCTCGTAAAAACTCTTTTTGTTGATGATGTTATTACAGCCGGTTCCATTTGCCTTATAGTTTGTACACCCAAGAAAGAATCCTGCACGTTTTCCCGATTTCACAATCAGGTAACCATCCCGGCATTTATCGCATTTCTGAATTGACATTTTTCCTGCCCGGAAATCATTCGTCATAAAACCACAGATTTCAGGTTCATTTGTGCAGATGTAAAGTCTGAGTCCATACGATTTTTTATATTTCAGCTGCATTGGATAACCACAGATCGGACATGGCTTTTTGATCTTTTCAGGAACATTTTCATTCCATTCTCCACGCAAAACCACGTTTTTGTAATCATGTTTTAATTCAAGAAGAAACTCGGAAGGATTCTTTTCCGGAGCAACAAAAAACACTCTGTTTTTCGTTCTTGTCATCGCCACATAAAACAGCCTTCGTTCTTCTGCATAATCAATGGAGCGGTCTCCCTTTACAACAAATGCAAGGACCGGATCATCCTCTATTTTAGATGGAAACCCGTAGGTTTCATTTTTTCCATTGATAATGATCACATCATCATATCCAAGACCTTTTGAGGAATGCGCCGTCATAAATGTAATATCCAGCTTTGGATAGTTTACACTTTTTATTTTGTTCCCGCGATTCTTATATTCGAATAAGCCTGAACGCTCCAGATGATCGCCATCAAATCCAAATCTACCTAAAAGCAATATCGGTCCCGGTGCCTTGTGCTCTGCCTCTTTATACTTCAACAGCTGTTCCAAAATCGTTTCCACCGCATGAGCAAGCGCATAATTTGCCCCGCTTCTCCAGTTTGTATTGTTCTGCTTTCGTGTTGAATCATAGGTATAAATTACCACGGGATCTTCAATCCGTTTGGGCGAAATAAGCCGTTTTGAAATCTGCTCCGGATTTCTCTGAATAAAACTTCCCGCAATATCAATTACTTCCTGCGAATTGCGATAAGTCTTTACAATTTTGAGCATTTTGGCATAACCCATTTTTTCCTGAAACTTAGTAAACAGGGTAATATCCGAACCACTAAACGCATAGATTGACTGCCAGTCATCTCCAACCGCAATAATCTTTGCATTTGTCACCTCGGACAGTGCTTTTGTCAGATCAAAACGCTGCCGCGAAATATCCTGGTATTCATCCACAATAATATACTTAAGATCCAGCTTCTGCCTCATCTCTTTTATTTCTGTAAGAATCCGTGCAGATTTATTGATCATATCCTGAAAATCAATTGCATTATTCTCTTTCAGCCAGCGTTCATATTCCAGATAACAGTCATTGCAGATCTCCAAAAACAGTTTTGTTCTCACATTCTGCGTTGCATGATACATACGGCTAAATTCATCTGCCGTATATCCATTTACCTTATAATTGGATATAAAACGGCAAATGAGACTGATGAGCCGTCTGACATACCGGTTTTCCTCTCCCGCAACCAGAAGTTCCATAATCTCTTTATTGGACCGGGGTTCTAATTGAAAGCCATGTTCTTCTAATGTTTCTTTCAGATGTTCCACCAGTGTTCTTCGGTCATTATAAGCAGAAAACGTATACAAAAGGGTGGTTCCATGCTGCTTGTGCAGCCGTACCTTGTCATTAACCGCTTTCTTATAACATGCAAGCTGCGATGCACTGTATCGGTCATTTTTTCCATCTTCCGATATGCCAAAATGTTCAAGATATGCCGTTTTCTCTCCCTGTCTGATTATAAAATCCGGAGTATATGGCTTTCTCGCATTTGGCATATCATATGGGTAGAGAGGCTCATACTCATAATCAATGCGGTTCAGATAAAGAAAATTTGCTATCTCTACTTCCTGCGCTGATCTCAAAAATTCATTCTGAATCGTAATGGATTTCTTGGTTCTCGCATCGATCACATTTTGTTTGAAATCCTCCAGATCACTTCGCATGGTAGAAAAATTTGATTTTGCAATCTTATTAAAAAATCCGTTCAGATCATCTCCCTCATACGGTGCATCAAAATAAGATGCAAAAAAGAGGATCAGTTTATTGATCATACTCTCATTCTGACTGATAGAATTTCGGAAATAATCTCTCAGCAAAAAATACAGTCTTGAACCATCTACAATATTTAATTTCTCCTCCGGCGCATTTGCGCGAATCACTTCATTTCCCGTCGAATGAAAGGTCGCAATTTTGCATGGAATCTCAAGATTTGTCTGTATTTTTTCTTTTAATTCATTTACTGCCTTATTGGTAAATGACACCACCAGAATCTGGGCCGGATCAATATTTTTCTTGTCTACAAGATATTTTACTTTTGCAGCCACAGTCGTCGTTTTTCCGGCTCCTGCTCCCGCAATTACCAAGCAATAATCTTCATCGGTCAGAATCACTCTTCTCTGATCTTCATCCAGTGAAATAACCGGGTCAACTGCCTCAAGAATATGGTCCAGATAGTCTTTTTCCTGCGTCATCGCATTCTGAATATATTCCTCGTTATGCTGATTGATCACAGACTCCATATCCGTATACAGACTAAGTACTTTGTAAGCAAGATCCGCAGGAATAGACTGCTTTAAACAAAATGGTTCCAGCATTCCACTGCTTTTTAATACCTGAAAATACTTCACCGTATCTTCGTATACTTTGATTGCTTCCACATAATCACTTTTCGCGATATACTGATTTTTTCCAGCCAGAGAATCTATGAAATCTTTCAACTCAAGAAGTCTGGTCACATTCTCATCGCGCACAGTTTCTGCATCCAAATGAGACTGTTCCAAACTCTGCTGTTCTTTCTTTTCCGTTGTTTTTATATATTTAAAAATCCGATCAAAGAATCCCATACTCCCCGTTGTTCCCCTTTATTGCATTCTTTTGTAACCCAACTCGTATGTCTTTTTCCTATTTTACCATTACTTTCCTGTTGTAACAAGGCAAAAAGCAAGGCAGCCGTGTTCTGACTGCCCTGCTTTTGTTTTATTCACCCTTCTGCGCCATCTTCTTCAAGTACGTATTCTTCAGTTCAGTTTCTTCCTGAAGTTTTTTGATCTTATCATTCAGGTACTGCATATATTCCCGGGCAAGTTTGACGCCGCCGCGGACAGCAATGTCTTCGTGCTGTGCCATCTCATCGAGCCACTGATCCAGAGATCGTTCGCGGATGTCGTTGTAGGAATTATCCTCTCGGAAAAACATGTTTTTGCTCCTTCTGATCTGTTACAGCCGGATTAACGGATGTAATAGACATAATTTTCTTTTCTCGGTGCTGCCTCTTTGATTGGGGCTGCTGCATAGCCAACCACAAGATGGCCGATGCCCTCATAATCGCCCTCTATGCCAAGGCTCTTTAAGAGTTCTTTTCCCTCCGGTGTCTCAAATTCCTCCTTCGCGCGGTGAATCCAGCAGCTGTCCACCCCAAGGTCTGCGGCGGCATTCATGAGGTTTCCCATAACCAGACTGCCATCGTAAAGGTAGGTCGGCATAGCTTTGTTTGCCAGCACAATGAGCAGCTCCTGTGCTCCATAGAACGGGTCAAAACTCTCATCTTTTCCCATAAATTTCGCATTCATAACAGAAAGTTTATCGCGCAGTTCTTTGTTCGTCACTGCAATAATGATTGGGGACTGTTTTCCCATACCGGTTGCAGCGTAGGTTCCGGCTTTGATAATTGCCTGCAGTTTTTCTTCTTCGATAAGTTCCGGCTTAAACGCGCGGCAGCTTCTTCTGGTTTCCAGTACTTTTAATGTTTCGGACATAATCGTGTTCTCCTTCCGGCGCTGTATTTTTGTTTCTCACAGCCCCTGTTCTATGACTATAGGCAGAAGAAATCGGATTGTCAAGTCACATGACGTTTACTTTTGGTGGATTCTTATCTATAATAGAACAAATAGCGGCGGCAACGCGGAATATTCGGATTTTCGTGTTGCCGCATCCACAATCAGAAAGGATACGAAATTACTATGTTGGAAATTCAGACCATTCAAAAAGATGATACCGGCGTTTCCGGTTACACACTGTCAGATGCAGCGTTCCGCACTGTCTCAGACCCGAAAAATCTGGAACCGCTCACAGAGCTTTACCGAAAAGCGCTTCAGGATGCCTCTGCGGCAGGTGCGGAAACCGTGCTCTTCCCGGCACTTTCCTGCCCTTCCCAGCCTGTTTTATTCCGCGCGATCAGCCAGATCTACCGGACAATCCTGGATTTTGGCGATGCCGGTGATACTTCCGTAAAAAAGGTGTGCATCGTCTGCGATAACGACGAGATTCGGAATACCTATATGGTTGTCTGGAACTTTTATTACGCTGGGACAAAAAGCGCGCGGATGAATGACGGACGGTGGGACTAAACAGCCCTAAATATACATAGATAAACAAATAGGCTGTCGCAAAATTGGCCCCAGAACGTGTCGGGGGAAATTTTGCAACAGCCTATTTGCGATTCTTTGTAAAAAGATGACTTAGTCGTCTACGCCTACCATAACAGAAGTAGCCTTGATTACTGCGTAAGCCTCTTTGCCTACCTCCAGGCCAAACTCCTTAATCTGTAAACCCTTTGCGTCTGTTGCATATTCAATTACATTGGTATCAATTACCATGTCTGACTCATTTCCTTTTTCAAGATTCCTGTACATCAGGGTTTTGCCATCTGTATAGAAAATTCGCTTTCCATCTTCGCTGATTACCGGATCTGTGTCTGATGCTCCTACTACCTTCCCGGTTTCATCTTTATCAGCGTCATAGTAGTACCAGTCCCCATTATTCTTTTCATAATAAGCTCCGAGCTCTGTAACTGTTTGTTGACAAACCCTCCTCTTTTCAGTATAATTTCAGTGGGTGAGTACCTACCGGCAGTTAGGCTAAATGTCTAACTGCTTTTTTTATACCCCAAAAGCAAAAACAGAACAGGGAACTCAGCCAGAATGTAAATAAGAACAAACGGAGAAGAACATGGGAGGATTATTCAACAAAACAAGGGAAATGCTGCA
>CAKRRJ010000064.1 GCA_934394615.1 uncultured Lachnospiraceae bacterium
TGGCGGAATAGCTCAGTTGGCTAGAGCACACGGTTCATACCCGTGGTGTCGAGAGTTCAAATCTCCCTTCCGCTATGAACAAAACCTCGGATTCTGTGAATGGATTCGGGGTTTTTCAGTTCTAAATTTTTCCGAAAATCCCTTGTACTCTCAAAAAGGGTGTGCTATAATCCGAAAAAGCTGATAGAATCGTTTTTGAAAGGAAAGTCAAGTGAAGAACCTGTTAAAAAAGTATGGACATATCTGGGTGTGTGGATACATCCTTTTGTACCTGCCGTATTTCTTCTGGCTGGAAAGCGTAATCACAGACAATTATAAGATCATGCATGTTGCACTGGACGATGCAATTCCGTTTTGCGAGTATTTTATTGTGCCGTATATCATCTGGTTTTTTTATGTGTCTGGAGCGGTGCTCTATTTCTTTCTTACAGACAAACAGGATTATTACCGCCTGTGCGCGTTTTTGTTCATTGGTATGACGATCAGCATGCTCATCTGTACCGTTTATCCGAATGGAACTGATCTGCGTGTGGAAGTAGATCCGCATAAGAATATATTCTGCTATCTGGTGCAGAAAATCCACGACAGCGACACACCGGCCAATGTATTCCCAAGCATTCATGTATATAATTCTGTGGGAGTGCATATCGGTATCATGAACAGCGAGCAATTAAAGGAGCATCGCTGGGTACGTCGTATTTCCTTTATTATTATGACTGCAATCTGCATGTCTACTGTATTTTTAAAACAACATTCGGTAGTAGATGTCACCGGTGCGTTTGTGCTTGCCTATGTCATGTATCTTTTCGTGTACGGAGGGGTCTATGTGGAGAGCCGCAGAACTGAACGTCGGAAAGTAACGGAATGAGGACAGGAATAAAATAAGAATAAGACAAAGAGGGCTGCCGCAAAATGGAATCCCGGAACGTTCAACAATCAGGTTGTACGCATCGGAACCGTTTTGCGGCAGCCTTTTTGCAGCCTTTGGAGCTTATTTTTTATTGGATTTATTTTTATACAAAATTCCTTAGGAGAATTTGACGTTTTATGGTATACTCATAGATAATGATGTTATAGTTTGCGGGAGGTCCCATGTACTATTTTATCGTAAATCCAAACGCTCATGGCGGGCGGGGCGGAAAAATATGGAAAAAACTGGAACGCATGGTGCTGAGGTCCGGCGTGGGTTACGAGGCTTTTCTCACGGGAACTTCGGGGGATGCCAGGCGTATTGCGGCGGAACTGACGGCAGACGTGGAGGAACCGCTCACGATCGTTGCGGTAGGCGGAGACGGAACCGTAAATGAGGTCTTAAACGGTCTTGCAATCAGCGACCAGCTCACACTCGGTTATATTCCGACTGGTTCGGGCAACGACCTTGCGCGCGGTCTGAATCTCTCCAGGAATCCGAAAAAGTGTTTAAAGCGGATCCTGAATCCATCTGGTACCTGCAGCGTGGACTACGGAATCCTCTCCTATGAAGATGAGGAGCCGGTCTATCGCCGGTTTATGGTCAGCAGCGGTATCGGGTTTGACGCGGCGGTCTGTCATCGCCTGTTAAGGACATCCGGAAAAGGCGGCCTGCGGCAGATACCGGGCCGCGGGCGTTACATTCTGGCAGGGATCAAGCAGCTTCTCGGCGCGCGGGCATCCAAGGGATATCTGATCCTGGACGGCGTCCGGAGGGTGGAGTTCAATCACATTTACTTTGTCTCCGTTCATAACCATGGCAGCGAGGGCGGCGGCTTTCTGTTCGCGCCAAGAGCAGTCTGCGACGATGGCGAGCTGGAGCTCTGTGTGGCGCATACCGCATCCAAGATCCGGCTCATTGCCGTTTTGCTGGATGCGTACCGCGGACATCTGGGAAAGCGGCGCGGTGTCCATTTTTACCGCTGCCGGGAAGCAGTCATTCATGTGAATCAGCCGCTGCCGGTCCATGCAGACGGGGAAAACTGTTTCTGCCAGGATGAACTCCGGGTGCGCTGTGTGAAAAAGAAACTCCGCATGATCCTGTAACCGGCGGAAACACTTATAAAAGAAAAGTATGAAATAAAAGGAGAAAAGCTATGCGAATCGGACAGGGATACGATGTCCATAAGCTGGTGGAAGGCCGGGATCTGATCCTGGGCGGTGTGACCGTTCCTTATGAAAAAGGTCTTCTTGGCCATTCCGATGCAGATGTGCTGGTCCATGCAGTTATGGACGCACTGCTTGGCGCTGCCGCGCTTGGCGATATCGGCCAGCATTTTCCGGACACAGATCCAAAATATAAAGGAATTTCCAGTATTGCGCTCTTAAAAGAAGTCGGTGCGCTTCTGGAGAAAGAAGGGTATGTCATCGAGAACATTGATGCGACCATCATCGCGCAGCGGCCGAAACTTGCCGCATACCGTCCTCAGATGGCTAAGAACATCGCGGAGGCGCTGCATCTGGAGCTGAACCAGGTGAGCGTGAAGGCGACCACAGAAGAGGGGCTTGGCTTTACCGGAAGCGGGGAGGGAATCTCTTCGCAGGCCATTACCCTGCTTTCCCACATGCGTGATTTTGCGGCAGACGACCGCATGGTTTACCGTGACGATGCGGTAAGCGGCGGCTGCGGCGGATGTCCGGGCTGTTGCGGCAGTCAGAACGCAGAATAAACGCAGAAAAAGGAAAGAATTAAGAACAGCCCTGTGTGGGGACAAGGAGGAATCATCATGAAAATTTTTAATACACTGAGCAGACGGAAAGAAGAATTTGTGCCGCTTGAGCCTGGAAAGGTAAAAATGTATGTGTGCGGTCCGACCGTATACAACTTCATCCACATCGGAAATGCCCGCCCTATGATCATTTTCGATACCGTGCGCCGCTATTTTGAGTACAAAGGCTACGATGTCAACTACGTTTCTAACTTTACCGATGTTGATGACAAGATCATCAAGAAAGCCATCGAGGAAGGCGTGGATGCAGAGACCATTTCGAAACGTTACATCGCAGAGTGCAAAAAAGACATGGCAGACATGAACGTAAAACCGGCTACCACCCATCCGCAGGCAACCCAGGAGATCCAGGGCATGCTGGATATGATCCAGACCCTCATCGACAAAGGCCATGCCTATGTGGCAGCAGACGGTACCGTATATTTCCGCACCAAATCCTTCAAAGATTATGGAAAACTTTCCCACAAGAACCTGGATGAGATGATGTCCGGCTTCCGTGAACTGAAGGTGACCGGTGAGGAGAACAAGGAAGATCCGTCCGATTTCGTTCTCTGGAAGCCGAAAAAAGATGGCGAGCCTTACTGGGAGTCTCCGTGGTGCCAGGGCCGTCCGGGCTGGCACATTGAGTGCTCTGTCATGTCCAAGAAGTACCTGGGCGAGCAGATCGACATCCACGCAGGCGGCGAGGACCTCATCTTCCCGCACCACGAGAACGAGATCGCGCAGTCTGAGGCAGCAAACGACAAAACCTTCGCAAACTACTGGATGCACAACGGATTCTTAAACATTGACAATAAGAAAATGTCCAAATCTCTCGGAAACTTCTTTACCGTCCGCGAGATCGGCGAGAAATACGACCTGCAGGTACTGCGCTTCTTCATGCTGAGCGCGCATTACCGCAGCCCGATCAACTTCAGCGCAGAGCTGATGGAGGCTTCTAAGAACGGCCTGGAGCGTATCGTGACCGCGGCAGAACGCTTAAAAGAGCTGCTGGCAAAAGCATCCGGTGACGCATATACTGAGACAGAGAAGGAATATCAGAAGACGGTTTCCGAACTTGTCGCAAAATATGAGGCAGCCATGGACGACGACTTCAACACGGCAGATGCCATCTCCGCAGTTTTCGAGCTGGTAAAATTGGCAAACAGCACGGCCGACGAGAACAGCAGCAAGGCTTATGTGGAGCTGCTTTCCGGTACCATCGCAAAGCTCTGCGACGTACTTGGCGTAAAGACCGAGCGCAAGGCAGAAGTGCTTGACAGCGAGGTAGAGGAGATGATCGCCGCAAGACAGCAGGCAAGAAAAGAGAAGAACTTCGCCCTGGCCGATGAGATCCGCCAGAAGCTTCTCGACATGGGCATCGTTCTGGAAGATACCAGAGAGGGTGTAAAATGGAAGAGAGCATAAAGATCGAAGACGCCATCGCGAAAGCATTAAATCTGGAAGCGGTGGATCCGTGCACTTATTCACCGCTGGTTCTGGCTTATATCGGTGACGCAGTCTATGAGCTGCTCATCCGCACCAAGGTCATCAACCATGGCAGCATGCAGGTGAACAAGATGCACAAAAAGAGCGCCAGCCTTGTAAAGGCAGAGACGCAGGCAAATATCATCAAGGCCATTCAGGATGACCTGACGGAGGAAGAGCTGGCGGTATACAAGCGGGGCCGCAACGCGAAGTCAGCGACCACGGCAAAACATGCCACCATGATTGATTACCGCATGGCAACCGGCTTTGAAGCGCTGGTGGGGTATCTGTACCTGCAGGCGCGGCATGACCGTCTCCTGGAACTCATCCGGGACGGACTCGAAAAGATTGGAGAACTTTCATGAGATACGAAGAACTGACCATAGAAGGACGCAATGCCGTACTGGAGGCATTCCGTTCCGGAAAGACGATTGACAAACTCTTTGTCCAGGACGGCTGTAAAGATGGCCCGGTCCAGACCATTGTGAGAGAGGCAAGAAAGACCGATGCTATCATCAATTTTGTTCCGAGAGAGCGCCTCGACCAGATGTCCGAGACCGGAAAGCACCAGGGCGTGATCGCCTATGCGGCTGCTTACGAGTACGCAGAGGTGGAGGATATCTTAAAGGCAGCGGAAGAGAAAGGCGAGCCGCCGTTTATCTTTCTGTTAGACGGCATTGAGGATCCGCACAACCTGGGTGCCATCATCCGTACCGCGAACCTGGCAGGTGCGCACGGCGTCATCATTCCGAAGCACCGGGCAGCGGGCCTTACCGCGACTGTGGCAAAAACCTCCGCGGGCGCTTTAAACTACACTCCGGTAGCAAAGGTTACTAACCTGGCGCAGACCATTGAAGACCTGAAAAAACGCGGTCTCTGGTTTGTCTGCGCGGATATGGGCGGCGAGATCATGTACCGCCTGAACTTAAAGGGACCGATCGGCCTTGTGATCGGCAACGAAGGAAACGGAGTCGGCAAGCTGGTGCGGGAGAAATGCGACATGATCGCGTCCATCCCGATGAAGGGAGATATCGATTCCCTGAACGCTTCGGTGGCAGCAGGCGTGCTGGCTTACGAGATCGTGAGACAGCGTTTGAATTAAAAATAAAAAGAGGTTTTGTGTATGTGGAAGAGCCGGACCGGAAAAGCCATGGCAGCGGTACTGCTGCCCGTGGCCCTGTTTTCCTGGAGACCATCGGCGGACGGCAATGTACGGACCCCGGTGGCGGATGGAACGGTTACTTACGGAAACGGACGTGCCCTGGTGGATGCTTCCCATACAGAAGATGGTTACGTCATGATCCGGTACAGCCAGAAACCGGGCCGGGTCAAGATTCAGATCACGAAATCATCCACATACACATACGATCTGCATGTGAGTGATGCCTATGAAGTGTTTCCGCTTACAGAAGGGGATGGAACCTACAGCATCCGGCTTTTTGAGCATGTGAGTGGGAATCAGTATGCGCAGGTGTTCAGCCAGCGCATTCAGGTCAGCCTGCGGGATGAATTTGCACCGTTTCTTATGCCAAATCAGTATGTAAATTTTTCGGAGGGAAGTGCCGTGGTAAAAAAGGCCGCGGAGCTGGTGGCTGCGGCACCCGATGAAATCAGTGCAGTCGGGAAGATATACCATTTTGTGGTCCGGAATCTTTCTTACGATACGGTACGGGCGGCAACCGTGCAGAGCGGTTATCTTCCGGACATCGATCAGGTACTGGAACAGAAAAAAGGCATCTGTTTTGATTATGCGGCGCTGATGACGGCAATGCTGCGCTCGCAGAATATTCCGGCCCGGCTGGTAATCGGATACAGCGGCGAGCTTTACCATGCGTGGGTGAGCGTTTACACCGAGCGTGCCGGCTGGATTGATGATATGATCTATTTTGATGGCCACAGCTGGTCCCTTATGGATCCGGCGTTTGCGTCATCCGGCGGGCAGAGCGATCAGGTGAAACAGTATATTGCAGATGAAGCCAATTATCAGGCGAAATACACATATTAAACGGGTTGGCAGCGCATTCCGAATCATGCGCTGCCAACCCGTTTTTATGAGGATGAAAAATTTCTAATCTTCTACGGTCAGGAGCCGCAGGCCCATATCGGACCAGGTATTTCCGATCAGGTACGAAGTGTAATTCTGACCCGATGCAATCTCAATCTGTGCGGAGAGCAGCGGCTGGTTCTGGCTGAGTCCAGTGACCATGCCGGATCCGGAGGTGCCAATGACGATGATCGGGATCTCCCGCAGGAAGGAGGAACTGCTGGAGTTTGTCACATAAAACTGGTAGGTGCCAGCCATGGCCTGCTTGTAAGGAGTGACGGTCTGGAACGCCACGTTGCGGAATACGGTTTCGCCGCCGTAGAGCAGCAGGTCGTACCGGGAACCGCTATAGGTCATATTGGCAAAGCGGTAGCAGCCAGTGTTGTAGGCGCGGGTATTGCAGCCGGTGTCGGACACCTGAACCAGTTCCAGGCCGCCGGAGGAAGAATCAACCAGGACCATGGTTGTCTTTTTACCTGCGGTAAATGGGAAGTTCTGCTGCAGAAGCACAGAACGCATGCCGGAAGCGCGCCGCACGGTAACGGTATGGAAACCATCGGAGATCCAGTCATAATTGGAGATTGTGCCAAATCGGGAGTTGATGGCATAAGCGGTTCCGTCGATGGTGATGTTGACGGCAAAGCTGTTGGTGGAGGCGTTCAGAAAACGAACCTGCCCGTAGTAGCGCGGGGAGATGGTGGGGTTCGTGGGAGTTAGTGGGAAGAAACCAGTATTCCAGCCATTTCCATTGCTGTTATTGCCATGGTTGCCCCAGTTCCCGTTGTTTCCACCGCCCCAGTTCCAGTTTCCGCCAATGCTTCCGGTATTGTCATTTCCAGGGTACACCGGACCGCCTTCTTCAAATCCCGGGAGTGGAATGACCGGAGTATTTGCGTCATTACCAGGATAAACCGCTCCGCCTTCTTCCGGGTTCGGAAGCGGAGTGACCGGAATGTTTTCCTCATTGCCCGGGTAAACTGCGCCGCCTTCCTCCGGAGTTGGAAGCGGAGCCACTGCCTCATTATCATTCCTGTCAGGAGTTCCGTTGTAATGTGTATCGTTTTCAGCCATAATATGCCTCATTGTTTTTTTACTTTAGAGTATGAGGCGTGTTTTTGCGCTGTGACGGAAAAAACAAAAAAGCAGGAGCAGGAATGTTTTCCGGGTTCCATTCCCGGAGTTCCTGCATTATAATAAAAACAGTTATGTCATGCAGAAGAGAAATCGGAGGGAAATATCTATGACGGAAAAAGAATTACAGCATATGGAAAAGATTATTTCAGCTTCGGATCTGGCGGGAGGCCAGGTTCCTGAGGATCAGACTGCGCTTGCGTTTGAACGCATTAAGGAACTGTTCCGGTCTTTTGTGCGTGTCATGTCTTCCGCAATCGATGAGAGAACACCGTACAATGCCAGCCATACCAGGCATATGGTCGAGAATGGAAGCGTTTTTCTCGCTTATCTCAACAAAAAGGCAGAAGAGGCGGGAAAAGAACCCCTGTTCTCAGCTTCACACCGCAACGAACTTCTCATGAGCATCTGGCTTCATGATATTGGCAAGCTGGTGATCCCGCTTGAGGTTATGAATAAAGACGCAAGGCTTTTGCCAGAACAGAAACTGACCGTGATGAACCGCTTTGACCGGATTCATCTGCTTACACAGATTGCGTTTTTAAAGGGAACGCTGTCAAAGAAAGAGGCAGAGGCACGGGAAGCAGAGCTGAGGCAGGCGAGAAGTGTGGTGCTCCACGCAAATACAGCAGGATTCTGCCCGGAAGCGCTCCGGGATGAAGTGCGCTGGATCCACGAAAAGACCTATACGGAAGAAGATGGGAGCACCGCTTTATGGCTTACCCGGGAAGAATTTCAGATGCTCATGATCCGCAAGGGAACTTTATCAGAGGAAGAGCGTGCTGTCATGGAGAGCCATGTGGTGATCACGGACAGGCTCCTTTCTGAGATTTGCTTTCCTGAAGAACTGTCCCACGTGCGGGAGTGGGCGGTCGCGCACCATGAACTTCTGGACGGAAGCGGATATCCGCATCATTTGAAGGCAGAGCAGATTCCCATGGAGGTGCGCATCATTACCATTCTCGATATTTTCGATGCGCTTGTGGCGGATGACCGTCCCTATAAGCCGGGCATGCCGGTGGACAAAGCGATTGGAATTTTAAAGGATATGGCAGAAAAAGAAGGAAAACTCGATCCGGAACTGACAAGGCTGTTTGTGGAGAGCCGGTGTTGGGAAAAACAGGAAAGCAAATGAGAGTGAAGCAGCAGGGATTTTCTGAACGGAAAATCCCGTACGATACCTGGTCAACCATGCTGTCTTCCATGTTTTAGAAACGAAAAAAGCCGAAAACACTTGATTTTTCAAATGTTTTCGGCTAAAAGAAAAGAGCTGCTGACGGGAATCGGACCCGTGACCTCCGCACTACCAATGCGACGCTCTACCGACTGAGCCACAGCAGCGAACCTTGTATAATATAGCATGGGGATATCTATTTGTCAACAGTATTTTCAAAAAAAGTTTAAAAAATTTGGAAGCCATTTACCCCCTTTCCCATTTTAAGGAAATGTGTTATGATAAGTTATTATCATGCGGCGTATAAGTGGTGGCCGCAAACAGTATGGAGGACTTCACGATGGAAAAAGAAAAAGAAGTTTTAGAGACAGCCGAAGAAAAAGAAGTTGTTTCCAAGAACTTTATTGAGCAGGAGATCGACAAAGATCTGGCAGAGGGTGTTTATGACCATGTTCAGACCCGTTTCCCGCCGGAGCCGAACGGCTACCTGCATATCGGACATGCTAAGTCTATTTTATTAAACTATGGCCTTGCGCAGAAATACGGCGGCAAGTTCAACTTAAGATTTGATGACACCAACCCGACTAAGGAGAAGACGGAGTTCGTGGAGTCCATCAAGGCAGATGTAAAATGGCTGGGTGCGGATTTTGAAGACAGACTGTTCTTCGCGTCCAACTACTTCCAGCAGATGTACGAGTGCGCGGTTCTTTTAATTAAGAAGGGAAAGGCATTCGTCTGTGACCTGACTGCGGATCAGATCCGTGAGTACCGCGGCGACTTTACTACCCCGGGTAAAGAGAGCCCGTACCGCAACCGCAGCATCGAGGAGAATTTAAAACTCTTCGAGGAGATGAAAGAGGGCAAGTACCAGGACGGCGAGAAGGTGCTTCGCGCGAAGATCGACATGGCTTCCCCGAACATCAATATGAGAGATCCGGTTATCTACCGTGTGGCACGCATGACACACCACAACACCGGCGATGCATGGTGCATTTACCCGATGTACGACTTTGCGCATCCAATCGAGGACGCAATCGAGCACATCACCCATTCCATCTGCACCCTGGAGTTTGAGGACCATCGTCCGCTGTACGACTGGGTGGTACGCGAGTGCGAGTTCGAAAACCCGCCGCGCCAGATTGAGTTCGCGAAACTGTACCTGACCAATGTCATTACCGGTAAGCGCTACATTAAAAAGCTGGTAGAAGACGGCATCGTAGATGGCTGGGACGACCCGCGCCTGGTTTCCATTGCGGCACTGCGCAGACGCGGCTACACTCCGGAATCCATCCGCAAGTTTGTAGACCTGGTTGGCGTCTCCAAGGCGAACAGTTCTGTAGACTACGCAATGCTGGAGTACTGCATCCGTGAGGACTTAAAGTTGAAGAGAGCCCGCATGATGGCAATTCTCGATCCGGTAAAACTGGTCATCGACAACTATCCGGAAGGCCAGACCGAGATGCTGGAGGTTCCGAATAACCTGGAGAACCCGGAACTTGGTTCCCGTATGGTCCCGTTTGGCAGAGAACTTTACATTGAGCGCGAGGACTTTATGGAGGAGCCGCCGCGCAAATACTTCCGTCTCTTCCCGGGCAACGAGGTACGTCTCATGAGCGCTTACTTCGTAACCTGCACCGGTTTCGAGAAAGACGAGAACGGCAACATCACCGTTGTACACGCTACCTACGATCCGGCAACCAAGAGCGGTTCCGGTTTCTGCGAGCGTAAGGTAAAGGGCACTATCCACTGGGTTGCAGCCGAGACTGCAAAGCAGGTTGAGGTACGCTTGTACGAGAACATCGTAGACGAGGAGAAGGGCAAGTTAAACGAGGACGGAAGCCTCAACTTAAACCCGAACTCTCTCACCATCTTAAAGAACTGCTATGTAGAGCCGGCTCTTGCAGAGGCAAAGGCTTACGACAGCTTCCAGTTCGTCCGCAATGGTTTCTTCTGCGCGGACTGCAAGGACAGCAAACCGGGCGAGCCGGTATTTAACCGTATCGTTTCCTTAAAGAGTTCTTTCAAGATCCAGAAATAACATTTGGAAATAATCGGATTAGGGGATGCAATTATGGAACTTTTGATTCCGCTTGATTCCCGGTCGAAAAAACCACTGTATGAACAGATCTACTCCCATATCTGCGCGGAGATCCGGAGCGGTACCCTGAAAGAGGGGGACCGTCTTCCCTCCACGCGGGTACTGGCGGAGCATTTAAAAGTTAGCCGCAGCACAACGCAGATGGCCTATGACCAGCTGCTGGCCGAGGGATACATGGAATCCCGGCCGTGCCGCGGCTATTTTGTAAGCCATCTGGAAGAACTGGTGGAGACCGGGCCATCCGGCGAGAAAGAGATGGAGACTACCGCGGAGCCGGATGCGGGCTGGCTGGTGGATTTTTCTCCGCGCGGCATAGACCTGGACAGTTTTCCCTACCATGTGTGGCGGAAGCTGAGCCGGAATACGCTGGTGGATGACAACAAAGAAATGTTCCACTCTGGAAACCATCAGGGTGAGCCGGGCCTCCGGGAAGCCATCCGCAGCTATCTGCATTCTGCCCGCGGCGTAAACTGCAGCCCGGAGCAGATCATCGTGGGAGCCGGAAGTGAGTACCTGCTCATGCTGCTGTATCAGATCCTTGGCGGAAAGCGCGTGATCGCCATGGAAAACCCGACATACAAGCAGGCGTACCGGGTGTTTCAGAGCCTTGGCTGTGAGGTATGCCCGGTAGAGATGGATGCAAACGGCATGGAACCGGGGATTCTTGCGGAGAGTGGGGCAGATGTGGCGTACGTCATGCCGTCTCATCAGTTTCCGACCGGGATCGTTATGCCGGTTGGCCGCCGCCAGGAGCTTTTGCGCTGGGCTGCAGAGGAGCCGGGACGCTACATCATTGAGGATGATTACGACAGTGAATTCCGCTACCGCGGAAAGCCGATTCCGGCGCTGCAGGGAATGGACCGGAGCGGCCGGGTCATTTATCTTGGAACCTTTTCCAAGTGCATTGCCCCGGCCATTCGTGTGAGCTATCTGGTTCTGCCGATGCAGCTTTTAAAGCGCTATCGCAGCCAGACTTCGTTCTATGCGTCCACAGTATCCCGCATTGACCAGAATATCCTGTACCAGTTTTTATCACAGGGGTATTTTGAACGCCATTTAAACCGCATGCGCGCCATCTATAAAACCAAGCATGATACGTTGATGGAACAGATTGAGCCGCTGCGGGATCAGTTTGAGATCCGCGGGGAGAATGCCGGAATCCATATCCTGCTGACAGCAAGAAGCGGAGAAACGGAGGAAGCACTGATCCGAAAGGCAGCAGAGGCCGGGGTGAAAGTGTATGGACTCAGCAGTTATTTTATTCATCCGGAGCACAATCACCGCCCGTCCACTGTGATTCTGGGATATGCAAGTCTGAATGAGGCGCAGATTGAAGCGGGCATCCGTATTCTTAAGGAATGCTGGAGATCCGAACAGAAATAAGAAACGATATAAGACGAAAATAAAAACGGAACGGACTGGAAAAGGCATGTGCCTGATCCGGTTCGTTCCGTTTTGCTGTTTCTCATTTCAGGGAGGCACCTGTGATGCCTCCGGTAATGCTGCGGGATATTATCGGTTATACTTCGGTATCTTCGCTGACTGTGGTGGCGGAAGTTTCTGCGGCGGCTGTTTTGACGGCCTCGTCTGCTTCTGACTCGGAATCTGCAGCTGCTGTTTCTTCAGAAGCGTCGGCCGCTTCTTCAGCCGGTTCCTCCTCTGCGGCGGTTTCCTCCGCATCTTCCATGGTTACGTCTGCCAGTTTTTTAGTGGCTTTTTCCACAACGGCTTCTGCAGTCTCTGCGGCATCTTCCATGAGATCTGCCGCTTCAATGGCAGCGTCCTCGACAACGCTCTCTGCTTTTTCCACAACGTCCTCAGCTGCCTCTTCAGCGGCAGTTCCGGCTTTCTGCGCGCCGTCTCTTGCGACACTGACTGCCTCGCGGGTGTTGTCCGCAACAATGGCAGCGGCATCCTTTACCATATTTTTGGCCGCGCTTGCTGCATCTTTTGCAGCATTCATCATGTCACCTGCGGCTACCAGGAACTCGTCCTTGTCTGCGTGGAGAGAAACATAGTTGCGGCTCATGGTGCTGTCCGGTACCGGAGTATCGTCCTCGTCCTCAAAATCGTGGAAGTCTTCGTCCAGTTCCTTATTAAAAGACCGGTATTTCGTCAGGTAAGAAATGCCGGCTGCAGCAGCGCCTGCAACGGTTAAGAGTGCTGCCAGTTTTCCAAAAGCTTTTTTTGCCATACCCCTGTACTCCTTTCTTTGAACATTCGCCGCGGTTTCATTTGCCGACCGTTACGAATATTCTTTATAAAAGTAATTCTAATACGAAGAGAGTAAAAAAGAAAGGGGAAAGTTATAAAAATTAGATAAAATTAGCACTCAACACTTGACAGTGCTAACAACTCGTGCTATAAATGGTAATGTACA
>CAKRRJ010000065.1 GCA_934394615.1 uncultured Lachnospiraceae bacterium
CCGACGACAGTTTCTGATGGTTACTGTATATCTACAACAACCTTTTTTTCTTCTTTGGAAGCGGCTGCCTTGACAACGGAGCGGATTGCTTTCGCAATGCGTCCCTGCTTGCCAATCACCTTTCCCATATCAGATGGGGCAACCTTTAACTCAATAAAAGTGCCGCTTTCCTTTTCGGTCTCGGTAACAACCACCTCGTCCGGATTGTCAACTAATGCTTTTGCAATAACCTCAACCAGTTCTTTCATAGCGATCACCTCTCAGATTACTGAATGCCAGCGGTCTTCAGAAGCTTTGCTACACGGTCGGTCGGCTGTGCGCCGTTTGCTAACCACTCCTTGGTAGCCTCCTCGTCAAACTTGATAACGCTCGGCTCCTGGTTCGGATCGTAAGTACCAACCTCAGCGATGAATCTGCCATCTCTCGGGGATCTGGAATCTGCAACAATGACTCTATAGAAAGGTTTTTTCTTAGCACCCATTCTTCTTAATCTCATCTTTACTGCCATGTCAATTTCACCTCCTTAAAATTATACTGATAATATACCAACAAATACAGAAATCTGTATTGTTACCAAATTAAACTGCCTAGAACGGCATTTTCAGTTTTCCGAGCATACCGCCCAGTCCACCGCTTCGGCCGCGCTTGCCGCCCATCATGCCAGGAAGCTGCTTCATCATTTTTTTCATCTGATCAAACTGCTTGGCAATACGGTTCACCTCGCTGATATCCACTCCTGCGCCCTTTGCAATGCGCTGTTTGCGGGAAGGATTTAAGAGGCCCGGATTTGCGCGCTCCTCTTTTGTCATGGACAGGATGATGGCTTCCACACGGTCCATGGACTTTTCGTCCACTTCCGGGATACCGCCTTTCATCTGAGACATACCAGGCATCATACTCATGATGCTGGTCAGTCCGCCCATTTTTTTGATCTGACGCATCTGGTCCAGGAAATCGTTGTAGTCAAACTCTGCTTTGCGCAGTTTCTGGCTCATTTCCTTTGCCTTTTCCTCGTCAACCTCCATCTCGGCTTTCTCGATCAGGGTAAGGATATCTCCCATGCCCAGGATTCGGGATGCCATACGGTCCGGGTAAAACTGTTCCAGATCGGAAAGTTTCTCTCCCATACCAATATATAAGATCGGTTTACCAGTCACAGCCCGGATGGAAAGGGCTGCACCGCCTCGAGTGTCGCCATCCAGTTTGGTAAGGATGACACCGTCGATGCCGACTTTATCTTGGAAATTGGATGCTACATTGACTGCGTCCTGACCGGTCATGGCATCTACCACCAGGATTGTCTGGTCTACGTTCACAGCCGCTTTGATGTTCTCGAGTTCCTCCATCATGCTTTCATCTACATGAAGGCGTCCGGCGGTATCAAGGATCACCACATTGTATCCATTCTTTGCCGCGTGCTCCACAGCGGCTTTTGCGATATTGACCGGGTTCTGATTTTCTCCCATAGAGAAGACCGGAACACCCTGTTTGTCTCCGTTGATCTGGAGCTGCTGGATTGCTGCGGGACGATAAACATCACAGGCAACCAGAACCGGCTTGCGGCCCTTTGCCTTCAGCTTTCCTGCGATCTTCGCTGTCGTTGTCGTCTTACCTGCACCCTGGAGACCTGCCATCATGATGACAGTAATCTCGTTGGTAGGCTTTAATGCGATTTCCGTAGTATCGGAACCCATCAGGCGGATCAGTTCTTCGTTAACGATCTTGATCACCATCTGGCCCGGCTGCAGGGAACCAAGCACTTCTTCGCCAACGGCGCGTTCCTGAACGGAGCTTATGAACTGTTTTACAACCTTGAAGCTTACGTCTGCCTCCAGGAGAGCCATCTTGACTTCCTTGAGCGCAGTTTTTACATCCGCTTCGCTTAAACGGCCTTTGCCGCGCAGGTTTTTAAACACGTTCTGCAGTTTATCGGATAAGCTTTCAAACGCCATAGGTAACCTCCTGTTCAGAACCGATCACGGCATACGCCGAAATCAAAGTTCCATGATGTCATTGGAAATCTGCTCAATCTCGTCAATCAGACTTTCATCTTTTGTCTCTTTGAAAATCCGGGTCTTTTTATGGATCTCCTCCACCATAAGACGCGTTGTCTGGAACTTGCTGATCAAATGCAGCTTGTCCTCGTACCCGCTTAAGATTTTGTCGCAGCGCTTGATAAGATCGTGAACACCCTGACGGCTGATCCCGTTCTCCTCCGCAATCTCACTTAAGGACATGTCATTGAAGACGACGTCCTCGTAGATGCTGCGCTGATGCTCTGTGAGCAGTTCTCCATAAAAATCATAAAGCAAACTTTGTTTTACAATGCTTTCCATAACATCACCTTGGCTATCATACACGAAAGGCGCTTTGCTGTCAAGTATTTTTTCTTGACACTTGCAAAAATTTTTGTTTTCTTTTTTATACACCGACTTTCGGACAGATATCCGCCAGGCAGCACCGGTCACAGTACGGTTTGGTGCGGGCGGTGCAGACTTCTCTTCCGTGCCATACCAGGCGGTGGCAGAAATCGCTGCCCTCCTCCGGCGGCACCAGCTTCCAGAGTTCCATCTCTACTTTCTTCGGCTCTTTGATGCCGTCCACCAGGCCCATGCGGTTTACCAGGCGGATACAGTGGGTATCGGTGACGATGGCAGGCTTTCCAAACACATCCCCCATAATGAGGTTCGCGCTCTTTCTTCCTACACCAGGAAGTTTTAAGAGAGCATTGAAATCCTCCGGCACTTTGCTGCCGTACTCATCCCGCAGCATTTTCATGCAGGCACTGATGTCCCGTGCTTTGCTCTTTCCCAGGCCGCATGGCCGCACAATTTCCTCGATCTCATCCACCGGAGCGTCTGCCAGGGCATTCACATCCGGAAATTTCTCGTAGAGAGCCGGAACCACCTTGTTGACCCGCTCATCGGTACACTGGGCCGCCAGGCGCACACTCACTAAAAGTTTCCACGCCTCCTCGTAGTCCAGGGTGCAGTCCGCATCCGGGTACTCCTCCTTCAGCCTCCGGATGATCTCCAGGGTCTTTTGTTTTTTTGTCATAGGTTTATCCTCACTATTGCAGAAACAGGTGCCGGTATCGTTCTAATACATACTGGCACCTGCAACATTTACTCATTTGATTTTCGGTTAATAAATTCCGTCCGGATCTTAGAATACACAAATTTCTGGCTGTGATACAGCCCGTAATATCCCGACAGGGTAAAGCACACGGCTACCGCGATGGAATAATACGGCATGGCGGAAAAGCCAAACAGCTCAAACGCCATGAACATGGTGGATACCGGGCAGTTGGTCACGCTGACAAACAGGCATGCCATGCCGGCGGAGGCACAAAGGCCCACCGGAAGTCCGGTCACCAGAGATACCACATAGCCAAAGGCCGCGCCCACTGTCAGGGTCGGCACGATCTCCCCGCCCTTAAAGCCAGCTCCCAGCGCCGCGCCGGTAAACAGGATCTTTAAAAGGAACGCGTAAACTGGAATGGCCTCGCCCTCAAACACCCGCTCAATGATCTGCGCACCGCTTCCGTTGTATAAGCGGGACGGGAACAGCAGGGTCAGCACAATAAAGATCGCAGAACCTGCCAGGATGCGGATGTACGGGTTCGGGAAATATTTCCGGTACAGATGCCCGCACTGGTGCAGGCTGACGCACAGAAAAATTCCCACGCATGCACACAGGATTCCAAGGAGAACAGAAAACGCTGCCCCGGAAAGGCCAAACTCTGGAACCAGGCCAATCTCATAATGCTCCGGAACCAGGCCCAGATGACCGGAAATAGCTGCTCCCAGAAAGGCCGCGAACAGGCACGGAACCAGCGCCGCGTAATACATGACACCGATGCTGATGACTTCCATGGCAAATATGCCTGCCGCGAGCGGCGTTCCAAACAGCGCCGCAAATCCGGCGCTCATACCACACATAATGGCGATCTTGCGGTCTTTTTCATCCAGCCGGATGACTTTTCCGATCACGTTTCCCAGACTTCCGCCAAGCTGCAGCGCAGCTCCCTCTCTTCCGGCGGAAGCCGTCACCGCATGGCTTAAGAGTGTGGATACAAAGATCAGCGGCGCGGTTGCTGCCGTCACATCTTCTCCGGCAGAAATGGAATCGATAACCATATCTGTTCCGCGGTTTTTCTCCTCATGAGATACGCGGTACAGCCAGACAATGGCAAGTCCGGCAAGCGGCATCAGAAACAGGGTCCAGCCATGTCCCTTCCAGAAGGAAGTGACAAGCTGGATGCCGCGGCCAAACAGGGTGCCGATCAGTCCGACGATGGTGCCGGTCACCAGGGAGATCAGCGTCCATTTCAGAAAATAGTGAATGTTCTGGCGCAGCGGTTTTAACTTTTCATCTGTTATGCTATTCATACTTCATCCCCGATCAGGCTTAGTCACTGTAGGTACCTTTGGACTTCACCAGCTTCGGGCGGTAACCTGCGTCGTTTAATGCCTGTACGATGCGGTTCTTGTGGTCGGTTCCCTCTGCCTCAAGGGTGATCCTAAGCTCTACAGCCGCATTGCGGTTGATGCTGATGAACTGATTGTGTTCGAGCTTAATGACATTGCCGCGCTGGTCAGCAAGGAGCGTTGAAACCTTTGCCAGCTCGCCTGGCTTGTCCGGAAGCAGAACGGATACGGTAAAGATACGGTCTCTCTGGATCAGGCCGTGCTGTACGACGGAAGACATGGTGATGACATCCATATTGCCGCCGCTTAAGATGGAAACGATCTTCTTTTTCTGTACGTTTAAGTGCTTCAGGGCAGCTACGGTTAACAGGCCGGAGTTCTCCACGATCATCTTGTGGTTCTCTACCATGTCGAGGAATGCCACGATCAGCTCGGAATCCTCCACGGTGATGATCTCATCCACATTTTTCTGGATGTACGGGAACAGCTTCTCTCCCGGACGTTTTACTGCAGTACCATCTGCGATGGTGTTCACGGTCGGAAGTGTCAGCACATGGCCTGCCTTTAAGGACTCCTGCATGCAGTTTGCTCCTGCCGGCTCTACGCCGATGACTTTGATCTTCGGATTTAACAGTTTGGCAAGGGTGGAAACACCGGTGCACAGTCCGCCGCCGCCGATCGGAACCAGGATATAGTCTACGGTCGGCAGTTCCTTGATGATCTCCATGGCAATGGTTCCCTGACCAGTTGCCACATCCAGGTCATTGAACGGATGCACAAAGGTGTATCCGTGCTCTGCTGCCAGCTCGTAAGCGTGGTCGCATGCCTCATCGAACACATCTCCGTAAAGCACAACCTCAGCGCCATAGCTTCTGGTGCGGTTTACTTTCATGAGCGGTGTGGTGGTTGGCATCACAATGGTTGCCGGAATGCCAGCCAGCTTTGCTGCGTAAGCCACGCCCTGCGCATGATTTCCTGCGGATGCGGTGATGAGTCCGCGCTGTTTTTCCTCTTCAGAAAGTGTGCTGATCTTGTAGTAAGCGCCGCGTACCTTGTAAGCGCCGGTGTACTGCATGTTCTCCGGTTTGAAGTATACCTTGTTTCCGGTTGCAGCGGAAAAATACTCACTGTAAACCAGCTTGGTCTCCTGGGTTACTTTCTTGACTTCCTCGGAAGCCTCCTCAAATTTTTCGAGAGTTAAACCCTCTTCCTTCTGCTCCTCTAATACCTGATCCTTTTCCATAATCTCTCTTCTCCTTTGTTAGTCTTTCTTTACATCAAACAGGGCATTGACGAAATCCTGGGAATCAAACTTCTGCAGATCGTCGATCTTCTCTCCCACGCCCACATATTTGACCGGAATGCCAAGCTCTGACTGGATTGCCACGGCAATGCCGCCCTTTGCGGTTCCATCGAGCTTTGTCAGGATAATGCCGGTGATATCAGCAACCTCCATAAACTGCTTCGCCTGTGCCATGGCATTCTGTCCGGTTGTTCCATCTAAAACAACCAGGGTCTCCCGGTAAGCGTCCGGGTACTCCTTGTCGATAATGCGGTTGATCTTCTTTAACTCTTCCATCAGATTTTTCTTGTTGTGCAGGCGGCCTGCGGTATCACAGATCAGCACATCGGCCTGACGGGATTTGGCTGCCGCTACGGCATCATAAATAACCGCTGCCGGGTCAGAGCCCTCCTGCTGCGCGATGATCTCCACGCCTGCGCGGTTCGCCCACTCCGTCAGCTGCTCGATTGCTGCCGCACGGAACGTATCGGCTGCTGCCAGAATAACCTTTTTGCCCTCATCCTTCAACTGACCAGCCAGCTTTCCGACGGAAGTGGTCTTGCCAACGCCGTTTACGCCGATTACCAGAACTACGGATTTGCGGTTCTCAAACTCATAAGCGTTCTCGCCAAGATCCATCTGTTCCCGGATGGAATCAATCAGGAGCTGTTTGCATTCGGATGGCTCCTTAATATGCTGCTCTTTTACTTTTTTTCGCAGATCTTCCAGCACAGACATGGTCGTCTGGATACCCAGATCTCCCATAATGAGCGTCTCTTCCAGTTCCTCATAGAAATCCTCATCAATGGCAGAAAAGCCACTGAAGATGGAATCCATGCCGGAAACGATGTTTTCTCTCGTTTTGTTTAAGCCTTCAACCAGACGGCTGAAAAAGCCTTTCTTCTTTTCTTCCACTAGCAAACCTCCTCATGTATGTTTTATATTCCATGCCGGCATCCCGGTCTTTTCCCTGATGACACATTTGCCATGGGTCCGATGCATTACGCGTCCAGCTGGTCCTCGATCAGATTGACCGATACCAGGGTCGACACGCCCTTTTCCTGCATGGTAATTCCATACAGGCGGTCCGACGCCACCATGGTACCTCGCCGGTGGGTGATCACAATAAACTGCGTATTCTTTGTCAGTTTATGCAAATAGCTGGCATAACGGTCTACGTTGGAATCATCCAGTGCCGCCTCGATCTCGTCCAGAAGGCAGAACGGGGACGGTTTTAAGTTCTGGATCGCAAACAGCAGGGAGATCGCCGTCAGCGCTTTTTCCCCGCCGGAAAGCTGCATCATATTCTGCAGTTTCTTGCCCGGCGGCTGGGCAATGATCTGAATGCCTGCTTCCAGAATATCCTCATCTTCCTGTAAAGACAACGTACCGTGTCCGCCCCCGAAGAGTTCCTTGAATACCCGGTCAAATTCTTTCCGGATTTCCGCGAACTTTTCTTCAAACTGGCGCCGCATGCCGGTATCCAGCTCCTGAATGATGCCCTGCAGGGTGGCTTCCGCCTCCACCAGGTCATCGTGCTGGGTCTTCATGAACTCGTAACGCTCTGAGATTTCTTTATAATCCTCGATGGCATTGACATTGACGCTGCCAAGCGCCCGGACAGAAGCCTTCAGTTCGTCAATCCGCTTCCGGATCTCCGCAAGCGAAGAAAGTTCCGGAATACGCAGTTCTTTTGCAGAACCCGGAGTCAGCTCATACTCATCCCACAGATAGCTGATCTGGCTCTCCCGGCGCTCTTCCAGTTTTTCTTTCTGTCCCTGCAGGCGGAACAGTTCCTTATCCAGGCTGCCGATGCGGCCCGATAACTCTTCCCGCTTTCCAAAGAACGCTTTCTGCTGGCCGGATTTTTCTTCCTTTAACGCTGTCTGTGCCTCGATATCCGCGGCAATCTTCTGCTTTTCTTCCTCTGCATGGGTAATCAGCCCCTGCAGACGGGAAATCTCGGCGTTCTTTTCCCCGATCACGGAACCGGAATCTGTACCGTGTTCCTGAAGCGTGTTCTGCTCCTCCTGCAGGGTTTTCATTTCCTGCTCGACACGGCCGATGTTTTCCTGCACGAAATCGACTTTCTGTTTTAAGTTTGCCGCCTCCAGACGAATTGCCTCCAGAGCCTTCGCCTTTTCCTCGCGGACTTTTTTCTGCTGTTCCAGTTCCCCGGTTACTGTTTCCATGCGGGCAGTCTCCTGCTCGCTGTCTTTTTTCAGGGTTTCCTGTTCTGCTGCCAGCTTCTTTCTGCCAGCCTCAATCTCACTGATCTGGCTTTCCATCTGCTTGTTTTCCATGGCAAGATCCTGATAGGACTCCCGGATCTCCTCACGCTTGTCCTCAAGCTGGGCAACACTCATCTGCCGGGTGTTGGCCTGCAGGGAAACTTCATAGTGTTCTTTGTTAATCGCTTCCAGTTCCTCTTTCTTCTGCTGGGCAAGTCCCTCATTCAGCGTCAGTTCCTCCTGAATACGGTCCGAGGACTCCAGAGCTTTCTGACAGGCTGCTTCAAGCTCCTCGAGCTCTCTTCGCCGTCCCAGCAGGTTGCTGGAATTTTTAAAGGCACCGCCCGTCATGGAACCGCCTGCGCTTAAAAGCTCGCCCTCCAGCGTAACGATCCGCAGAGAGTATTTAAACTTTCTCGCAAGCGCGATCGCATGGTCGATGGTGTCTGCCACTACCACGCGCCCCAACAGATACTTCGCAAGCACCTGGTATTCCGGCTCCACATGGACCAGTTCGCTGGCAAGCCCGATCACGCCAGGTTCTTTTAATGCCTCCGGCTTTGAAAATCCGCCGTTTTGCCCGATACTGGTCAGGGGCAGGAACGTCACGCGCCCATAGCGGTTCTTCTTCAGATATTCAATCAGCTGCTTGGCTGTCTGCTCTGAATCCGTAACCACGTTCTGGATGCTTCCGCCAAGCGCAGTCTCGATGGCCGTCTCATATTTTTTCTCGGTTGTAACAAGATCTGCCACCACGCCCCGGATGCCGCGCACCCGGTCACGGACCTCCATGACACGGCGGATGCTGCCTCCGTAGCCCTCGTAGCGCTCCGCCAGGTTCTTTAGAGATTCCAGTTTGGTATATGCGGTGCGGTATTCCTGCTGCTTTTCGTTTAACGCGCGGGTCAGGCGGCGCACTTCCTGCTCACACTGGCTCATCTGGCCTTCACACTCTGTCTGCGCCAGTTCCAGCTCTTCCAGGCGTGCGGTGGTCTGTGCCAGCTTTTTGCGCTCCGTCTCAATCTGCTCATCCTGCACGGATTCATCACTCTTAAACTTTAAAAGTTTCTGGCAGACCTCAGACCTGCGCACCTGCACCTGTTCAAGCATTGCCTCATAACGCTGGTCTCTGGCATGAATGGAGGCACTCTCGCTCATGCCCGCAATTACACGGTTTCTGGCATCCGCAATCTGCTGCTCCATGAGCATCAGATTTTCATCGAGAGCCATAAGAGCGGCTTCTGCAGTCTCCTGCATGGCCCTGCTGTCCTGTTCCGACTCTGCGATTCCCGCATTGTCTTCCTGGTATTTCCGGATCTGTTCCTGCTTTTCTTCCAGTGAATGGCCAATCGCCTCAATCCGGGAGCGGATATGCTCGGCGTTCATCTTCTCCGTGTTGATTTGTTCCTTTAAGACATTGATCTGGCCTTCCAGATTTCCCTTGAGCATCTCTGCCTGGTTCATCTGGTTTCGTTTTTCGGTCAGAGCACTGTCCAGCTGCGCAACTTCCTGCTCCAGCTTCGCGTAAGTCTCTTTCAAATGTTCCGACTGCGCGGTCACATCCTGCAGGTCGCCGGAAACGATCGCTTCTTTCTGCTTTAAGTCTTCCAGTTGTTTTGTACTCTGCTCAGACTCCAGCAAAAAGAGATTGACATCGAACCGTTTCTGCTCTTCCTTCAGGGCCAGATACTTTTTTGCGGTCTCCGCCTGCTTTGCCAGCGGTCCTACCTGTTTTTCCAGCTCGGACAGGATATCGCTCACGCGGACCAGATTCTGCTTTTCATCTTCCAGCTTTTTCTGCGCGATTGCTTTCCTGCGCTTAAATTTTACAATTCCGGCCGCCTCATCAAACAGTTCACGCCGTTCCTCCGGCTTGCCGCTTAAGATCTTGTCGATCTGTCCTTGTCCGATGATGGAGTAGCCTTCCTTACCGATACCTGTGTCATAGAAGAGCTCGCTGATATCTTTTAAGCGGCAGGCAGTTCCGTTAATCTTGTACTCACTCTCACCGGAACGGTACAGACGTCTCGACACCTTGACCTCATCGTAGTCGATGGGCAGCTGATGGTCCGAATTATCGAGCGTAATGGCAACGTAAGCAAAACCCTGCGGCTTTCGGATTTCCGTTCCCGCAAAGATGACATCCTGCATGGAACCGCCGCGAAGCTGTTTTACACGCTGTTCACCGAGTACCCAGCGCACCGCGTCCGCGACATTGCTCTTTCCGCTTCCGTTCGGACCGACAATGCCGGTAATGCCATTGTGGAACTCGAAGAGGATCCGGTTGGCAAAGGATTTGAATCCCTGTATCTCAATGCTCTTTAAATACATTCTTTCCCTCTCAGTTTCAAAATGCCATGGTAAGCGGCCACAGCCTCCGCTGCTTTCTTGGTTCCGCCGGTTCCGCGGCCTAACTCTTCGCCGCCGCACATTGCGCGCACCTCAAAGACCTTATGGTGATCCGGTCCTTCCTCGCGGAGGATCTCATACTCCAGATGAGCGCCCGCGGTTGCCTGGATCATCTCCTGCAGAATAGTCTTGCTATCGTAAAAGAGCTGTTTGTGCTCGATATCATTCAGAATAAACCGGTGAATGAACTCTTTTGCATTAGCAAAACCACCATCCAGATAGATGGAACCGATCAGAGCTTCCATGGCATCGGAAACCACAGAGTTGCGCTCTCTTCCGCCGGTCGCCTCCTCGCCTTTTCCAAGCAGCAGGTAACTTCCCAGTTCCAGGTCCGCTGCGCAGTAAGCCAGGGTCGGCTCGCATACCAGGCTCGCGCGGATCTTGGAAAGTTCTCCCTCTGGTTTTTCCGGATATTTGTGATAGAGAAAATCACTCGAAACCAGCTCCAGCACGGCATCTCCCAAAAACTCCAGACGCTCATTGCAGACTGCCTTGTCCTTTTTATGCTCGTTTGCATAAGAACTGTGCGTCAGGGCACGGTGAAACAGGCTCTTGTCTTTGAACGTATAGCCGCACCGTTTTTCCAGCTCGTTTAAATCACGATTCATGTACGTTAACACTCCTTATCGTTCTTCATTTGTGTGTGCCAGGAATCTGTGCACACATATTATGGGAAAGGGGCGCGCAAGGAATGCACAGCCCCTTTTTCTTTGTTTATGATATTGCGCCTGTATTGCGCGTTCCGTTTTTCCGGTTCTTAGTTCAGTGCGTTCTTGATCTGCTCAATTGCGTCGGAAACGCTGACGATCTGCTCAGCAACCTCAGTCGGGATCTCGATGTCGAACTCTTCCTCAATGCCCATGATGATCTGGAAGATATCCAGGGAATCTGCGCCAAGATCTTCTACGAAGGTGGTCTCCATGGTGATCTCGTCCGGCTCAATGTTTAATACCTCTGCGATGATGTTCTGTAACTTCTCAAATTCCATAATTTCCTCTCCTAACTTTTCTTTCTTGCTTATTTTGTAATTGTCCGGTGTCCGGACAATTTACTTACAGATCCGGTTATTGCCCCTTGGGTTTGCAGTTTTATGCCTGAATTACTGCTCTCCCTGCGCCTGGCTGTCCAGGCATTCTTTGATTTTTTCGTTGATCTTCTGTTCTTTGAAGGTCACACACTGAATAATGGAATTGCAGACCTCGGTAGCTTTGGAACTTCCGTGGGTCTTTACCACCAGGCCTTTGAGTCCTAACATCGGTGCGCCGCCGTACTGACTGGCATCGAATGCCTTTAAGGTCTCTTTGAGCGCCGGTTTTACAAGCAGGGCTCCGATCTTGCTGCGCAGGGAGCTCATCATGCCTTTCTTTACCATGGAAATAAGCGCTGCGCCGGTTCCCTCGTAAAGCTTTAAGATGACGTTGCCCGTAAATGCCTCACAGACGATGACATCGGCTCCGCCATGCGGAATTTCCCGCGCCTCAATGCTTCCGGTAAAGTTGATGTCGGTGCACTGTTTTAACAGCGGGAAGGTTTCTTTGACCAAGGCATTGCCCTTCTCCTCCTCAGCGCCGATATTCACAATTCCGACTCTCGGATTCTTAATTCCTATTACATGTTCCATATAAATAGAACCCATACGCGCGAACTGCACCAGATGGGAAGGTCTGGAATCGACGTTTGCCCCGCAGTCAAGCAGCAGGGACACACCCTTTTCCGTCGGGATGAGCGCGCCAAACGGCGGACGCTCCACGCCTTTGATCCGTCCCACAAGTACCTGACCGCCTACCAGGACTGCTCCAGAACTGCCTGCCGACACAAATGCGTCCGCCTCGCCATTCTTTACCAGGTTCATTCCAACCACAATGGAGGAATCTTTCTTTCTGCGGATCGCGTTTACCGGCGGTTCTTCCGTCTCGATCACTTCCGAAGCCTGTACCAGTGAAATCTGCTCTTTCGGATAAGTGAGGGAAGCAAGTTCTTTCTTCACAGCCTCTTCCTGTCCGACTAACAGCACATGGATGTCGCTCCGCTTGTTCACGGCCTCAACCGCGCCCTTTACAATCTCGCCCGGGGCGTTGTCACCGCCCATTGCGTCAACAGCTACATTAATCATAGAGTACTCCTTTTCGGCATTCGCCTCTAAAATCCATTTCGTAATTAAATATACTAGATTCCATTCTATAAATCAATATGATTTTTCGGAAAGTACAAGGGATATGTGCGGACGTAAAAAGGCCCCGGAGAAAACTCTCCGGGACCTTCCATGAAGCATCTGCTTCTCACGTTTCTAATTAGTCCTCAACAGAAACGATCTCTTTCTTGTTGTAAGAACCACAAGCCTTGCAGACTCTGTGAGGCATC
>CAKRRJ010000066.1 GCA_934394615.1 uncultured Lachnospiraceae bacterium
GTGAACAGTAACTATATTTCTGCACGGAGGTTTTTCATGGCACGAATCAAAGATATCGCAGAACTGGCCGGTGTCTCACGCGGAACCGTGGACCGGGTCTTAAATAACCGCAGCGGTGTCAGCCCGCAGACAGCCGAAAAAATAAAAGAAATCGCCAAAGCGCTGGACTACCGCCCCAACAAGGCCGGACTGGCCCTTGCCGCCCAAAAGAAAAAAAACAAGATTGGCGTTGTCCTGTTCAGCAAAAACAACCCGTTTTTTGATGAAGTCAGCGAAGGCGTGCAGGCAAAAGCCCGGGAACTGGCCGACTACGGCGTGACTACCCTGACCAGGCGGGTCGAATTTGATCTTGCCGCCCAGCTTGCTGCCATCGATGAACTCCTGGAAGAGGAGATTCACGGGCTGCTTCTTGCCCCCTACAATCATCCGGCCATTCAGGAAAAAATCGACGAGCTGGCTGCCTGCGGGATTCCGGTTGTCACTGTCAACACGGACATCTGCGGTTCCAAACGCATGGCCTATGTCGGCAGCGATTACATCTGCGGCGGGCGGACTGCTGCTGGACTGCTTGCACTCATGACGGAGGGCGAAACCGAACTTGGCATTATCACCGGGTCCCGGAATGTGTTATGCCATTCCGAGCGGATCCGCGGACTGACCGAGACACTGGAAGCCTCCTATCCCCGAATCCACATTGCGGAAATCCTGGAAAACCATGACGATGAATTTGAGAGCTACGCGCTGACCCGGCAGCTGCTCCAGCAGAATCCCCGCATTGATGCTCTGTTCTTCGCTGCAGCCGGTGTATTTGGCGGATGTAAAGCCGTTCAGGAATCCGGCCGCCATCCCAAAATCGTCACCTTCGATGAGGTTCCAACTACACTGGATATGCTGCGCGCCGGTGTCATCTCCGCCACCATCAGCCAGCAGCCCCGCAGGCAGGGTTCCCGTTCCCTGGATCTGCTGTTCGAATATCTGACCTCCGGGACACAGCCGGTACAGGAAGAGAACTTCGTGGAGCATTCCATCAAAATCCGGGAAACTGTCTAAATTCCCTCCAGGCATTATTAGCAGTCTGCATAAAAGAGTGCTAATTTCTGAAAATATTGCTAATTTTATCCTTTTGTGTGTTTGATTTTTTGGTATTTTTTCAAGGTTCACTTTTTCCAGAACGTGCTATAATACAGTCAGTGCAAAAAAGAAGAACTTCCTCATAAAGACAAGCTCTCCATCTACACGAATGAATAACGATTATAAGACCGGAAGGATTTCTTCCCCCGGCCATTCAAAGTAGGAGGCAGATTATTATGATGACGTTAGCAGCTGAAAAAAGAGATCCTGAGGTTAAGGCGAAAAAATTAAGAAGAGAAGGCTACACCACCGGTGTTCTGTACGGCCGTGAAATGAAAGAAAATGTAGCCCTGAAATACACAGAGAAAGATGCCTTAAACTTTATTAAGAAAGCCAAAGAAGGCGCTCAGACCATGCTGGATATCTCCGGTGAAAAGGTCGATGCCCTGGTAAAGAATATCGATTACGATCCGCTCAGCAAAAAGATCCTGGCACTGGATTTCCAGGCACTGGTTGCAGGTGAAGTAGTTGCCGCAACTGTTCCGGTTACCTTTATCAATGAAGAGGTTGTTCAAGGTGTCTTCGAACCGGAGATCACAGAAATCCACTACAAAGCAGATCCGGCACATCTGTTAGACCCGATTGAGATCGATCTGGCAAAACTTCCGCAGGGAACCAGGACTCTGTATGTTAAGGATCTGAAACTGGAAGAAAAAGGCGTTACCGTAACCACCACCGCTGATTCCCAGCTGTTCCACGTTGGCGAATACGCAAAGGCTGAGGAAGAAGACGAAGAGTCTGAGGAAAAACCGGCAAAGTAAATCTGGTGAAATCCGAATAAAATCACAAAACAAAAGCCCCGGAAAGCTGGCACACTTGCTGCTTCCCGGGACTTTCTGCATGGCTGCGTTCCATCCGCATTTTCTGTTTTCCTGAATCTGGTTACTCTCTCAGATTTCCCTTCGCAATATTCTCCTTCAAAATCTGATCTGTGACCTCAAACAGCGTTTCCGATCCTTCCCTGGTCCGGGATTGTCTGCCGTAGACCTGCTCCGCGGTGACATCATGATTTTTCCAGTCTCCGCCGCCATTGCTGTTATTCAAAAGCAGCGGCTGTAAATTATCAAGCGCTCTGGCAAACTTTGCCTCCGGAGTCTTTCGCTCTTCAAACTCATCGAAAATTGCTACCAGATCTTTTTTCTGGTCTTCCGGAAGCATGGAATAAAGACGCTCTTTCGCTGCCTCCTCCCGCGCTTTCTGGGTTTTTAAGCCCTCCGCATCGTACGCGTAGGTATCGCCCGCGTCAATCTCCACCACATCGTGGATCAGGCACATGAGCATAACCCGCGCCACATCAATTTTCTCATTGGAATACTCCTGTAAGAGATACGCCATGATTGCCATATGCCAAGCATGCTCCGCGTCATTCTCATTGCGGCCGTGCCCGCTTAAATGGGTCTGGCGGAAAATATTTTTCTCTTTATCAATCTCAAGGATAAAATCCAGCTGTTTCTGTAAACGCTCGTCCATGTCGGCTCCTCCGTCCTGCCGGGCACACTGCTTTTCTTCCCGCTGCCCGATTGTTTTCGTTTCCTATCATACCACAATTGCCGATGCTTCGCATTCCAAATCGGCAAAATCCTCTGCCATCACTGTATCATACGGCATTTTCAGTTCAGAAAATGCCCTACCTCATGTACAGTAACAAAATTTCCTTTTCTCCCACAAAATCCATGATATAATAAATTGCGAAAACACGATGCATCGATTACAGCAAACTGGAACGGAAAGGATGATTTTTTCATGAAAATACTTACCTTTGGCGAAATCATGCTCCGGCTGAAGACACCAGAGCACCTGCGGATCGTACAGGCAGACGGATTTGAAGCCAGCTATGGCGGCGCAGAATCCAACGTAGCCGTCTCCCTCGCCACATTGGGAGATGACGCCGCCTTCTTAACCAAACTCCCCAAAAATCCGGTCGGCGATGCCGCTTTTAACGAGCTTCGCCGCTACGGCGTTGACACCTCCCGCATCCTGCGCGGCGGCCCGCGCCTTGGCATTTACTACTTTGAAAAAGGAAGCGATATCCGCCCGACAAACGTTCTCTACGACCGCGCCGGAAGCGCGCTTGCCGAGGCAGACACAGCCGAATTTGACTGGGAATCGTTATTAAAAGATGTCGATATTTTCTTCTTTTCCGGCGTGACTCCGGCCATCAGTCCCGCTGTGGAAAAAGCCGTCTCCGAGGCACTGTCCTACTGCAGCGCACACGGCATCACCGTAATCTGCGATCTGAACTACCGCTCCAAGATGTGGTCTCAGGAAAAGGCGCAGTCTGTCATGAAACAGCTGATGCACCACGTAGATCTGTGCATCGCAAACGATGAGGATTTTGAAGCAGCGCTTGGCATCCATGCTTTCGACGGTGATATGGCACACGGCATCGACCAGATCGACACCTACCGCCAGGGCATGCAGAAAATTCTGGAACTCTACCCGAACTGCAGCGCCGTTGCCAGTGTCCTGCGCAACTTAAAGACTGCTGAGGACGGCGAATGGATGGGCATTTACTTAAAAGACGGACAGTTTTATGAAAGTCCCATCCACACCGTACACAGTCTGGAAGCTGTCGGTGCCGGGGATGCCTTTGCAGGCGCGCTCATCCACGGCCTGGTACATCAGTTCTCCCCACAGAAACTCATCGACTTTTCCATCACTGCCAGTGTCATGAAACTGATGGTCCAGCACGATTTCAACCTGGTCAGTGAAGAGGAAATTCTCCGCATCATGAAGACGGGAGAAACGAACGTGATCCGGTAAACCTTCCAGTTCCCGTCTCCCAGCAATTTCCTAAGTACTAAGAGAACTCTCTCCTGACACTGCAGCACTACGCACAGAAAAAAAGCATGGAAGCAATCCTTTTTCGGATCCATTCCATGCTTTTACCTTTTTATAACTGCTCAGGCGCTTCACAGCCACATCAGTTCTGCAATAACAGCCCTACTCCTCTACTCTCGTCAGCTCTCCGGTCGCGGAATCCATGATAAATCCACTGATTCGCACATCCTTCGGCATAAGCGGATGCTCTTTCAGTCTGCGAACCGTCTCATGCACGGAAGACTCTACAGATTCAAAGCCGCCGAGCCAGCGCTCAAGATTGATGCCGCTGTGACGCACAATGTCAATGTGCTGCTGATCGATGCCGCGCTCCACCAGCATATCCAGCATCTCACTTCCATCCATGCCCTGCACGCCGCAGTCGGTATGGCCAATCACCATAACCTCTTCCACGCCAAGTTCCAGGATGCCGACTAACAGGCTCCGCACCACACTGCCGTACGGATGAACGATCACGCCGCCTGCGTTCTTGATGATCTTGGCGTCGCCGTTTTTGATGCCAAGCGCCGCCGGAAGAAGCTCTAACAGGCGGGTATCCATACAGGTTAAGATTGCCAGTTTCTTGTCCGGATATTTGCTGGTCAGATATGGCTCGTAGCCCTTGTTCTCCACAAATTTCCGGTTGTATTCCATAATTTCATCGATCATAGTCTTTACTCACTTTCTGCAAAATCACGAAAGATTTCTTCGTGTCTTCACTCAAACAAATTGCGGCTCCATCAATATACCAGATTTTTGTTCTATTGTCAGTAGCTCAGCGCATATTTTATGGAAACTTAATTGTTACTACGCTACTGTTCACACGTTGTGCAAACAGTAACGAGATTTTGAACTGTAACACTTAATTTTCTGGCGCTGTCGGCTTATCCACCGCATGGCCTTCCTGCGCAGCTGTTGTTTCCGCTGCTGTGGTATTCTCCGAAGATGCCGGCTGCTCTGCCGATGTTGTTTTCTCTGCTGCTGTCGTTTTTTCTGCAGATGCCGGTTTCTCTGCCGCCGTAGTCTTCTCCGCAGATGTCGTTTTCTCTGCTGTTGTGCTCTTCTCTGCGGCTGTCGTCTTTTCCGAAGCAGTTGATTTTTCTGCTGCCGTGGTCTTCTCCGTAGCGTTCTTTTTATCTGCCGCCGAGCTTTCCGGTGCTACTTTCTGGCCCGGAACATATCCGTCCGGCATGCCGTCCACTGTTGCTGCCGCCGTAGTCTTTGCCGCCGCAGAAGTTCCTGCTGTCTGTATTTTTCCGGTATTGCGCCGGATCACTGCCGCGTGGCCCTTATATTCCTTGGAGTGGTCTTCGGTCCGCTCCACAACCTCGCCGTTTTTCTTCACCACTTTGTAGGTGATCCAGCGGCTTCCGTTGGTTCCTGCCTTTTTTACCACTTCCGTTCCCGGTGCCAGCGTCGAATCTTCCTCGTAAGTTGGATCTGGCGGTGGAAGCTCCTCCACCTTTTCCGATTCCAGGCTCCAGGTAACGCCATCTTCCAGAACCGGAACGCCATAGATTGCTACCGTGGTTTTCCGGTCGCTGTAGCTCGCCCGGATGCCGATTGCCGCATCCGACGTATTGATAAAGCGGAAATCCGGATAATCCCAGCTGATGGCCGCATCCTGCCCCGGTGTGACATAGTTCGGCTCAAACGTATGGGATCTCCGGTAAGTGATGCTCATGCCCGACTGGAACGCAACCCGGTACAGCGTCGAGGAAACCTGGCAGACGCCGCCGCCCAGCTCCTGGACCACCTCACCGCTGTTGTAGGCTGCCGCCTCCTGAAATCCCTTCTCCGCGGTTCTCGGTCCCACAATCTTATTAAAGGAAAATTCCTCTCCCGGTTTTACAATGGTTCCGTTTATTGCCTCCGCCGCAAGACGCACATTGGTATTTCGCTTTTCGTTCGCAGTTGTCTCTGTTGTAAATGTGGCAAGCTTCTCGTAACGCGCCCGCGCCTCTGCCTCCGAATACTCCGGCTGCACGGTGTCTGCCTCCACAGCAATGACTGCATCATATGTGCCATTCAGCGCCGCATCCGTCAGGGCAGAAGCCAGTTTTTCCTGATTTACCTCCGTTCCCGCGGTTCCTTCCGAAAACAGGAACTTGTCGTTTGCCGCATCATAATCGTAAATCTCACTGTTCTTCGCCTTGACATCCCAGACAGCGGCAATCTTCTCCGCAGCGGCCTTCGCACTCTCCCGGAGTGTCTCCGAATCTTCCACCACAAAAGTGTAATCCCCCGCCGCCTTTACTGTACAGATTCCATCCAGAAATGCATCCAGCTCCGCATCCAGAATGTTATCTGCCTCCAGGGTCTCTCCGTTATCGCTCACCGTGACCTTCCACGGAAACATTTCCGCAATGGCCGCCTTCGCCTCCTCGCGGGTCATCCCCGTCAGGGAAATGCCATTCACCCGGATATCATCCGAAGCAAAGGTCGTTTCGATCACAGTGCTGCTTTCTGCCTCTGCTGTCGTGCCCTTTTTCCCAGCAACCATACAGGCTGCAGCAAACGCCACGATCACAACCGCCACTACAGCGCCTCCGACCATCATCCGCTCCCGCTGTACCCGCTTTTTCCGCATCTGTTCCACCCGCTTCATTGCAGGGGATTTTTCTCTGTAAGAATGTTTCTCTGTATCCCGCATATCTGTCCGATCCTTTTTAGTTCTCATATTTTTTCCACAAATATAGCAGATTTCTGGCAGACTGTCATCAGGTGAAAAGCGAATTCAAAAAAACTTAATAAACCGGGCGACTCTATTCCTTCTCCAACAGCTTCTCAAACGTACTGTCCATTCCCAGCGCTCCGAGTGGGGCAGTAATCAAAATTGCCATGACCGCCACGGAAAGCACAATCTGACCACAGGGAAGCCCCATAGCCATCGGCACGGAACCAATTGCAGCCTGCACGGTAGCCTTTGGCAGATACGCAATAACACAGAACAGGCGCTCTTTCCAGTTTAATGCTGTTCCCACAAGGCAAAGCAGCACACCCACGGTGCGGAATAACAGTGCGGTAAAGATCATGAGAACTGCTGCCAGTCCTGCTCCCATCGTGTAGCGGATATCCACCGCTGCACCCACCAGCACAAACAGCAGCACTTCTGCCGCCAGCCACAGCTTGCCAAACTTCTCAGACAGGCGTGCCGACACTGCTTTGATGCTGCGCAGCTTCAGCACACAGGCCATGCCGACCACAGCCAGAAGTCCGGATACGGAAATATACGGCTTTACCCAGGTTTCCACCGACATGAGCAGGAAAGAAACGCCCAGTACAATGATCACCTTTATGCTGTTGCGGACGTAATGCTCTTTTGCGTAAGCCGTCTCGAAAAACAGACTTAACAGCCATCCTGCTGCCGCGCCAAGCAGAATGCCGCTCACAATGGATACCGGAATATTAGCAAAATCCATCAGTTTCGCGCTTCCGCCCTGTGCCATGCCGGAAAACGTAGAGAACAGCACAATGACAAAGATATCATCACACGATGCCCCAGCCAGAATCATTTGTGGGATGCTCTTTTTTGTGCCATATCCGGTCTCTATGAGCTTTACCATGCGCGGAACCACCACCGCCGGAGAAACCGCCGCCAGCACTGCGCCCATCACAGCTGCCTCAATACGATTCACCCCAAGGATCATGGGCGCAAACAGCACATAGCCCAACAGCTCAAAGCTCGCCGGTACACAGGCCATCATCACTGCAGGCCGTCCTACCTTCTTTAAATCTGCCAGATTCAGAGACAGTCCGGCCTTAATCAGAATGATGATGAGCGCCATCTGGCGCAGTTCCGATGAAATCGAAAGAATGGACGGTTCCAGAAGATCCAGCACATAAGGCCCCAGCACAATGCCGGTCAGGAGCATTCCGATGATGCGCGGCAGCCGGATGCGCTGGCAGATGGCCGCCATCGCCAGGCCGACCAGAAAAATAAATGAAAGTGACGTTAACATATTTCTTCCTCCTTTTTCTCGCGCGGGAATGTCCGGACAAGAATCCACAACACGCAAAAAAAGCTGATAACCCCTGTGATGTTTACTCACAGAAGTCATCAGCTTTGTATAAGCGGTTCTGGTTTCCCAAGGGAGAACTTCATTCCCTGTCGGTATTCTACTTTATTTTTCCAGATCTGTAAAGCGCTTTTTTACAAAATCAAAGCGTCTTCTCGTAGCACAGATACTCATGTTCGTGCATAAAGCACTCGCCGACTACCTCATATTCAAATACCCGGTAAGATGCCAGTGCTTTTTTGTTCTCCTTTGCCACCAGGATATGCACGCTCTTATACCCCTGGCGCCGCAGTTCCTCTATGGCTCCGGCCATGAGCTTTCTCGCGATACCCTGGTTCTGGTATTGCTCCTTCACGCCGAGCCGTGAGAGTTCGCGCCCTGGTAAACGCTCCGGTGTCCAGCAGGTCAGATTTTTCACCTTCGGGTCCTCGTCAATGGAGATAACGCCTGCCATCTCCCCAGTCTCTTCATCGCGCAGGCAAAACAGTGCATTGCGCGACAGGTCAAAATCCACATCGCTGCGCGCCGGATAATCCGCGGTCCAGGCACAAAACGGCGTGCCGACCAGGGAACGGTAGAGCGCCAGAACTTCGTCTGCCTCGCTTTCTTTCACATGTTCAAACCGAAATGACATAACATGACTCCTCCTCACACGCAGCTTATGCTTCTTCTCCCAGCGGGAAATGGCAGAACACTTTTCTATCCCCAAAGCACTTGCACGGCGGCTGTTCTTTTCCACAAATCTCCTGTGCATACGGACATCTTGTGTGGAATTTACAGCCGGACGGCGGATTGACCGGCGACGGAATCTCACCGGTCAGCAGTTCCTTTTCCTTGCTCCGCAGATGCGGATCTGCCTTTGGGATCGCGTTCATGAGAAAACGGGTGTATGGATGCAGCGGATGCGCATACAATTCTTCCGTCTCTCCAATCTCGCACACACTTCCGAGAAACATCACACATACCCGGTCCGCAATGAATTTCACGACGCTTAAGTCATGGGAAATAAACAGATACGTTAGCTTGTATTCTTCCTGCAGATCTTTTAACAGGTTTAAGACCTGGGACTGGATCGACACATCCAGTGCCGACACCGGCTCATCGCACACGATCAGCTTCGGATTTAACGCGATGGCGCGCGCAATGCCGATACGCTGGCGCTGTCCGCCGGAGAACTGGTGCGGATACCGGTTATAGAATTCCTCCGGGATGCCGACCTCTTTCATAAGCTCCTTCACCCGTGTCTCCAGCTGTTTTTTGTTTTTCATGCCGTAGGTCGTGAGCGGCTCCGCAATGATCTTCGCCACACTCATACGCGGATTCAGCGACGCGTACGGATCCTGGAAAATGATCTGAAGCTGGCGGCGGATCTTCGCAAACTCCGCCTCTTTCATGGCTGTAATATCCTGCCCTTCAAATTCCACACTGCCGGATGTCGCATCCAGCAGACGGATGAGCAATCGGCCCAGGGTACTCTTGCCGCAGCCGCTCTCTCCTACCAGTGCCAGCGTTTCGCCCTCATAGATTTCCAGGTTCACATCTGATACCGCATGCACCACCAGCGGATTTTTCTTCGTGCCGCCGATGGGAAATTCCTTTACCAGGTGTTCGGTGCGAAGGAGGAGTTTCCGGTCACTGTCTGTCTGCGGTTTCAGCTTCTGGCTGTCGGCATTACTTCCTGCTGTCTGTGCCGGACTGTCGGCCATTTCTCTGTTTTTCTCATCTGCATTCATCACCGGTCACCTCCACTCCCTGAAACTTCTCTGTTTTCTCCTTGCATGCTCCCTCATGTTCACTCAGAAAGCACCGCACCTTGTGCCCCTCCGCCGTCTCATACAGCTCCGGTCCTTCCGCAAAGCACCTCTCTGTAGCACATTCACACCGGGTACAGAAACGGCAGCCCTTCGGCAGATGCAGCAGGTTCGGCACTACGCCCTCAATGGTGTAGAGCCGCTCTTCCTGACTGTCCAGCTTCGGAATGGACTTTAACAGGCCCTTTGTATAAGGATGCGCCGTGTGATCGAACAGTTCAAATGTCTCAGCCTGCTCCATCACTCTGCCCGCGTACATGACATACACATAATCACAGATTTCTGCCACCACACCCATGTTGTGGGTGATGAGGATGATCGACGTTCCCTGCTCCTCGCAGAGTTTCTTCATCAGCTGCAGGATCTGCGCCTCAATCGTCACATCCAGCGCCGTGGTCGGCTCGTCCGCGATCATGACCTTCGGGCGGCACACCATCGCCATGCCGATCATGACACGCTGGCGCAGACCGCCGGAAAGCTGATGCGGATAGCTGTTGTAACGCTTCTCCGGCTCCGGAATGCCGACTGCCCGGAAAATATCGATCACCCGCTGCTTTGCCTCTGCCTTGGAGACTTTCTGATGCAGCAGGATTGCCTCCTGCACCTGCCGTCCCACCGGATACACCGGATTTAACGATGTCATCGGTTCCTGGAAAATCATGGAAATCTCGTTTCCACGCACCTTCGCAAGCTCTTTGGGTGAAAGGTGCGTAATATCCCGCCCATCCAGCGTAATGCTTCCGCCCACAACCTTTCCAGGATAACGCAGCAGCCCCATCACAGACATGGCTGTCATGCTCTTTCCGCAGCCGCTCTCTCCTACAATGCCGATGATCTTTCCGGCAGGAACCTCAATGCTCACACCATCCACCGCCGGAACTTCCCCTTTCGCGGTAAAGAAGTGAGATTTCAGATCACGGATATCCAGTACAATCGAATCACTCATGTTCATTTCTCTCCTTTACTGCTCTTTTAAATACGGATCCAGCACATCGCGCAGGCCATCACCCAGGAAGTTAAACGCCATCACCACAATCATGATCGCTACGCTCGGCGCAATGGAAAGCCACGGCTCCGAAAACAGGTATTTCTTTCCGCGCACGACCATCAGACCCCAGCTCGCGCTCGGCGGCTGCGCGCCCACACCCAGGAAACTTAAGGAAGCCTCCGACAGAATCGCGGACGGAATGTTCAGCGTAAACAGCACGATCAGGGACGGAATGCAGTTCGGTAAGATATGACGGAACATGATGACCCACTTTTTCACGCCAATGCTGCGCGCCGCCTCCACATACTCCTTCTCTTTTAAGGAAAGCGTCTGCGAGCGGACAATGCGTGCGGTTCCCGCCCAGTTTACCAGGCTCAGCGCGATAAAGATGTTGATGAGTCCGCCGCCCATGGTGTACATAACCACCATTGCCAGCAGCAGGGACGGGAACGCCAGCATCACATCCGCCAGGCGCATGATGATGAAATCGACCTTTCCGCCATAGAAACCGGCATACATGCCAAGCACCGTTCCGATCGCCATGGAAATGAGCGTCGGCACCAGGCCGATCGTCAGCGAAATGCGCGCGCCAAAAATAATGCGGCTGAGCACATCACGCCCCAGTTCATCTGTTCCAAGCCAGTGTGCCGCGCTCGGATGCTGCAGACGGTCCGCCAGGCTCTGCTGCAGGTGGTCGTAAGGCGCCACCACCGGGGCAAACACCGCGATCAGAATCATCAGAATGATGAGCAGCGCGGAAAATGCTGCCAGCTTATTCTGGCGCGCCAGCGCCTTCGCCTTGTCAAACCAGGTGTCTGCCTCGCCAATCTGGGCGCTGAAATCCACTTTCGTATTCTTTTTCTCTTCCATCTTACGCGCCCTCCCTGATTCTCGGATCCAGTACATTATAAAGCAGGTCTGCCACCAGGTTTCCCGCAATGATCAGAATCGTAGTAAAAATAACTGTGCCCTGCAAAAGCGGCATGTCACGCGTCTCGATCGCATTGACTGCCAGACGCCCGATGCCCGGAACGCCAAACACGCTCTCTGTCAGCACCGCGCCCGAAAGCATGCTCGACACCTGCAGTGCCATCATCGTGACAACCGGAAGCATGGCGTTTTTGAGCGCATGCTTCACGATCACGCCGGACTCCAGAAGGCCCTTTGCCCGTGCCGTGCGGATGAAATCATTCTGCATGATCTCCACCAGATTCGAGCGCGTCATGCGGGCGATGCTTCCCGCCGAGTTCCAACCCAGCACGATTGCCGGAAGCACCATGGCCCGGAAGGAATCAAACCCGGAAACCGGAAAAAGTTTAAATTTGAACGCAAACAGGTACTGTAAAACCAGTGCCGTCATGAAAACCGGCATGGACACGCCGATCAGCGCGCCGCCCATAAACAGGCGGTCCAGCAGCTTATTCTGGCGCACCGCCGCTACAATGCCCGCCACAATACCAATGATCCAGGCAACCACCGCCGCGAGCAGAGACAGCTTCACCGTGTTCGGAAATGCCTCCAGAATAATCTTTGTCACGTTCCGGTTGAGCCGGTACGATGTTCCGAAATCTCCGCGCAGCGCATGCGCAATATACTGGAAAAACTGCACATACAGCGGCTTATCCAGCCCCATCTCCTTACTGATCTTCTCGATGACAGCCGGGTTCACATGCTCTCCCATCATGGTCGTGACCGGGTCGCCCGGCACAATACGAAGCATAATAAAAATGAGAAGCACAACGCCCACCAGCACCGGAATGGAGATCAGAATCCGTTTGAGTATCTTCTTTAACACACCTTATCCTGCCACTCAAAATGTGTGTAAATACACGCACATCGAGATAATATAGGTTCTCACGAACTCTACTTACTGCTTCATC
>CAKRRJ010000067.1 GCA_934394615.1 uncultured Lachnospiraceae bacterium
AGCCGTACCCCGGTCCGCGAGGCATTCCAGGCCCTGGAAGCTGAAGGGCTGATTGAGCTTCGCATGAACAAGGGAGCTATTGTCAAGCCAATTGACGAAAAATACATTACCGATCATTATGAAATGCGCACACTTCTGGAATCAGAAGCCGCTGCCCGGGCTGCAAAAAACGGCATGCCGGATACAGATAAACTGATTGAAAAACTTATGGACATCCAGAAACGCATGGAAACCCTGTCCACCAGTGAATATGAAGACTTAAACTTTGAAGTACATTCCGCCATCTGGACTGCAGCTGACAACATGCGGCTTTACAAGATGCTCTCCAACCTGTGGAATGGTCCAAGCATTGGCTTTACCGCGCCAAAGCTCGATCACTACATCAAGTCAACCCAGGAACATATCAATATCTTAAAATACATCAAAAAACAGGATGTGGAACAGGCAAGAAAAGCAATGAAAGAACATACCGAACGAAGTATGGATAACATTCTGAAGAACTTCAAATTCCGATAGGGAACATAACAAAAACGATCATACAGAACACGTATTTTATGCGGCAGACAGTCCTGTGACCAGTCAGCCGCATCATTTTGAGCAAAAGCAGGGGGAAGACATATGCAACGAGACAGCGCGCAGGAACAATATGACAAAATGACAAAGACACCCGTACCGAAACTGGTGCTCCGGCTGGGACTCCCAACCACCGTCAGCATGCTGGTGACTAGCATCTACAACATGGCAGACACCTTTTTTGTAAGCCAGCTCGGAACCAGTGTCAGCGGCGCGACCGGCGTGGTATTCGCGCTGATGGCGATCATCAACGCATTTGGATTTATGTTCGGGCACGGCGCAGGCAGCAACATCAGCCGGAAGCTCGGAGCGCACGATGTGGAAAGTGCCCGTGTATTCGCATCCACCAGCTTCTTTCTATCATTGTTAGCCGGATCTGTCATCGGCATATTCGGATTCTTATTCCATGCGCCGTTCATGCGGCTGTTGGGAAGTACCGATTCCATCCTTCCCCACGCCATTGAGTACAGCACCTGGATCCTCCTTGCCGCTCCGGCCATGGCTTCCAGCTGTGTCATGAACAACATTCTCCGTTATGAAGGAAAAGCATTCTTTGCCATGCTGGGACTGGCTTCCGGCGGCATCCTCAACATCTTCGGAGACATGTTCCTCATCTTCGGACTGAACCTGGGCGTGCGCGGTGCCGGTATCTCCACCGCAGTCTCCCAATACATCAGCATGGTAATCCTGATCAGCCCGTTTCTTCGCGGAAAGGTGCAAAGCCGCATCCACATCCGCTATGTGACCCGCAGTTTTGATGACGTAAAGAATATCATTACTACCGGATTTCCAAGTCTGATGCGCCAGGGACTCAATAGTGTTTCCGTAATGATCTTAAACCAGTGTTCCGCTGCCTACGGCGACGCAGCCATTGCCGCCATGAGCATCGTAACCCGTATCATCATGTTCCTGTTCTGCATTGCGCTTGGCATTGGACAGGGATTCCAGCCGGTCAGCGCCTTCAACTACGGCGCGAAAAAATACAGCCGCGTGCGGGAGGCGTTCTGGTTCAGCATCCGCAGCAGCCTGATCGTCATGAGTGTTTCCGCCCTGATCGGAATCATGTTCGCTGCGCCGATTGTGCGGATGTTCCGGGATGATCCGGCGGTTATTTCCATCGGCATCACCGCCCTGCGGATTCAGTGCTTCGCCCTGTTCTGCATGCCATTCTCCCTGTGCGGAAACATGATGTTCCAGAGTATCGGACAGAGTGGCAAAGCAACGTTCCTGTCCATGATCCGAAGCGGACTGGTCTTCATTCCGGTTCTGTGGATTCTCAGCCAGACACTTGGACTGCTCGGCATCCAGATGTCCCAGACCATCGCGGACGCGGTTGCCGCGGCCATCACACTGCCGATGGTGGTGAAATTCTTCCGCGCGATGCCGGAGGATGCAGAGGAGTCATAAAAGGTCCGAAGGCGGTCGGGGCGGTATCCCGCTGCGCAAAAGACAGGTATTTTAGGCTTCACCAGTATCATTCTGGCTGTGTTATATTATCCTGAAAAAGCCAACAGCATAGAAGTTCCGGGGACACCGTACAGAGTTAGCAGGCACGTTGGAATTTTCTTCGTGAGCGAGCATAGCGGCAGACCGGAGACCCCTGTTTGAGTGCGCAAAGCGCACGAGTTTGGGTCGCAGGTCTGACAATAGGCGGCGCAGGGAACGAAGTACAAAATTCCACTTAGTGCCTGCGTTTCTGTACAGTGTTTCCGGAACTTCGAACCTTTTGTGATTATATTGTTATTTGAGTTTTAAGACTGCCACCTGCTGCAGCATCTCTTCATTCAGCTCGATGGAATTTCCCGGATATTCCACCACGCAGTCGCAGAGTCCCGTAAACTCATCCAGGGTTCCGATCACATCGTATCCGAATCCTTCACCGCGGTAGTGCATCGGAATGGTGACTCTTGGCTGGATCTGATCGATGAGGGCTTTGGCCTGTTTTGCGTCGATGGTGTAGAAACCGCCCACTGGAATCATCACCGCATCCAGCCCTTTTAACTGCTCGATCTGCTCCGGCTCCAGTTCACAGCCGAGATCTCCCAGATGCGCCACACGGTAGGTTACATCATCGAAAATGCGGATGCCGTTATTGCCGCGCTTTGCCCCCTGCACCTCGTCGTGCCAGGTATGAATCTCTGTGATCCGGAACGGAGACGGAACACCGCTGTCTTTTAAAATAACAACCGCTCTCCCATTGTGGTCGCTGTGCTCGTGGCTGCAATAAACCGCGTCTGCTGTCTCCCGCACCGGCGCAAGTCCCGGCACATAGCCATCTTCATACGGATCCAGAATTACTGTATATCCGTTTGATTCCAGTTTAAAACAGGAATGTCCAATCCATGTAAGTTTCATAATAAACTCCTCCTTTTATGATTTTTAAGCACCGCATATTCATGATCCGTGATCATCCGGCCTGAGCAGACAGATCACACATGCCCAGAACAAACCAAATAGCGCAGTCACCATTCCGCCATCTACGATCATGGTGCTGCGGGAAACATCCAGAATCTCGCCATTATATTCCCGGTACGCAATCTGGATCTTATCGCCTTCATGCTCGTTGAACGCGTAAGGAAGGCCGTTTCCGTACTGTAAAGTTCCGTTTGCCTCAAAGCGGACATCAATATTGCTTTTTTCACGTCTGATTCTGCTATATCCGCTTCCAAGATGTTCCCAATAGATAACTGCCGTTGTCTGCCTGTATTCCGATCGCTGCGGAAGATAGACTAAAAGAAAATGCCAGTTTTCCATCACAAGCATAATCAGGAAAATCCCAATCCACCACAACATGAGAAGCGATTTGCATTTCATTTTCTGACTCCCCCAGAATATCGCTATACAGATGATTGTCGCAGCCACAAACGGGATCAGCAAATCCTTCATTCGCACCTCCATTTCAGAAAATCCTGACCTCAGCTGTACCCTCAGTATACCATAAGTAACGCAATTATTTCGATTTTCCTTGCATTTTCTCCTGCTTCATACTATAATACACTTTAGCACGTCAACGCGCGAATTTTATAATTTTTTCACGCGGTTGCATACCAATGTTGCAGCCCGCTGTCTGCGGGCATTATTTACCAAAAGGTGAGGAGAAGATTATGGCATTCGAATTCATAAACAAGCTGCCGACTCCGGCAGAAATCAAAGAGCAGTTCCCGCTCGCTGCAGAATACGCACTGCGCAAAGCCCAGCGCGACGAGGAAGTAAAAAAGATCATCAGCGGAGACAGCGACAAATTCCTGGTTCTCATTGGACCGTGTTCCGCAGACAACGAAGACGCTGTACTCGACTACACCAGCCGTCTTATTGACGTTCAGGAGAAAACCAAAGACCGCCTTGTTATCGTACCGCGTGTCTACACCAACAAACCGCGTACCACCGGCGACGGCTACAAGGGCATGCTCCACCAGCCGGATCCGGAGAAGCGCCCAAGTATGGCAGAGGGCCTTCACGCCATCCGCCATATGCATATGCGCGTCTTAAAGGAGACTGGATTCTCCACCGCAGATGAGATGCTCTACCCGGACAATGTCAGCTATCTTGATGATATTATGTCCTACATCGCAGTCGGCGCCCGCTCTGTAGAGAACCAGCAGCACCGCCTGGTATCCAGCGGCTGCCACGTTCCGGTTGGCATGAAGAATCCGACCAGCGGCGACTTATCTGTTATGATGAATTCCGTTCAGGCCGGTCAGCACAGCCACGAATTCATTATGCGGGACTGGGAAGTAAAAACCGACGGAAACCCGTACACCCACACCATCCTGCGTGGCGCAGTCAGCAAGCATGGCCAGTGCCTTCCGAACTACCACTACGAGGATCTGATGCTGCTCCATGAGTTATACGCAAAGCGTGACCTCATCAATCCGGCCTGCATCGTGGACGCAAACCACTCCAACTCCAACAAGCAGTACATGGAGCAGATCCGTATTGTCAAGGAAATTCTGCACAGCCGCAGACATTCCGCTGACTTAAACAAGCTGGTAAAGGGCGTTATGATCGAGAGCTACATTGAGCCTGGCAACCAGAAGATCGGCGAGCACTGCTATGGCAAGTCCATCACCGATCCATGCCTCGGGTGGGAAGATTCCGAGCGCCTGCTGTACGAGATTGCCGAGCAGGTATAAGTATCTATCGTGCCAAACAATTACATCCACAATCCAATGTAAAACAAAATCCCCGAAAAGCCTTCAGTTCTGTCTGGCCGCCCTTCGGGGGTTTTTCATTTCATATGCTCTGACTTAATTAAAGCTGGAATACAGCTTTCCGGCCTCCAGCGTTCTGCCTTTTGCTGCTGCCATCTGGCTTACCGTTACCATCTGGAATCCCCGGTTGTAAAGCTCCGGCACGATTCTGGCAACTGCGTCTCCGGTTGAGCTGTAAAGCTCATGCATCAGGATGATGTCTCCGTCTTTCACATGATTCAGCACCGCTGCCACGGTCTTGTCCGCGTTGCGGGTCTTCCAGTCCAGTGTATCGACATTCCACTGGATCATCGGCATGCCCGCATTTGCAACGACCGTAGCATTATGGTTGCCGCCCGGCAGGCGCAAAAGCGTCGGCCGCACGCCGCATGCTGCCTGAATCGCGTCATTTCCCTGGTTGACCTGCGCCTGGATCTGGGCTGCGCCGAGCTTCTGCAGGTATTTGTGATTCATGGTATGGTTGGCCACCTCGTGGCCTTCCGCTACCATGCGCTGCACCTCCGTTTTATAGGAACCCACACGCTCACCTACCATAAAGAACGTTGCCTTGCCACCGTACTGCGCCAGGCAATCCATGATGCGGTTTCCGACCGATGGCTGCGGGCCGTCATCAAAGGTCAGCGCCACCATCGGTTTGGACGGATCCACCGTTCCTGTCTGCAATGCTACCTGGGACGCCTGTTCCTCCGGCAGTACCGGTGTCACCGGATCACTCTTGATGCCGCCCGGTCCCTCTGCAACGCCGGTCACAGTCCCTGCTGCTGATGGAGTTACCGCAACGCCACTCTCTGTTCCAGCCGCCGCCCCGGATACCACAGTCGGGGACGATGCCGTTGACTGCTCCTGTCCTGATACGATCGTCGGAGACTGCGTCAGTGTTTCTGCTTCCGATGCCTGATTCTCGCTTCCTGCTGCTGGTGCCTGACTGGCTGTATTATCCGCGACTAGGCTTTCTCCCGGTGCCTGCGTCAGCGTATTATCTGCTCCCGGCGTCTGGCTTACCGTCTCCTGGGCTGCGCTTCCCGGCACCTGCCCTGCCTCTGTCCGATTTCCGGAACCTGCCACAATCACCGGAGCCGCGTAGACCGGCTGCGCTGTGAAAAGAAAGGCCAGCGCCGCGCCCAGTGTCATCCATTTTCTGTTTTTCATAATGTTATTTCCCCCACTTCTTATAAAATGCTAAGTCCTATCTTAATCGAAACAGAGGGCTTTCGCAAGCGGATACAGCACTTTCTAATATATTATTAAGAATATCTAAAAGGGGCACTCCGAACAAATCGGAATGCCCCTGGCAAAAATTAGATCTCACTATTAAGTTTTCGTCAGATAGCATCCTTTCCCATGTACAGGAGTGTGCCATCTGCTTTTTTCGAGAATTTGGAAAAGAACTCATCATACGCAATCCAGCTTTCCCGCGGATAATTCGCATGAGACATATCTTTCACAACCCCTACTTTTAACATGGGGGTTCCCTTCTGATTACAATACACGTAGTACTGGATTTCTCCACACTGATAGCGGGCCGGATTCTTGTCCAGCTTGTAAAGATCCGTCAGGTTTGTAAGGAATGCCGCAATATCGTGTCTGACATGATACTCCAGTTCTCCATGTTCTTTATCCACACACAGCCAGTCGTTTTCTCCCAGAAGGAATAAATACGGAACCGAAGGATCAATGCGCTCCGGAAGCGGAACTTCATGATCCGGAGATTTCAGCGCCGACCACGGTGAAACTGCGGCAAATACCTGCGGTGCTCTCAATGCGAGTTCGGAGGTCATCATTCCACCACTAGACTGTCCGCACGCATAGATGCGTTCTTCGTCAATGGCATAACGGCTCTTTACATCATCAATCATCTTCAGAACAAATCTGGTATCATCAATCTCTTTTCCCTGATAAGCTCCATTCCACAGAAGCAGGTTCTGGATCCCATTCTTTTTCTGCTGCGAAATGCTTGCCTCCGGAATCAACAGGATGAAGCCTCGTTCTTCTGCCACACAGCTCATTCCGGATAGGTCAAAAAAGCTCTCCGCGCTTCCGCCTCTGCCATGCATGCAGACGACTAACGGTACCGGTTTCCCTTCTTTTTTCACTGATTCCGGCACATACTCATACCACAGGCGTGTAAATCCATCCACTTCCAGGGTCTTTCTCTCCGCTCCATATGCTTCCGGCTTTTTGTAGCTGCGCAGCGCTTTCATTCCAAAGCAGCGATGGCGTCTTGCCGCTCCGACATAAGTCCATACCGTTTCAAAAACGTTCTGCTCCAGACATCCGCAGAAACCATTGGTGACACGCACCTGGGAAATCTGTTCTTCGTTGACAGCGCTCTTTTTATAAACTTCTGTCGGGAAATAGATCTCATCTGCTCCCTGACCGGAATAAACCGCATCCGTGCAATGATTCTGCTGCTTCCAGTATGCGCAGACTTCCTGATTGTACCCTTTGTTTTCTGTCCAGCTCATCCATACCGGAATCTGGGCTTTCTGCGCACTGATGGCAAGTTCTACTTTTCCCTGCCGCTCTGCCTGCTGTGTCGCGCCGCAGTTTAACAATGCGGCTTCTTCCAGATCTCCAAAAGTAGCCAGGCCAGACCACTCACTTGTCATTTTCATGACTGCCTGTTGTGCAACCGTAGCGCCCTTTCCAAAGCCAAACGCATAAAAATTATCCTGCATCGTAACATAAAACTGGCGGGACTGCGCCTGAACATAAACCCGGTTCATATAATCCGCATCGCTTCCATCCAGGTTCCACTGTCCGTTTTGCGGCTCCAGGAAATGTAAAAATACCTGATGTTTTTCCGCGAATTCCTTCCAGAATCCAGTCTCTGCCCATTCCGGAACAGAAACATCTTCTGGCGGTGCAATGACCAGGCAGGGCTGGTTATATAAAAGTCCTTCTGTTATATAAGTATAAAAGGTTCTTTTACTTCCCTGAACCTCAACCTCTTCCTGAAAAAAACCATGTACCAGGCATTTTTTCGTGTTAGAGGGATCTATAGCAAATTGTGCCATATCTTCTGGAAATTTCTTTACCGTCATCATGAAAAACTTCCTCTCTTTTCTTCTTTTTTAGAACATTGGAAATACCGTCATAATCCATGCAACAGAAACAATACATAACAGGCTTGCCGGAAGAATTGACTGCTTCATCAAAGATCCAAGGCTGTAACCGCCCGCTGCCATACACATTGGAACCGCTGGAGTTGCCATTGGTGTCATAAAGGAGCTTAAGCATGCGGACTGAACCAGGATCATGATTCCGATCGGATTTGCTCCCATGGATTTGCATGCGAGAATGGCAATCGGGATGAAAATGATCATAACTGTACGGTTCATCATAATCTGGGTCAGCAGGAACGGAACAATAAAGAAGATAAATCCAATAATATACGGATTATTGATCTTCATTGCAACAGACGCCAGGACTCCGCCTACCACTTCTCCGGCACCTGTCTGAGCCAGCGCTCCGCCCATTGCCAGGGAACCTACAAATAAGAGTGCCATTGGCAGATTGACTGCTGTGATTGCCTCTTTTTCCGTTAATACACCAAATAATACCATAGCCAGTGCGCCCGCAAAACAGATGACCCAGGTTGGAATGCCAAGCTGTACCTGGAAGATCAATGCCAGCGTTGTAAGGATAAAGATCGTGTAGCCTGCACGCTCCTGAAATGCCGGAAGCGCAGCTCTGTTATCCTGTCTGGACTCTACCGTTCCCGTTTTTACGACCGGAGCATCCGGAGCAAACTTCGGCGCAAGGAAAATGCAGTATAAGGCAAGCATGATCAGCATAGGCAGACGTGCTTTCATCGGATCAGTCAGCGCTACGGTAAAAGCGGTATACTCATTTGCCTCAAGGTAAGCATTCAGCTCTGCGAACTGGGTTGCTCCGCTTCCAAGCGGCAGTACGGAAATGGTGGAGATTCCGCACATTGCCAGCGGGAACAGTGTCTTGGACGGACTGATGTGCAGCTCTTCGCAGCTCGCGATCATCATTGGTGCCATGATTCCAAATACAACAACAGAACTCTGAATAAACTGAGATAATAAAACCGTGATCAGGATATATCCAACCATAACCATGGTCAGAGAACCTCTGGAAATCTTATTGACGCTGGATGCACACTTTTTTACAAACTGCGTCCGGTTAAAACCAGCTGCAACAACAAACATGGAAACCATCATGATTCCATTCGCGTTTCCAAAATACCCAAGCGCTGCTCCCGGATCCAGACATCCCGTGAGCACAAACGCCAGCATACTTAACAGCGCAGTCAGTCCCATTGGAAGCTTGCCGATAATATAGCTTACCATAGTAAGTGCGCAGATGACCAGACAAATTGCTAAATTCGACATTTGTAAATCCCCCCTATCTTTTATACGAAACGGCACACATGGTCTACTGCAATATCAGAGAATCCATAGGCTTCTGCTTTGGTCATCTTGCCGTTGCAGACCTGACCGATCTCCTCAAGCAGCATCTTTCCGCTCTCCTGGATCGTTGCAGTTCCATCCATGATACCGCTCAGGTCCACATCCATATTGTCCTCCATATGCTGGTAGGTCCGCTTGTTTGCAGTTACCTTCAATACCGGAACAATGGCATTACCGGTTGGGGTTCCGCGTCCTGTGGTGAAGATCACGCAAGCGCATCCGCCTGCTACCATAGATGTTACAGAGGAGATATCATAGCCTGCCGTATCCATTACGATTGCGCCATGCTTCGTCGGACGCTCTGCCTGCTCTAATACTTCCACGATCGGTCTGGTGCCGCCCTTACGGATGCAGCCAAGGCTCTTCTCGTCAAGGGTAGAAAGTCCGCCTGCCTTGTTTCCCGGAGTCGGCTGTCCGGCACGGCAGTCCTGACCAGCTGCTTTTAAGTGCTTCTCATAGTCTTCGCAGACTTTGATGATCTGGTTGTGAATCTCCGGAGTAGCCGCGCGTTTCGCTACCAGATGTTCTCCTCCGATCCACTCAATGGACTCACTCATAATGGTAGATGCTCCCATATCCACCAGAAGATCGCTCAGTTCTCCAACAGCCGGGTTAGAAGCCATTCCAGCGGTTGCGTCAGAACCGCCGCACTCAATGCCCAGGAGCAGTTCGGAAATATCACACTCCTCTTTCTGCATCAGAGCAGCCTCCGCTGCCATATCTCTTGCCGCGCGCACTGCCTTTTCAATCGTCTTTAATGTGCCGCCTTCTTCCTGAATGCCAAAGGATACCACCGGCTTATCCGTCATAGCCTGGATTTTTTCCCGGAGTGCCTTGTGTGGAACGGTTTCGCATCCAAGACCAATAATGACAACGCCATACACATTCGGGTTGCATGCAAATCCGGTCAGTACTTTCTGAGACATCTCCGTGTTAGCCGCAACATCGGAACATCCGGTGTTAAACACAATGTTTACTGCTCCGCGTACCTGGCTTGCCACAATACGGCTTGACTCACTGCCGCATGCGCATGCCGGTAAAATTAACACATGATTTCTGATTCCTACACGTCCGTCAGAACGGCGATAACCCATAAATTTCATAACTTTCCTCCAATGATTTTCCTATTTTTCCGAAACGATCCGCCTTTTTTATTCCTGCACATACTCGCTTTCATAATCCCGCGGGACACTGTAAATATTGGTATGATCCACCAGACATCCTTTTCCGACCGGGCGGTTCGTTTTTCCGATCAGCTCTCCGTATTTGTAAACCGCTTCTTCCTGCGCCAAATCCTGCAGGGCAATCTTGTGCCCGAATGGAATGCTTTCTTTTGCATCCACATTCAAAAATTCATCATCCTTTCGATAGCAAACAATTTCACCCGCTTCCACGTCCCTCACACAAGTTACCACATTGTCCTTGGGATCCAGCATCAATGCATCAATCTTCATTTTCGACTCCTGTTCTCCGGAATCCTGCTCCGGCCCGCCGCATGTTCCTGCTTCAGGTTTTTCCTTTTCTTGTTGTCTTTATTATATTGCCGCGCTATAATTAAATCAAATTTATGGTTTTTATTTTAATATAAATTAAATTTATATAGGAGGTTTTCATGCAGCAGGAAATGAAATACATCTACACGGTCTATCAGAAAGGCAGCTTTTCCAAGGCCGCCGAAGCTCTTTTCATGACGCAGCCCGCGCTCAGTATCTCCATCCAGAAGGTAGAAAATGAAATCGGCATGCCGCTTTTTAACCGGGATAAAAAGCCACTGGAACTGACCGAAGCCGGACAGCTCTACATCGAAAAAATCCGCCAGATCATGCATCTGGAAAATGAACTCTCCCAGCAGCTAAACGATCTGACGGACTTAAAAACAGGGCAGCTGCGCATTGGCGGATCCCACTATTTCAATTCCTACATTCTGCCTCCGGTTATTGCGGATTTTAAAAAGAAATGGCCCGGCATCGATCTTGAGCTGACCGAAGCCGGGTCCTATGAACTGCTTACGATGTTAAAAGATGACCTGATTGACCTGACATTCAACTGTACACCCGATCCGCACGACAAATTAAGACGGATACCAGGATTTCAGGACACGATCCTGCTGGCGGTCTCCACTCGTTTTCCTGCCAACAATTGCTTAACCGATGCCGCTCTCACAACCAGCGACATCCTGTCCCGGCGTTATCAAGATTCAGACTGTCCAGCCGTCACAATGGAAGCCTTTGCCGACACCCCTTTTATCCTGCTTTCTCCCGGCAACAATCTTTACAGCCGCTCCCAGTCCTTCTTTCAGGAAGCGGGGGTAAACCCGCCGACAGCCATGCAGGTATCCCAGCTCGTTACGGCATACCACCTGGCTCAGGCAGGCATTGGGGCAACTCTGATCAGTGACTGGATGGTAACTGGAAAACATCCGGAAATGATCTATTATAAAATCGCTTCCCCGCTGGCAGTCCGGATTTTCGATATTGTAACGCCCGGAAAAAACTATCTTTCCAACGCGCAGCAGGCGTTTATCTCCCTGTTCCGAGAATATTATAAGACTTCGTTTTATCCGTAAGTTTTGTTCTATCATAAAAAGACCCTTTACCAATCATGTAACTGGTAAAAGGTCTTTTTCTTACGCTGCCGCGTTTTCTTTTTTCGTTGTTAATCCATACAGGAAAGTTACCATCATCGGGCAGAGGATTGCTGTCACGATGATTGCCGCGGAAATCTGCGCGGTAGCCGCATCGCTGACCTGCGTACTGATCACCCCTGCTGCCGCAAGGGCTGCAGGAGTAGCTGCCGCGTTGCCTGCTATGGAACTGACCGCAGCGCCAAGCGCCGGAACCTTCATCTTCAGAAGCTTATATACCAGAAATCCGGTCATTCCGGTGATCAGAGTACCGCACACGCCCAGCATGATTCCAGGGATTCCGGCTTTTGCAAACGAGGATAACGTCAGATTTGCTCCCAGCGGAAACGCGAAAAACGGAATCAGCATCGTAGCTCCCGGCTCACAGAACTTTCTGATTTCCGGATCCAGGTTTCCAAGAATCACGCCTGCAAGAATCGGAACCACGCATCCTGCCAGTGTATTGACCGGAACAGAATATCCTGCCGCGCCAAGTGCCAGCATGGTAAAGAATGGTCCGTCATTGAGTGCCAGAATTGATACGGCACCAACATCGGTTCCATCGCCATACTCTCCAGCCAGAGCTGCGTAAATTCCTCCGTTGGAGTTGGAGAAGCAGGCAATGATCGCGATCGGAGCAATTCCAAAGATTCCATTTTCGCCAAAGATCATTCCAACCAGAAGGCCACAGGCCATTCCGGATAATACCTTTGCCGCAGTTAAGACAACGCCCTTATAAACCGTAACGCCTGCCTCTTTGAAGTTGA
>CAKRRJ010000068.1 GCA_934394615.1 uncultured Lachnospiraceae bacterium
CCGGAGTCTGCCATCATGAAGATGTTGTTGTACTTATCCAGACCGCCTAACAGGTCTTTGGTCAGCTGGTCATCGGTGGTCTTCCAGGTTTCGATAACCTCTTTATAACGCTCTTCCTCGGTGATAAGACCACGGCGGAAGTTCTTTGCGATACGGTCTACGGTTGCCTGAGCGTCTGCCAGAAGCTGCGGCTTGGAAGCCGGTACGGTCATATCCGCGATGGATACGGTCATGGCTGCTCTGGTAGAGTACTTGTAACCGATTGCCTTGATGTCGTCCAGGGTAACTGCAGTCTGGGTAGCGCCATGTACGTTGATGACTTTCTCCAGAATCTTCTTTAACTGCTTTTTACCTACATGGAAGTCGATCTCGAGTACCAGCTCATTGCCCGGAATGCTTCTGTCAACGAAACCAAGATCCTGTGGGATGATCTCGTTGAAGATGAAGCGGCCAAGGGTGGACTCTACAACACCGGTCATTTCGGTGCCGTCCGGCATAGTCTTGGTAACTCTTACTTTGATGCGGGAGTGCAGGGTAACAGCAGCGTTCTCGTATGCAAGGATTGCCTCGTTTACGCTCTTGAATACCATACCCTCGCCGACAGCGCCTGGGCGCTCCTGGGTCAGATAGTAGATACCAAGTACCATATCCTGGGAAGGAACGGCTACCGGGCCACCATCAGACGGCTTTAACAGGTTGTTCGGAGACAGAAGCAGGAAACGGCACTCTGCCTGTGCTTCCTGGGAAAGCGGAAGATGTACTGCCATCTGGTCTCCATCGAAGTCTGCGTTGAACGCGGTACATACCAGCGGATGCAGCTTGATTGCCTTACCCTCTACCAGGATCGGCTCGAATGCCTGGATACCCAGTCTGTGCAGGGTAGGTGCACGGTTTAACATAACCGGATGCTCTTTGATGACATCCTCAAGTACATCCCATACCTCGGACTGAAGGCGCTCTACCATCTTCTTTGCGCTCTTAATGTTATGCGCGGTTCCGTTCTGAACAAGTTCCTTCATAACGAACGGCTTGAACAGCTCGATTGCCATCTCCTTCGGGAGACCGCACTGGTAGATCTTCAACTCCGGTCCAACGACGATAACGGAACGTCCGGAATAGTCAACTCGTTTACCGAGCAGGTTCTGACGGAAACGTCCCTGTTTACCTTTCAGCATGTCGGAAAGGGATTTCAGCGCACGGTTGCCAGGACCAGTTACCGGTCTGCCGCGTCTGCCGTTATCGATCAGGGCATCAACAGCCTCCTGCAGCATACGCTTCTCGTTGCGGACGATGATGTCCGGAGCACCGAGCTCAAGCAGGCGTGCAAGACGGTTGTTACGGTTGATGATTCTTCTGTATAAATCGTTTAAGTCGGAGGTTGCGAAACGTCCGCCGTCCAGCTGTACCATCGGACGGATATCCGGCGGGATAACCGGGATGACGGTCATGATCATCCACTCCGGCTTGTTTCCGGAATTGCGGAATGCCTCTACAACTTCCAGTCTCTTGATGATTCTTGCACGCTTCTGGCCGCTGGAATCTTTCAGCTCGCGTTTGAGCATTTCGGACTCTTTCTCCAGATCGATGCTCTGAAGCAGCTCGAGAACAGCCTCGGCACCCATTCCGACACGGAAGTTGCCGTAGCCCCACTTCTCGACTTCTTCACGGTACTCTTTCTCAGAGAGTACCTGCTTGTACTGCAGGCTGGTCTGACCTGCGTCCAGAACAATGTAGGACGCAAAGTACAGAACCTTCTCCAGTACTCTCGGGGAGATATCCAGAATGAGCCCCATACGGCTCGGGATACCCTTGAAGTACCAGATATGAGATACAGGAGCAGCCAGCTGAATGTGGCCGATACGCTCTCTGCGGACACTGGACTTGGTTACCTCAACGCCGCAGCGGTCGCAGATTACGCCTTTGTATCTGATTTTTTTATATTTACCACAATGACATTCCCAGTCCTTGCTCGGTCCGAAGATGCGCTCACAGAACAGACCGTCGCGCTCCGGCTTTAAGGTACGATAGTTGATGGTCTCCGGCTTCTTTACCTCGCCGTGTGACCACTCCAGAATCTTCTCCGGGGAAGCCAGGCCAATCTTGATGGCGTCAAATGTCAATGGCTGATAAGTTTCATTTGTCTCAGGCATGAGCGTTACTCCCTTCTATTATTCTTCATCAAAGGAATCGTCGGTGTAGTCGTCGGATTCCCCTTCGAAATCGTCGCTGTCATCGTCGGTATCGACGTCAACCAGCTCTTCACCCTTGAACTCCTGCTGCTGATAGCCGTAGTCGCCGAAGGATTCGTCGCGGTTGTAGTGGCGGTCTCCCTCGATGATCGCGCGCAGGTCGGTCTCGCCGTAGTCTACGTTCTCGCCAATCTCAACCTCGGTTCCGTCGTCACGCAGGACGCTTACGTCCAGGCCAAGGGACTGCAGCTCTTTTAACAGTACCTTGAAGGACTCCGGAATACCCGGCTCAGGGATGTTCTCGCCCTTGATGATCGCCTCGTAGGTCTTCACACGTCCGACAACATCATCGGACTTCACGGTCAGGATCTCCTGCAGGGTGTAGGACGCGCCATACGCCTCCAGAGCCCAAACCTCCATCTCACCGAAACGCTGTCCGCCGAACTGTGCCTTACCACCCAGAGGCTGCTGGGTAACAAGGGAGTATGGACCGGTGGAACGTGCATGGATCTTATCGTCAACCAGGTGATGCAGCTTCAGGTAGTGCATGTGACCGATGGTTACCGGGCTGTCGAAGTACTCGCCGGTACGTCCGTCACGCAGTCTTACCTTACCGTCGCGGCGGAGCGGAACGCCCTTCCACAGTTCACGGTGCTCCAGATGGGAGCCTAAGTAATCCATAACTTCCGGTTTCAGGGTATCTTTATATTTCTCTTCAAACTCCTCCCAGGAGGTGTTTACGTAATCGTTGGCAATTTCCAGGGTATCCATGATGTCTACCTCGTTCGCGCCCTCGAATACCGGGGTGGAAATGTTAAAGCCCAGTGCCTTACATGCAAGGCTTAAGTGCATCTCCAGGACCTGTCCGATGTTCATTCGGGAAGGTACGCCCAGCGGGTTCAGCACGATATCCAGCGGACGTCCGTTCGGCAGGAACGGCATATCCTCTACCGGAAGTACGCGGGAAACGACACCCTTGTTACCATGACGTCCTGCCATCTTATCACCTACAGAAATCTTACGTTTCTGAGCGATGTAAATGCGGACAGTCTGGTTTACGCCAGGAGCCAGCTCGTCGCCGTTCTCTCTGGTGAATACTTTTGCGTCGATGATGACGCCGTAAGCACCGTGCGGTACTTTTAAGGAGGTATCTCTTACTTCTCTTGCCTTCTCACCGAAGATCGCGCGAAGCAGTCTCTCCTCTGCGGTCAGCTCGGTCTCGCCCTTCGGGGTAACCTTACCAACCAGGATATCACCGGCACGAACCTCAGCACCGATGCGGATGATGCCTCTCTCATCCAGGTCTTTTAACGCGTCGTCGCCGACACCCGGAACGTCGCGGGTAATCTCTTCCGGTCCGAGCTTGGTATCACGGGCTTCTGCCTCATACTCCTCGATGTGAACGGAGGTGTAGACATCTTCCATAACCAGTCTCTCACTTAAGAGAACCGCATCCTCGTAGTTGTAACCTTCCCAGGTCATGAATCCGATCAGCGGGTTCTTACCAAGAGCGATCTCACCGTTGCTGGTGGACGGACCGTCTGCGATGACCTCGCCTGCCTCAACGTGGTCGTTCTTGTAAACGAGCGGCTTCTGGTTGTAGCAGTTGGACTGGTTGCTTCGTGAGAATTTAATCAGATGATAAACATCTTTCGCGCCGTTATCATCTCTCTTGATGATGATCTCGTTGGAAGCGGAACGCTCAACAACGCCGGCATGCTTTGCAACAACGCAGACACCAGAGTCAACAGCAGCCTTGCCCTCGATACCGGTACCTACTGCAGGAGCCTCGGTCTTTAAAAGCGGAACGGCCTGACGCTGCATGTTGGATCCCATCAGCGCACGGTTTGCATCGTCGTTCTGAAGGAACGGGATCATGGAGGTTGCTACGGAGAATACCATCTTAGGAGATACGTCCATTAAGTCGATGGTTTTCTTCTGGAACTCGGAAGTCTCCTCACGGAAACGGCCGGCTACGTTATTGTTTACGAAATGGCCTTCCTCGTCGAGCGGGGTGTTTGCCTGTGCGACAATGAAGTTATCCTCCTCGTCTGCGGTCAGGTATACAACCTCGTCGGTTACACGCGGGTTAGCCGGGTCGGATTTGTCCACAACACGGTACGGAGCCTCAATGAAGCCGTACTCATTGACCTTTGCGTAAGTTGCAAGGGAGTTGATCAGACCGATGTTCGGTCCCTCAGGAGTCTCGATCGGGCACATACGTCCGTAATGGGTGTAGTGTACATCTCGAACCTCGAATCCGGCACGGTCACGGGACAGACCGCCAGGTCCCAGTGCAGAGAGACGTCTCTTGTGAGTCAGCTCAGACAGCGGGTTGTTCTGGTCCATGAACTGGGACAGCTGGGAGCTTCCAAAGAACTCCTTCACTGCTGCGGTGACCGGTTTGATGTTGATCAGGGACTGCGGAGTGATGCCATCCATATCCTGGGTGGTCATACGCTCTCTTACCACACGCTCCATACGGGACAGACCGATGCGGTACTGGTTCTGCAGCAGTTCACCAACAGCACGGATACGACGGTTGCCCAGATGGTCGATGTCGTCCGGAGTACCGATGCCGCCTTCCAGATGCATGTTGTAGTTGATGGAAGCGATGATATCTTCCTTGGTAATGTGCTTCGGGATCAGCTCGGTGATATTCTTATGAACCAGTTTCTTTAACTCTTCCTGGTCGTCGCCAGCTTCTTCCAGAATAGTTTTTAATACCGGATAATATACTAACTCTGTAACACCGGCTTCCTTCGGATCGAAGTCCACATATGCTGCCAGGTCTACCATTAAGTTGGACAGGACTTTGTAATTGCGGTCCTCAGCCTGGATCATAACATACGGAATGGCTGCGTTCTGCAGGGTGGTTGCCAGCTCTTTGTCGATCTTGGTGCCAGCCTCTGCCAGAATCTCTCCGGTTGTCTCATCTACTACATCCTCAGCCAGAATCTGGCCCTTGATGCGGTTTTTGAAGTGAAGTTTCTTATTGAATTTATATCTGCCGACTTTGGCCAGGTCGTAACGACGCGGGTCAAAGAACATGCTGTTTAACAGGCTCTCTGCACTATCAACGGATAACGGCTCGCCCGGACGGATCTTGCGGTAGAGCTCTAACAGACCGTCTTCATAGCTCTCTGCAGTATCTTTGCCAAAGCTTGCCAGCAGTTTCGGCTCCTCACCGAACAGATCGAGGATCTTTTCGTTGGTGCCATAGCCCAGTGCTCGGATCAGTACGGTTACCGGGACCTTACGGGTACGGTCCACACGAACATAGAAGATATCGTTGGAATCGGTCTCGTACTCCAGCCATGCGCCACGGTTCGGGATAACGGTACAGGTGTACAGTTCCTTACCAATCTTATCGTGTCCGATTCCGTAGTAAATGCCCGGAGAACGGACTAACTGGCTTACGATAACTCGTTCAGCGCCGTTGATGACGAATGAGCCGGTATCGGTCATGAGCGGAAGATCTCCCATAAAGATCTCGTGCTCGTTGATCTCTTCTTTGTCCTTATTGTAAAGTCTTACCTTTACCTTTAAAGGTGCAGCGTAAGTTGCGTCGCGTTCTTTGCATTCTTCGATGTTGTATTTGACTTCATCTTTACATAATGTAAAATCAACGAATTCGAGGCTTAAATGACCTGCGAAATCGGAGATTGGGGAGATATCTTCAAATACTTCCTTCAATCCTTCATCGAGGAACCACTGATAGGAGTCTTTCTGAATCTCAATCAGGTTTGGCATCTCAAGAACTTCTTTCTGTCTTGAGTAGCTCATTCTAACGCTCTTTCCCGATGTTACCGGGCGCATTCTGCTTTTCTCCATTGACGTTTCACCCCTGTTTTCTAATCAAATTTCTGGCATATTTTTGGGCGCAAAAAGCCCAGGATGCCACAATAGTGCACACTCCATAATATCACACGCTTGTCAAGGTGTCAAGTTTTTCCTTGCTTTTTTTTGCGAAAAATGTTATACTTTTCGTACAGGTGCGTCCTGTTACACAAAAGAACCTAATGGAGGTATGCCCCATGCAGATTGTTTTAAACGTTTTGCTGGTGATTCTGGTAATCGCAGTGATCGCTCTTGCGGTTCTGTACTTCTTAGGAAGAAAGCTCGAAAAGCGTCAGGTTGAGCAGCAGCAGCTTCTGGAAATGTCCAAACAGACCGTTTCCATGCTGATCATTGACAAAAAGAAAATGAAGATTCAGGATTCCGGTCTTCCGAAAATCGTTTACGAGCAGACCCCGAAGTACATGCGCTGGGCAAAGGTTCCGGTTGTAAAGGCGAAGGTAGGTCCGAAGGTTATGACCCTGATGGCAGACGAGCGTGTATTTGCATCACTCCCGGTTAAGACCGAGGCAAAAGTGGTTGTAAGCGGTCTTTACATTACCGAGATCAAGAGTGTCCGCGGCGGAGCAATCCCGCAGGCACCGAAGAAAAAAGGTTTCTTTGCGAGATTTAAAAAAGAAAAGTAATCAAAGCGCAAAAAAGAAAAGGCAGATGAATGATTTCATCTGCCTTTTCTTTTTTAATTTTCTCCAAGTTCCAGCTTCGCGCAGCTCTTCGATGTGATATCCAGAGCAATACGGCAGTCTGATACATGGTCGCAGTTGATGTCGAGGGAATATTCCACCTCCACTTTCAGGTGGTCATCTTCCTCCAAAAGATCGATCCGGCTCGTTGTCATCTCCACTAACATCTCACCCATAGGCGTTGCATAGTGGGTCTGGGTCTTTTTATCCACCTCAAACACCATGTTGGCAGAAACCGGTCCGCTCTTTTTTACTTCCAGCTTTTCCGGCGTCAGCTTCAGGGTATTGCGGATGGCTCCGTCCATTCCTTCCATAACCTCATCGTAGATCAGGTAATGTTTGTTATTTTTCCAGAAGTAATCCCCCGAGGTGATTACCTCTACTACGCCCTCATCGCCCTCCATCGCCTGGAGTCCGCTCAGGCGGATCAATACATCTCTTGTCATAGTCTTCTCTCTCTTATGGCAATCTTTCCCGGAGTTTTCTCCGGCTCCGCATGGGAACCGCTCAGTACTCCTCAATGTTAATCTTTTTTGTTTCCTTTACATCTTCCGGCAGGATGGAGCTTGCGAAATCCGTAAACTTTTCCGCAAGGTCGCTGACGAAAAACTGATGCTTCTCGCCCGCGAACGGCGCGAACGGATTGCGGCTCAAACCATTCTCCGCAAGAAGCCCCCGCAGTTCAATGGCCGTCTCATAGGCCGGGTTTACCAGCGTGACCTCATCGCCCATCAGGCGCCGCATGGTAGAACGCAGGAGCGGGTAATGGGTGCAGCCCAGAACCAGCGTATCAATATATTTTTCCTTCAGAACACTTAAATAGCGGGACGCGACCTCATCCGTTACCGGGTCGTGAAGCCAGCCCTCTTCCACCAGCGGGCAGAACAGCGGGCAGGATTTCCCGAACACCTGGATGCCAGGCTTCATCTTCTTCATGACTTCCGTGTAGATGCCGCTGCCGATGGTTGCCTCCGTTCCAATGACACCAATGCGTCCGTTGTGCGTTGCCTCCACAGCCGTTTTTGCCCCGGCATTGATCACGCCGATGATCGGAATGTCGGACTCTGCCGCCACCGTATCCAGTGTCAGCGCTGTTGCCGTGTTGCAGGCAATGACGATTGCTTTCACGTCCTTGGTACACAGAAAACGGATGATCTGGCGGGAATAGCGCAGGATGGTATCCTTCGACTTACTTCCGTATGGAACACGCGCCGTATCTCCAAAATAGATAATGCGCTCATCTGGAAGCTGCCGCATGATTTCTCTTGCCACAGTCAGTCCGCCTACACCGGAGTCAAATACGCCGACCGGCGCGTTTCTGTCGATCATGGTTCTTACCTCTCAAACGCCAGGTCGATGAGGCGGTCGATCAGCTCTGCCTTCGGGATGCCTGCTGCCTCCCAGAGCATCGGGTACATGCTGATGGCGGTAAAGCCCGGCATGGTATTGATCTCATTGAAGATGACCTCTCCCTCATTGGTTACGAAGAAGTCCACGCGGGACAGGCCGTAGCCGTCTACTGCGTTGAAGATCTTTGCCGCTGCTTCACGCACACCCTCTGCGGAATTGCCCGGAAGCTCCGGTCCGATAACAGTGCGGGACTCTGCATTATAGTATTTTGCGTCAAAATCATAGAAATCGGCTGCTGCCAGGATCTCGCCGACACCGGAAGCCTTAACCGGCTTCTGGCCGCCGCCAAGAACTGCGCACTCTACCTCATGACCTACAATGGTCTCCTCGACCAGAATCTTGCGGTCGTGCTTTGCCGCCTCGTTAAGCGCATTCACCAGTTCCTCACGGTTTTCTGCCTTGTTGACGCCGCGGGAAGAACCTGCGTTGGACGGTTTTACAAATACCGGGTACTGGAAGCGGGACTCAACTTCCACAACAACCGCATCCATGTCCTTCTCCATCTTCCAGCGCATAACCGGAACGTAAGCTGCCTGGCGGATGCCAAGGGTATCTACGATGATCTTGGTGTAGAGTTTATCCATGGAGACTGCGGAGGCTAACACGCCGCAGCCCACATACGGGATCTTTGCCAGCTCAAACAGACCCTGGACGGTTCCGTCCTCGCCGTAAAGGCCGTGCAGTACCGGGAATGCCACATCGATTTTCTCTTCTCTGGTCACGCCGTTCTCGGTAATAAGCGCGCACTTTTTGGTTGCGTCCGGGGAAATGACAACATCCACTTTGCTCTGTCTCCATGCCTCGGAACGGATATCCTCCACGCTCTCTGCCTTGACCCAGTGTCCCTCCTCGGTAATGCCGATCAGGAGCAGATCGTACTTATCTTTATCTATCTGGTCAATCACATTCGCTGCAGACATGCAGGATACTACATGCTCCGATGACTGTCCGCCGAACAAAACTGCGATTTTCTTTTTGCTCATAACAACTTTCCTCTCTTTTTCTCAAATATCCGATTAATTATATCATACCTGTCAACACTTAAAAAGTGACAGGGTACACAAGAAAAGAATATTTCCCCTGACAGAAGGAGGCTTTTTTCATGAAACCAAAATTCCGTGCACCTGCAGGTGCGCCCGCACCGGATTACGCTCCTGCCGCATACCGGCTCCTGTTCCTATCTCTCCTCCTTCTTTTTCTGCTGTTCTCCATGGGAAACCTGCAGAAAAGCCGGGAAGCACTGGCAGACCGTATTGCTCCTGCTATCCTGCGGTTCCATGTACTCGCAAACAGCGATTCCCGGGAGGACCAGGCTGTAAAGCTGGAGGTGCGCAGTTTCCTTCTCGACTATATTCACGACCGGCTGCCGGAAACCGCCGACAGCAAGGAAGCTGTCACCACCTGGCTTTCCAAAAACAAACGCAGTCTGGAAACCGCCGCCGACAGCTTTCTCACAGAAAAACTGGCTCCCTATCAGGCCCGCCTTGATCTGGAGCGCACCTGGTTTCCTACCCGCGTCTACGACGGCCTGGTCGTTCCCTGCGGCACTTACGATGCCGTCCGCGTGATTCTCGGAGACGGAAAAGGGCACAACTGGTGGTGTGTGCTCTACCCGCAGTTCTGCTTTCTGGATGAAGTCTGCAAAGAGATTCCGGAGGAGAGCCGAAAAGAGCTTCAGGAGAAACTGAATCAGGGCGATTATCCCCTCCTGGAGGATCACCGCCCTGATATCAAAATTCGTTTTTTCTTCTTTCCTGAGTTTCAGCCTGCCCTGCCATCACACAACGCGGGCTGATTTCATTTCTACTCGACTGTCGCCAGTCCCTGCACAGCCCAGTTGTAAGTCTCAATTGCCAGGCGAAGGGAGGTATCCGCGCTCTCGTAAGAACTCTTTGCCTGATAATAGGAAATCTCGGTTCCAATATAGTCGGATTCCCCGAGCAGCCCCATCTGGTACATGCGGGTGTATTTGTCGTGTGTCTTCTGCGCTGCCTCATAGCCGGCTTTCGTGCCCTCAAACGCTTCCTTCTGCGCGTACACATCGTTATACAGGCGCTTCATCTCAATCGTAAGCTTCTGTTCGCCCTCCTCGATCACGCCAAGGCGGCTTGCAATGCTGGCACTGCTCGTTCCCTTTGTGGAAGTTCGCTGGCTGATGAGCGTGGAGTTATTGCCAATTGCCTTCTTTGTATCCTCCTCCAGATTCATCTGATCGATGAGGGAGAGGTCGGTCTCCGGAATCGGCGCAAGCTCCGGTGAAGCGTCTGCCGCCCAGCCGGTCAGCGTACAGAGGTTCGGCTTTAACTGCAGCAGGCCTCCGTCTAACGATGCCACAGAGCTTGCCGCGGAAAGCTGGTTCGTCTGTGCCGTCAGCACATCCTGATCCGTTGCCATGCCAAGCGCGCGCTTGTTCACGGCAATCTCATACTGCTTTGCGTAGAGTTCCTGCAGCTTCTCCAGCGTATTGCGCTGCTTTAACAAGGAATCGTAGGAGATCATAAGGGACTGCGCCACCTTCGTGATCTGCTTCTCACCTTTCTGGATGGAAGCAACCGTCTGCTGTGTGTAGAGATCGCTGCTCTTTAAGGCAGACGATGTCTTTTTGAGGATCATCTCCTGAACCGTGTAGTTCATGATGCCGCCCACATCGCCCTGGGATTTCGCGCTGTCCTTTAAGTTTTTCATCTTCATGCTCTGGCTTTCCAGTTCCTGGGCATTGCGGTCCAGCTTTTCCTTCGTCTCACGCAGGTTCTTCCAGATTTCGGAAATGGTGCTGTTATAAACATGCACAAGATCCGGGATCTCGTCATATTCAAGCACGTTGTCCTGAAGTTTCGCCCAGGTCTCTGCATCGTAGGTATCTTCCATGTTGCCGGTGACCGGCGCGTTTGCCGCGAACGCCGTTTCGGGCACTGCCGCAAGAAACAGCATCGCTGCAAGCACAGCTGCGCCGCCGCGCTTTCGTCCCGCTTTCTGGTTCCGAGTTTTTTTCATCCTGTCCACCACCTTATGATGCGTTTGCCAGTCCGTTCAGCACCCAGTCATACGACTGGATTGCCTGGAGCAGATTGTACTTTGCGGTCTGTGCCTGGATCACTGCGGAATCGTACGCGTACTTTGTGTTCAGGTAATCCAGCTTTCCAACCATGCCGAGCTGATACTTGCGTTCTACCGTCTGCATGGTCTTTTCCTGCAGCTCTGCCTGTGCCTGGCGAAGTTCCATGGTCGCTTTTGCTGCCAGCACATTCTGGTAGCTGCTGGTCACGGACGCGCCAATGCTCTGGGTGTCCTCGCGGATGGTTTTCTCCAGTGTCTCTTTCATATCACTGCTCTTCGCGTTTTCCAGTTTCCGCTTATTGATCTTCATGGTGTAGCTGTTCTCCACAGCCTGTTCCTTATCTGCTGCCGGATTCATAGCCGCGACACGGTCCAGATCCGGATCCGGAAGTTCCCCGATCTCCGGCCGGTCATCGTGTTTCCAGCCAAGAGTCACAAACAGCTTTTCCTGATTGTTCTCAATCGTATTCTGTGTATCCAGAATTGCTTTGTTCGCGTTTCTTACATTTTCCTCCGCGGAGAGAACATCCACCTCGGTCACCAGTCCCAAAGACTGCTGGGTGCGGACACTCTGGATCGTCTCGTTCAGCAGATCCAGGTTCTTCTGATCCAGTTCCAGCTGAAGCTGGTTCACATGGCAGGCAATCATCTGCTGCTGCGCATTGGAAGTCAGCATTGCCTCCGCAGACGCGTAATTGTAATAGTACGTCATGTAATCATCTACCGCTTCATCCGCGGATTTGCGCCAGTTATCGATCTGCATCTCACTGGTGACGATCGCCGTCATCACGCTCGCGTAGGAAGTATCTTCCACATCCGGGTAGCTTAAGCTGGCTTCCAGGTCATCCGCCAGCTCGCGGTAACGGTTCGCCCACTCATCATTGCTCTCGCCGTAGTCCTTGCGGAATTTACTTAAGTCGATGGCGTTTTTCTGGACAGTCGCGTTGTATTCATGAACAAGATCTGCGATCTCATCGTACTCAATCTTGTTGTCCTGGAGCTTCGCCCACTCTTCTGCGCTGCGGGCGAACTCCGGGCTTGCAGCAAGCGCCGTAAATGGCGCTGCCGTCATCATTGCTCCGGCAAGTCCCAGAGACAATGCCCGTTTCAATCCTTTCATCTAATATCCTCCGAAGCCATGCGGCTTATTAATCATAATGGGGTTCCGGTTTCTTTTTCGGGCTCATAACCTCATAGTAGATCGGCAGCATTAAGAGTGCCAGCACAGTGGA
>CAKRRJ010000069.1 GCA_934394615.1 uncultured Lachnospiraceae bacterium
CCGAAAACGAGGAGGATAATTATGTTAAAGAAAACAATCACCATTGGACTTTCATCCGGACTTGAGGCAAGACCAGTTGCTATGCTGGTACAGATCGCGAGCCAGTTTGACAGTCAGATCTATGTAGAGAACAACAATGCCCGCGTCAATGCGAAGAGCATTATGGGTATGATGACACTTGGCATGGGTGCTGGTGAGGAGATTACCGTATCTGCGGACGGCGAGGACGAAAAGGAAGCGCTGGATAACATTGAAAAATACTTACAGGGAGAAAAGTAAAAAGAAAACTTTCCCCGAAAGTTGACTGATACAAATGAACGCAAAGCAGCAGGGTGGAAATACAACGTTTCCGCCCTGTTTTACTGTAGAATTCAGGAAAGGGAGAAGAACGTGGCATTTACACATTTGCATGTCCATACCGAGTACAGCCTGTTGGATGGTTCTTGTAAGATTAAGGAGCTTGCGGCGCGCGCAAAAGAGCTTGGCATGGACAGTATGGCCATCACGGACCATGGCGTGATGTACGGCGTCATCGATTTTTACCGTGCGGCAAGGGAAGTGGGTATCAAGCCCATCATTGGCTGCGAGGTTTATGTGGCACCGGGATCACGCTTTGACCGGGAGAACACAAACGGCGAGGACCGCTATTATCATCTGGTCCTGCTTGCGGAAAATGATACCGGATACCACAACCTTATGAAGATCGTGTCCAAGGGCTTTGTGGATGGCTTCTATTATAAACCCCGTGTGGATTATGAGGTGCTTGAGACGTACCACGAGGGCGTGATCGCGCTGAGTGCCTGCCTGGCGGGTGAGGTGCAGCGCTACCTTGCGCGCGGCATGTACGAGGAGGCCTGTAAATCGGCCCGGCATTACGAGCAGATTTTCGGAAAGGGCAATTTCTTTTTAGAGCTTCAGGACCACGGCATTCCGACCCAGAAGACCGTAAACCAGGGGCTTATGCGCATGAGCCGGGAACTCTCCATGGATCTGGTGGCAACGAATGATATCCACTATATTCTGGCGGAGGATGCGGCACCGCACGACATTCTCTTATGCATCCAGACGGGCAAGAAAGTGACAGATGAGAACCGCATGCGCTATGAGGGCGGCCAGTATTACGTAAAGTCGGAGGAGGAGATGCGGGCTCTGTTTCCGTACGCCCAGGAGGCCATCGACAACACGCACAAGATTGCGGAGCGCTGCAACGTGGAGATTGAGTTCGGTGTGACAAAACTTCCGAAGTACGAGGTGCCGGAAGGCTATGATTCCTGGAGTTACTTAAACAAACTGTGCCAGGACGGCATGGCGAAGCGTTACCCGGATGATGACGGGACCTTACAGGAGCGTCTCAACTATGAGCTTGGCGTCATCCACAACATGGGATACGTCGATTACTTCCTGATCGTGTGGGACTTCATTCATTTCGCCCGCTCGCATGACATCATGGTAGGGCCGGGGCGTGGTTCCGCGGCAGGAAGCATTGTTTCCTACTGCCTGGAGATCACCAACATTGATCCGGTGCGCTACGACCTGCTGTTTGAGCGTTTCTTAAACCCGGAGCGCGTTTCCATGCCGGATATCGATATTGACTTCTGCTTCGAACGCAGACAGGAGGTCATCGACTACGTGGTGGAAAAATACGGCAAGGAACAGGTCGTGCAGATCGTCACATTCGGTACGCTGGCGGCAAAAGGCGTCGTGCGCGATGTAGGACGCGTCCTGGACCTTCCCTATGCCCGCTGTGACGCCATCGCGAAGACGATCCCGGGTGACCTTGGCATGACGCTCGACAAGGCATTAAAACAGAGTCCGGACCTCAGAGAGGCATACCAGAATGATGATGAGGTGCGCTACCTCATCGACATGGCAAAGCGCCTGGAGGGACTTCCAAGGCACACGTCCATGCATGCGGCAGGCGTCGTGATCGGCCAGCGTGCCATGGATGAGTTTGTTCCGCTTTCCCGCGCGTCGGACGGAACCATCACCACCCAGTTTACCATGACGACGCTGGAAGAACTCGGACTGCTCAAGATGGATTTCCTGGGCCTTCGCACCCTGACGGTCATCCAGAATGCGGTGCGTCAGGCGGAGGAGAACTATGGGGTTCATCTCGTGATGGAAGAAATCGACTACAACGACAAAGAGGTTCTGGCCTCCATCGGCACCGGAAAGTGCGATGGCATCTTCCAGCTCGAGAGTTCCGGCATGAAGAGCTTCATGAAGGAGCTGCGCCCGGAGAACCTGGAAGACATTATCGCGGGTATTTCCCTGTACCGTCCAGGCCCGATGGATTTCATTCCGCGCTATTTAAAAGGAAAGAACGACAAGGCTTCCATCACTTATGAATGCCCGCAGCTGGAACACATTCTGGGACCGACCTACGGCTGTATCGTGTACCAGGAGCAGGTTATGCAGATCGTGCGTGACCTTGCGGGTTATACCATGGGCCGAAGCGACCTGGTGCGCCGTGCCATGTCCAAGAAGAAAACGGCAGTCATGGAGAAGGAGCGCCAGAACTTCGTGTACGGCAACCCGGAGGAGAACGTAAAAGGCTGCATCGCGAACGGCATCGATGAGAAGACGGCAAACCACATCTACGACGAGATGATCGATTTCGCGAAGTACGCGTTTAACAAGTGTTCGACTCGTTCCAGCTTTAAATAAACAAAGAGCTGGCACACTCTGACAGATCTAATCTAAAAAGTAGAAATCATCAGAGCTGGAGAACTGATAACTCGACAGAACGGAATGACGAAGTAACGCCCTGAAACGTTCTACCTAATACTCCGACGGGCTGTATAAGACGAAAGTCTAACAGTTTGAAGTTCGGTGAAGTCGGCAGAAGTCGGCCTAAACCAAATAGCATTCGCTAGTAGCATTGGTATAAAAGTGGCTAGAGCCCGCCCGTGTGAATTGGATGTGAAAGGCATGGTCAGCGATATGCCGGGGTCTATAAAATACCTATGGCGAGAATGTCGTGGCATCTACACGGCTGACGAACCAGCGAATTTAAGAGTCTAAATGAAGCTTGCTGGGAAACCAGTAAGGACGCAGAAGCGTCGTTAGTGTGGTCAAGTAAGAATTTTTGTTATGAAAGACCATACAGTGTTACAGGCACTGTCAAGCTAACAGGATCAGAGCTAGGCGCCTAAGGGTATATATGTACAGATAGAGTTATTGGTACGAGGAAAGGTATCAGAGATGCGATTTTGTATCTAGGATGACGAAGAATAATAAGCATCCGAACTGGTGCTGAAAAGTAGAGATCGCACCTAGGAAGTTCCTGTAATGGGAATGGAGGAATGGTCTCAAGCCGGAAATAGAATAATAGGAATATCGAATCTACAACAAGGATTCCGAGTAAGACCAAAAAGTCACTCAATCTATATAATAGAGGAGGTGATGCCTTGTGCCTACCGTGAAAGACAAAAGTAACGTTGTAGAAAATATAAGACACTCCGAATACTACGATATGCAGGGAACCTTTGATACTCTCTACAAAGAGAGTCAAAATGGTACAGTATTTGATAACCTAATGGACATTATCTTATCAAAGGAAAATATCCTACTTGCCTATAGAAATATTAAAGCAAATAAAGGAAGTCAAACACCCGGCACAGACAAGCTCACAATGAAGGACATCGGAAACCTGCCAACAAATGAGGTAGTGGAACGAGTCAGATTTATAATGAGCGGTAGTAAACACGGATACAGACCAAAACCGGTCAGAAGAAAAGAAATTCCAAAGCCAAACGGAAAAACCAGACCGCTAGGCATCCCATGTATATGGGACAGATTAGTGCAACAATGCATTAAACAAATATTAGAACCAATATGTGAAGCTAAGTTTTCCAAAAACAGTTATGGCTTTAGACCAAACAGATGCGTGGAACATGCAATAGCAGAAACACACAGACTGATGCAAAAGTCAAAATTAGGATATGCAGTTGAATTTGATATCAAAGGCTTTTTTGATAACGTAGATCACCAAAAACTAATTAGACAGATATGGGCTATTGGCATACACGACAAAAGACTGATATTCATAATAAAAAGAATTCTGAAAGCACCAATAAGGCTGCCGAATGGAGATACAATTCAACCCACCAAGGGAACTCCGCAAGGAGGAATAATATCCCCAATATTAGCTAACATTGTGCTCAATGAACTCGACCACTGGATTGATAGTCAATGGCTGGACTTTCCAGCAATTAACAATTTCAACCTTCCACATAATAAACAAGGTAAACTAATCAAATCAAATGCATATGCAGCGCTAAGAAAAACAAACCTCAAAGAGATGTATATCATAAGATATGCAGATGACTTCAGAATTTTCTGTAGAAACTATGAGGATGCAAAATGCGTTAAAGAAGCAGTGACTCAATGGCTAATGCAGCGATTGAAATTGGAAGTATCAGAAGAGAAAACCAAAATAACGAATCTGAGACGCGAATATATGGAATTTCTCGGTTTCAAACTGAAACTATATGACAAAGGAAATGGCTGGAAAGTCAAATCTCATGTAAGCGACAAAAAACTAAAAAGTGTAAACAAAGAGTTGAAGCATCAGTTCGCTAAAATAGCACATGCAAAGAACAAACAGCACACCACATCGATAGTACGAAAATATAACTCGATGGTGCTAGGAATTCAGAATTACTATAATATAGCGACTGATATATGTAAGGATTTCAGAATAATACAGCATCAAATAGATGTTGTAGCAAAGTCTAAGTTACACGCTAAAAACAGCAGAAAAAGTAAGCTGGGCAAAAGCGGACGAACGTTGACAGTGTTCGAAAAGGAAAAATATGGGCAATCTAGGACAATGAGATACATCAAAGCCAGTGGAGAGCCAATATACCCAATAGGATATGTTAAACCAAAGCCGCCAATCTCCAAAGCCGAAAAAGTATGTGCGTATACGCAAAAAGGGAGAAAAGGTCTACATGATAATCTACGAATAGACATGAATATCCTAATAAACCTAATGAGAAATCCAAGCATCAACAGGAGTGCAGAATTTAACGACAACAAGCTGTCATTATATTCGGCACAAAAAGGTAAATGTGCAATAACGCAAAGAGTCTTCTGCTCAACAGAAGAAATCCATTGCCATCACAAAATCCCAAGGGAGTTGGGCGGAACAGATAAATACCAAAATCTAACGTTGGTGTTAGAACCGGTACATAAGCTGATACATGCGAAATCCCAAGAAACAATTGACAAATACCTCAAAACGCTTCAACTTACAAAAGCACAACTAGTCAAAGTCAACAGATACAGAGAAATGGCTGGCAACGAGCCTATCGTAGCATAACAGCGAATAACTAAGCCGTTCAAACAAGGTGATTCGTTAATTCCTATACCAATGTGTTAATTTCGCCGCGGTACTAGTCACATTGGTTCAATTCTAATTTCGGTGGAGCGCCGGATGCGCTGAAAGGCGCATGTCCGGTGCGGATCGGGGGAAAATCTGGAGACAACTTCAAAGGATTACCTATCGATATCACACGCGGCCTGCTACGCGGTGGTCGCATATCAGACAGCGTATTTGAAATACTATTACCCGAAGGAATTTTTCGCGGCGCTCATGACTTCGGTCATGGATAACGTGAACAAGGTGTCGGAGTATATCCTGACCTGCCGCCAGATGGGCATCCGCATCCTGCCGCCGGATATCAACGAGGGACAGAGCGGATTCTCCGTTTCGGGTGACGCGATCCGCTACGGCCTGTCTGCTATCAAGAGCATTGGCCGCAATGTGGTGGACGAGATCATCCGGGAGCGAAAAAACAACGGACTGTTTACAGCGCTCGATGATTTTGTAGAGCGCATGGGCGGACGCGAGGTGAACAAGCGGACACTGGAAAACTTTATCAAGTCCGGTGCCATGGACACCCTGCCGGGCAACCGCAGGCAGAAGACCATGGTGGCGCCGGAGATGCTGGACCAGAAGACCAAAGACCGCAAAAACGTGCTGGAAGGCCAGCTTAGCCTCTTCGACTTTGCCGGGGAGGAGGAGAAAAAGCAGTATCAGATCACCATGCCGGATGTGCCGGAGTTCCCGAAAGAGGAGCTGCTTGCGTTCGAGAAGGAAATCCTCGGCATTTACATCAGCGGGCATCCGATGGATGAGTACCTGGAAACCTGGAAGAACAGCATTACCGCGAAGACAAGCGACTTCATGGTCGAGGAAGAGAGCGGAAAAGCGCTGGTGGAGGATGGTTCCCGCGCCACCATCGGCGGCATGATCACCGCAAAGACCGTCAAGCTCACCAGAAACGGACAGCAGATGGCGTTCGTTACCGTGGAGGATATGGTGGGCTCTGTAGAGGTCATTGTGTTCCCAAGAGATTATGAGAGCAAGCGGAATCTGTTAAATGAGGATGCCAAGGTGTTTATCACCGGAAGAGTATCGGTCGGGGATGATCCGGTCGGCAGGCTCATCTGCGAGCAGGTGATCCCGTTTGAGGAAGTACCAAAGGATCTGTGGCTGAAATTTGCCGACAAGGCGCAGTACGATGCTCTGTGGACGGCTGCGGCGGAAACGCTGAAACTGTCGGACGGGCATGACCGCGTGATCATCTATCTGGAAAAAGAGCGGGCAAAAAAGGTGCTTCCGGCCAACTGGCAGGTAGCGGCAACGGCAGAGGTTATCCGTAAGCTCGGGGAACTGCTTGGTGAAAATAATGTCAAACTTGTGGAAAAAGGATTGAAAAGATAAGCAAAATGTTTTAGAATACATTTTGTATGAAAAAAAGTGCATTTGACTGAATTTAAGAAATAAAAAAATGGGATGGTGAATGGGTATAGGTCATTTCACCGGAAGATGACAGGAGGAGACAACTATGGCAAAGCAGGTAAAGACAATCGGTGTCCTGACAAGCGGAGGCGATGCTCCGGGCATGAACGCGGCAATCCGCGCGGTAGTTCGTACTGCGATCAGCAAGGGAATGAAGGTAAAAGGCATCATGCGAGGATATGCAGGACTTCTTCAGGAAGAAATCGTAGACATGAGCAGCACCGATGTGTCTAATATTATTTTCCGTGGCGGTACCATCCTGTATACAGCAAGATGTATGGAGTTTGTTACCCCGGAGGGACAGCAGCTTGGCGCGGATATCTGCCGCAAGCACGGTATCGACGGCATTGTGGTCATTGGCGGTGACGGTTCCTTCCGCGGAGCCGGAAAGCTGGCAGCCCTTGGAGTAAACACCATCGGTGTTCCGGGAACCATCGATCTGGATATCGCATGTACCGATTACACCATCGGCTTCGATACCGCAGTCAACACCGCAATGGAGGCAATCGATAAGGTACGTGATACCTCTACCTCCCACGAGCGCTGCAGTATCATCGAGGTAATGGGACGTAATGCCGGCTACATCGCACTGTGGTGCGGTATCGCGAACGGCGCGGAGGACATTCTGCTTCCGGAGCGCTACAACGGCAACGAGCAGGCGCTCATCGACCGCATCATTGAGAACCGTAAACGCGGCAAGAAGCATAACATCATCATCAACGCAGAGGGCATCGGACATTCCGCTTCCATGGCCCGCCGCATTGAGGCAGCCACCGGCATCGAGACCAGAGCAACCATTCTGGGCCACATGCAGCGAGGCGGCACCCCGACCTGTAAGGATCGTGTGTACGCGTCCATTATGGGCGCAAGGGCAGCAGAGCTTCTGTGCGAAGGAAAGAGCAACCGTCTGGTTGCTTACAAGCACGGTGAGTTCGTGGATTTCGACATCCAGGAGGCACTCCAGATGAAGAAGGATATCTCCGAGGAGCAGTTCGAGATCGCAAAGATGCTGGCAAGATAGAGATAGTTCGAACCGGCAAAATGACATGCGTTCCGGCAATGGAAAGGACTGCATGATACAATCGAACATGACACATTCGCCCGGCAGCATATCCGCCGGGCGTGTTTCGTGTTTGTGGATATGAAAACAGATTCAGGAGGACAACGCAGATGAAGGGACAGGACGGAAATATCGTTCTTTGTGGTTCTAACAGCTACGAAAAAAAGTATTATTTTAATGAAGAGTTTAACAGCCTCCCGGAGGCAGTAAGAAAGCAGCTTCATGTAATGTGTGTCTGGTTCACGGAGGAGTGCGGCGGCATTCTGACCATGGAATTTGAGCCGGACGGTACCCTGGAGTTTAAGCATACCATTTCCGAGTACGACGGCTACTGCGATGAGATCGGCGCGGACTTAAAGATCAAACAGTACCGCCAGGAGGGACAGGAGTTCTTAAAGGCGCTGGAACTGTACTTTAAGGTATTTTATCTGGGCGAAGATGCAGAAGAAGTGGCAGAGAGCTACGGCATCGATACAGAGACATTCAAGGCAGGCTTTGCTGAGGATCATTCTGAGGCAGGGGAAACTTATGAGCCAGAGGGATATTCCGAAATGGATGGCATCTATCCGGCAGATCTGGATGATACGGGTGAGGGTCCGGAAGAATGAAGCTGAAAATCGGAAATGTAGAACTGGACAACAACCTGGTTCTGGCGCCCATGGCGGGGGTTACAGATATGTCTTTCCGCCAGCTGTGCCGGGAACAGGGCTGCGGCCTGCTGGTCACTGAGATGGTGAGCGCCAAGGCCATCCTTTACAAAAACCGCAACACGAAGGACCTTATGGCCATCGGCGAGGGCGAGCGCCCGGTATCGCTGCAGCTGTTCGGCTCCGACCCGGAGATCGTGAGTGACATCGCGCATCAGGTGGAGGACGGGCCTTACGACATCATTGATCTGAACATGGGCTGCCCGGTGCCGAAGATTGTGGGAAATGGTGAGGGTTCCGCCCTCATGAAGAATCCGAAGCTGGTCGAGAAACTCTTATCCGCAATTGTAAAAAAGGTACACAAGCCGGTTACGGTAAAGTTCCGCAAAGGCTTTGACGATGACCATGTCAACGCCGTGGAGATCGCGAAGATCGCGGAGAGCTGCGGCGTGGCTGCGGTGGCAGTACACGGAAGAACAAGAGAGCAGTACTATTCCGGCAAGGCGGACTGGGACATCATCCGCCAGGTGAAAGAAGCCGTGAAAATTCCGGTCATCGGAAACGGAGACATCTTTGAGCCGCAGGACGCGAAGCGGATGTGGGAGGAGACTGGCTGTGACGGCCTGATGATCGGCCGTGGCGCTCGGGGAAACCCATGGCTTTTCCACCGGATCAACCATTATTTTGAGACCGGGGAAGTGCTTCCGCCGCCGGGACCGGTGGAGGTCGGTGAGATGATCCTGCGCCACACCCGCATGCATGTGGCCTTAAAGGGTGAGTACATCGGCATGAAGGAGATGCGCAAGCACATCGCGTGGTACACCGCCGGACTTCCACATTCTTCCTCCATCCGCAGGGCGTGCAACATGCTGGAGACGGAAGAAGAACTGGTGGAGCTGCTGCGGCAGTACCGGATGCTGGCATAGAGAACGGAGTCTGGCAAAGCGGCCGCATCCAGTGTGCAGCATATGCCGGAAACATTTGGTTTTAAGCGGTTTTCGGGCAGGAACAGCGCTTGACAAGGAAAGTGCTTTCAAGTATAATATTCAGAATGTATGACCACGAGTCTCAGAATCTATTTGAACCCTGTGGTTTCAGGTGCAGAATATAAGCTGCTGCTATGGGTCTTGCGTAGTTACCGTGCAGGCAGCGGCGTAAATAAGGAAGGAAATGAGCATCATGGCAGATAGCAAGAAACACATTTTAACCTATGCTGGTTTAAAAAAGTATGAGGACGAGTTACAGGATTTAAAGATCCATCGCAGACAGGAAATCGCGCAGAAGATCAAAGAGGCGCGTGAGCAGGGCGACCTGTCCGAGAACGCTGAGTACGATGCAGCAAAGGACGAGCAGAGAGACATCGAGCTGCGTATCGAGGAGCTGGAGAAGCTGTTAAAGAACGCAGAGGTTGTAGATGAGGACGAGATCGACTTAGACAAAGTCAGCATTGGCTGCCAGGTAAAGGTTTACGATGTAGACTTCGACGAGGAGATGGAGTTTAGAATCGTTGGTTCTACCGAGGCAAACAGCCTGCAGAACAAGATTTCCAACGAGTCTCCGGTAGGCGCAGCATTAATCGGCAAGAGCGTTGGCGATGTTGTAGACGTAGAGACACAGGCCGGCGTACTTCAGTACAAGGTTCTGGAGATCCAGAGAGTATCATAGTCACTAATATTTATTTATAGAAGAAAGAAATAAGGAGCAAGGGAAAAGATGGCAGAGCAGCAGAACGCAAAGCAGCAGAATGCGAAGGAGCCGGATCTCAACCAGCTTCTGAAGGTTCGCCGTGAAAAACTGGCAGAGCTTCAGGCAGCAGGCAAGGACCCGTTCCAGATCACAAAATATGACGTAACCGTACACAGCGAAGACGTAAAGGTAAATTACGCAGAGTATGAAGGCAAAGAAGTATCCATCGCAGGACGTATGATGTCCAAGCGTGTTATGGGTAAAGCATCCTTCTGCAATGTTCAGGACTTAAAGGGCAACATCCAGTGCTACGTGGCACGCGATGACCTGGGTGAGGAGGCATACAAAGACTTCAAGCGCATGGATATCGGCGATATCGTTGGCATCAAGGGTATCGTATTCACCACCAAGATGGGCGAGATCTCCATCCACGCAACTTCCCTGATCCTGCTCTCCAAGAGCCTGCAGATCCTTCCGGAGAAGTATCACGGTCTGACCAACACAGACATGCGTTATCGTCAGCGTTATACCGACCTGATCATGAACGAGGACGTTAAGAAGACTTTCGTAATGCGTTCCCGCATCATCAGCTGCATCCGCCGTTACTTAGACGGACAGGGCTTCTTAGAGGTAGAGACCCCGATGCTGGTTGCAAACGCAGGCGGCGCTGCTGCAAGACCGTTTGAGACCCATTACAACGCACTGGATGAGGACGTAAAGCTCCGCATTTCCCTGGAGCTCTACTTAAAGAGACTGATCGTAGGCGGTATGGAGCGTGTGTACGAGATCGGCCGTGTATTCCGTAACGAGGGCCTTGATACCCGTCATAACCCGGAGTTCACCCTCATGGAGCTGTACCAGGCATACACCGACTACTACGGTATGATGGACTTAACCGAGAACATGTTCCGCCATATCGCGAACGAGGTTCTTGGCACCACCACCATCCCATACGCAGAGGTTGAGATTGACTTAGGAAAGCCGTTTGAGCGTCTGACCATGGTAGATGCGATCAAGAAATATGCAGGAGTTGACTTCGACGAGATCCAGACCACCGAAGAGGCTAAGAAGCTGGCAGATGAGAAGGGCGTTCACTACGAAGACCGTCATGTGCGTGGCGATATCATCAACCTCTTCTTCGAAGAGTTCGTAGAAGAAAACCTGATC
>CAKRRJ010000070.1 GCA_934394615.1 uncultured Lachnospiraceae bacterium
TCACCGTTGTGAACAATAATGCGGTTCGGATGAGCACGCATCCAGCTCGGATTGGTGTTGGTGCTGAAACGGGAATGCACGGTTGCGATGGCGGACTCGTAATCCGGATCCTGCAGATCCTCAAAGAACTGCCGTAGTTCTTTTACGAGGAACATACCTTTGTATACAATGGTACGGCTGCTCATGGATACCACATAGGTGTCGTCATTGCTCTGCTCGAATACGCGGCGTGCCACATACAGACGGCGGTCAAAGTCAAGACCTTTCTCTACCTCTGCCGGCTTTCCGATGAAGCCCTGCATGATGTAAGGCATTTTCTCTACGGCCTTGTCACCGATCTTCTCCGGGTGAGTTGGAAGGGTTCTCCAGCCAAGGAACTTCAGTCCCTCTTTCTTTACGATAACCTCCAGCATTTTTTTTGCCTGGTTTCTTGCAAGTTCATCCTGGGGGAAGAAGAACATGCCGACACCATACTCCCGGGCCTCGCCAAGCTCAATGCCCAGCGGCTTTGTCACCTTCTGGAAGAATTTGTGGGAGATCTGAAGCATAATGCCGACACCGTCTCCAGTTTTTCCTTCCGCATCCTTGCCGGCGCGGTGCTCCAGGTTTTCTACAATGTGAAGTGCCTGCTCTACCGTGCGGTGGCTCGGGATGCCTTTGATATTGGCTACAGCACCGATACCACAGTTGTCATGCTCAAAGCTCGGGGCATAAAGACCCGGAACTTTTGCTGCAGGGGCAGAGGTGTTAGGGGATTTTGTTAAGGTTCTCTGATCGCTGTCCATAAATCATTTCCTTTCCTGTTTTGTAATGGGGAAATTCTAAAAAAAGAGGGCACGAAAATTCATTCTGAATTTTCGCACCCTCGCGATTTCCTTATGTGACTTTTTAAGTTGCTACGATAATACTACATATTTTCTCATTTGTAAATCCCTTTTTTGAATTAAATTGTCAGATTATTTGTTTATTTATTGTTTTTTATATAATTATCAGTATTTTTATGGTTTTATATACATAAAAAAGGTATTTCTCGGAATTGTATTCCAAGAAATACCTTTTTACCATTCCTTTTTTATGTGCTCTAAGAAGACTTACATTTCTCCAAGACCGCTCTCGATTGCCTTGCTTACGGTCTCCATAGCTGCTGCCTCATCCTCGCCATCGCAGATCAGGGTGATCTCGGTGCCGGACTTGATGCCTGCTGCCATTACGTTTAATACACTCTTTGCAATGATTCTCTTCTCACCGCACTCGATGATAACATCACATTTGAATTTCATAGCAGTCTGAGATAAAACTCCTGCCGGTCTTAAGTGTAATCCGGACGGATTTACAACTGTTAAATTCTTACTAAGCATAGTTCACGTCTCCTTTAGAATTGATTTCAACCTCTATAAATTTTATTACAAATTGCGACAGGTGTCAAGGTATTGTGTTGGATCATACAGAATTTTCAATCTGATCCTGTGCAGAACGTTCCCGTTCTTCCTGCTCTCTTTTTGAGAACACACACCCACAGTAATTCTGCCGGTAAAGCCCGTATTCCGCAGATAATTCCACGGACCGCTTATAGCCGTTCTTCTTCTTGAAATCCGAAGGCAGATGCTCTGCCTTATAGATTTCAGACAGCTCCTCACCGATCTCATTGAGCTTCTGGGCGTTCTTTAACGGGCTGATGGTAAGGGTAGTGGCAAAATAATCAAAGCCGCCCTCTGCCGCCATTTTCGCCGCTTCTTCGAGTCGCAGACGATAACAGCGGAAACAGCGCTCACCGCCCTCAGGAACCTGTTCCAGGCCGCGGCTGACCTCATAAAAGCGCTGTGGCTCATACTCGCCCACCACAAGCGTGATGGGATGCTTTGCGGGCAGGCGGTCAATGAGATGCTGCTGCTCTGCCGCCCTTTTCTCATATTCTTCTGCCGGAGAGATGTTCGGATTATAGTAAAATACCGTGATCTCAAAATAGTCCGACAGGTATTCTAATACATAACTGCTGCACGGCGCGCAGCAACTATGCAACAAGAGCCGGGGAACCCGACTCTTGCTCTCATTTTCTTTTATGACTGCTTCCAGCTCACGCTGGTAATTTCTGCGATTCATAATATGATTCTTCTCCTGTTTCCTCGTACGCTTCCGCGTTCTGATACAGGCAAAACCTGACTTACAGGAAATCGCGGATCCGTTTGCTTCTGACCGGATTGCGCAGTTTTCTGAGCGCTTTTGCCTCGATCTGACGGATACGCTCACGGGTTACGTTGAACTCTTTGCCAACTTCTTCCAGTGTGCGCGGATGACCGTCTTCCAGGCCGAAACGCAGTACGATAACCTGACGCTCACGCTCCTTCAGGTCTCCAAGCAGCGCGTCGATGTGCTCACGCAGCATAACGGACTCTACATTGCCCTCCGGCGTTACCACATTGTTGTCTGCTACAAAATCGCCCAGGTTGGAGTCGTCCTCCTCACCGATCGGGGTCTCCAGGGAAGCTGGCTCTCTGGCGATCTGCATGATCTCCATAACCTTGTCTTCCGACATTTCCAGCGCGTCCGCAAGCTCTGTCACAGACGGCTCATAGCCAAGTTCCAGAGTCAGCTTACGCTGCATCTTGGACATTTTGTTGATGGTCTCTACCATATGCACCGGTACACGGATCGTACGTGCCTGATCCGCAAGCGCACGGGTTACAGACTGTCTGATCCACCAAGTCGCATATGTACTCAGCTTATATCCTTTTGTATAATCAAATTTCTCGACACCCTTGATCAGTCCGAGATTGCCCTCCTGTACCAGGTCAAGGAAGCTCATGCCGCGGCCGGTATAGCGCTTTGCGATACTTACCACAAGACGCAGGTTCGCCTCGATCAGACGCTCTTTCGCGTACTCGTCGCCCTCTGCTTTCCGCTTTGCAAGAGTAAGTTCTTCCTCTGTTGTAAGCAGCGGAACGGTGCCGATCTCTTTTAAGTACATACGGACCGGATCTTCTGTTCCGATTCCCTCAAGCAGGTCTACCGCATCCAGCTCAATGTCCTCGGCGTCTTTCATGAAGCTGTCGTCCATATCTACATCATCGTCGTCGAGAAGCAGATTGTCGTCTGCAGCAAGGACAGCATCATCAATGACAGGGATTACGTCAATATTTTTTTCCTCGAGGAAGCTATAAATCTGCTCCATCTGCTCAGGACCAAGGTTATCCCCTTTAAAAAAGTCGTTGATTTCGGTGATGTCCAATGCATTATGCTTTGTTTTGGCAACTTCTACCAGCTTTTTCAGCTTATCTAAAAAATTGTCTTTTTCCACAGTAACATCCTTTCAGTTGAAGGTTTACGAAAGCCTACACAACATATCATTATATAATATCCGGTGTCAGATTTCAACAATTATTTTCAATATTTTTACCCGTTTTTCCGGTCATGGTTTCGTTACTGTTCACACGTTGTGCAAACAGTAACGTGTTTTCTTCCAGCAGGCGGGCACAGAATCTCGATCTGCTGCTGGAGATTTTCTATGGAAACTTCCGTCCGGGTTCCGCCAAACTCACCATCCAGCACCCAGTCCACCGGCTCCTCTGCCTCGATTTTAAGAGAACTCGTCTTAAATTTATAGACCAGCTCGCTCTTCTCCTCCTCACGCGTCAGAAGACCGGTCACAATGCTGCTGAGTTCCAGCGGTGTTTTCGGCATGCGGATCAGAAGGACTTCAAACAGGCCGTCATTCAGCGCGACATTCTGGTTTACCAGCCCCTTAAAACCGCCGACACTGACCGTATTGGTCACCATGCCATAAATAAAATCGCCCTCTATGGTCTCCTGTGGGCTGGTGATCTTCATGGAATAGGATTTAATAGATGCCAGGCTCTTTACGCCTTCGAGGATGTAGGCCTGATGGCCGAGCAGGTTCTTTTTGTCCTGCGGTGTCAGGTAAGATACCTCCGTAAACGCGCCAAAACCAGCCACATAGACAAAATACCGGTCACCGCAGAAACACCCGATGTCGATGGCATACGGTTCTCCGCCCACCGCGTTTAAGGCCGCCGGAAGCATCTGTTTCGGAAGCTTTAAGCTGGACGCGAAATCATTCGTGGATCCCGCCGGAATGTAGCCGAGCTGTACCGGTTTCGAAAGCTCCATCATGCCGGAAATGACCTCGTTTAAAGTTCCGTCTCCGCCGCTGCACACGATCAGGTCTTTCTTCGCTCCATACTTTAAAACCGCGTCCCGCGCGTCGAGCTGCCTCTGTGTTACATGCACCTGGACCTGATACCCGGCGCCCGTATAAGCGTTCAGGATATCCAGCAGCCTTAAGCGGATCTTCTCCTTTCCAGATCTCGGATTGATGATCAGAAGCATCTGTTTTTTCTTTGCCATAACAGGCATCCGCCTCCCTTTTTCCGTCATCCGTTACTGTTATCGTTACTGTTCACGCGTTGCGCAAACAGCAACGGATGTTATCCACAGTAACCATTATTTTCATTTTATCAGCTTTGTATACCTGCCAAAGGCATTCGGCAGGGCATACGTCGTTTTCAGTTCTTCTTTCTCCGCCGCGATATAAGCGTCCGGGATACCGCCGGTTAAACGCACCCGGTAGCCGGTCATATGCCACTCCACATGGGAAAAGATATGTTTTGCCGGTCCGACAGGCGTGAGCTCCACAATCTCCTCCGGCTTTAAGCCAAATGCCTCCGGAATCTCCTCCGGTGACAGATGGCCTTTCCGGTTTGGAAGCTCATAGAGCGAGGCAAGAAGCCCGGTGTCATCGCGTTTGTTTAATCCCACCTGGCTGCCACATTCCAGAATGCAGACGGTTTTGTCTTCCAGACGCCGCTTTTTCGGCGGTGTCTTGACCGGGATCTCCGCGATCAGGTCCTGTTTTCTTGCCAGGCAGATAGAAGCGAGCGGGCACTCCGCGCAGCGCGGCTGTCCGTTTGGCACGCACACGATCGCTCCGATCTCGATAAGGCCCTGGTTAAAATGGCTCGCCCGGTCCTTCGGCATCGTCTCCCGCAGATGGTTCTCCATCCACTTCTTCGTGGAGGCTTTTAAAATATCCTCCCTGCTTGCGGTCACTCTGGAAATGACACGCAGCACGTTTCCGTCTACTGCCGGGACCGGATGGCCGAACGCGATGGACGACACTGCGCCTGCCGTGTAGCTTCCAATACCCGGAAGTTTTAACAGATCTTCATATTTTTCCGGCATATTTCCGCCGTACTCTTCCATGATGATCCCTGCCGCCTTTTTTAAGTTGCGCGCCCGGTTATAGTAACCGAGGCCCTCCCAGAGCTTCATCAGCCGGTCATCCTCCACGGAAGCCAGCGAAGCAACATCCGGCAGCGCCTCAAGAAAGCGTTCAAAATACGGTTTGACCGCCTCCACCCTGGTCTGCTGCAGCATGATCTCCGAGATCCACACGCGGTACCCCTCGGGGTTCTCACGCCATGGAAGCACGCGCGCGTGCTCCTCGTACCAGGAAAGCAGCGGACCATTCATGGCCCGCAGTCTCCCGTCCAGATCCAGCGCTTCCGCCTCCTGCTCCGCAACTTTCAAGCGGTCATACAGATGTTTCGCATCATACATATCCATAAATTCCTCTTACCGATACCTCTCCGGAATTGACTTCCCGGATCGTGCCGTCCGCAAGTTCCACGATCAGTTCTCCCTCATCGTTGATGCCATGGGAAACGCCAGTGTAATCACCCTGCGGCGCAAGCACCTTCACTTCCCGCTCCACATTGACAAGCCTCTGGTTATAGATTTCCTTTAAGCGGCTCATATCAAGTGTCTGCCGGTAAATATCATAGTATTCCTCAAACGCGCACATAATGCCATTGATGAGGAGCGCGCGGCGGACCGGATGGCCAAGTTCCAGTGCGAGCGACGTTGCCGTGGCACGAATCTCCTCCGGGAAATCCTGCGTATTGGCGTTGATGCCGATGCCGACCACCACATAGCGGATGGTATCCTCTTCTGTGCTCATCTCCGTCAGGATGCCGCAGATCTTTTTGCCGTTCACCACAATGTCGTTCGGCCATTTGATGAGTCCGTCAAGCCCGGTCACATCGCATACCGCTTTCTGCACTGCCATGGCGGCAAGCAGGGTCAGCATGGACGCGTGTTCCGGCGCAAAATCCGGGCGCAGCAAAAAGCTGTGCCAGATGCCGCTTCCTTTTGGGGAACTCCAGCTGCGTCCCCTGCGGCCTTTTCCGGCCGTCTGAATCTCCGCAACCGCAAGCGTTCCCTCCGGAGCGCCCTGCTCCGCCATGCGGCGGACTTCATTGTTCGTGGAATCGATCTCTTCCAGAAACTTCACATTCTGTCCAAGCCACCGTGAAGTCAAGACAGCACGGATTTCTGCTTCATTTAAGATATCCGCGCTGCCAGTCAGACGGTAGCCCCGGTTTCGGACTGCCTCGATCTCATAGCCCTCCCCTTCCAGCTGGCGGATGACTTTCCACACTGCTGTACGGGATACGCCAAGGCGCTCACAGAGCTCCTGACCGGAAACATAGCCGTCTGTTTCTTTTAAATATTTTAAGATTTTTGTTTTCAAGCTTTACCTCCAGATGCTGATGGCGCTTAAGGCGCCCAGTATCGTCAGGAACACTGCCAGCAGGCACTGGGCCGCTCCCCCTGCCTGCCTTTTTTTATCGTGACCGCTCTCCTTTACCCGGAATATGCCCATAACGCCGTTTAAGACGGCAGCGAGCCAGAAAATCACGGGGAACAGTATACTGTTCCCCTCCGGATCAAGAAACGCCAGAATGGCGCAGATGACGACAAGAATGCCGATCACGATATGCAGCAGGTCCAGAATCAGCGCAATACTGCGCGGATTACGTTTTTTCTCCTGCCCTGCCATGTTTTATTCTCCAAGTGTTGCCATCATGACAGCCTTGATGGTGTGCATGCGGTTCTCTGCCTCATCGAATACTCTGGACTGTGCGGACTCGAATACCTCGTCGGTCACTTCCATGTCGGTGATGCCGAAACGCTTGCCCATCTCAGCTCCGATCTTGGTCTTTAAGTCGTGGAATGCCGGCAGGCAGTGTAAGAAGATCGCGTTCTCGCCTGCGTTCTTCATAACAGCAGAAGTTACCTTATACGGGGTCAGTTCACGGATACGCTCCTCCCATACCTCGTCCGGCTCACCCATGGATACCCAGACGTCGGTGTAGATAACGTCTGCGCCCTTGGTGCCCTCTTCTACGTTCTCAGTCAGGGTGATGGTACCGCCGGATGCCTTTGCGTACTCCTCGCACTGTGCCACAAGTTCAGCATTCGGGAAATATTTCTTCGGTGCGCAGGCAACAAAGTGAAGGCCAAGCTTTGCGCATACGATCATCAGGGAGTTACCCATGTTGTAGCGGGCATCTCCCATGTATACAAGCTTTACGCCTTTTAAGCGGCCAAGCTGCTCGCGGACAGTCAGCATGTCTGCCAGCATCTGGGTCGGATGATACTCGTTGGTCAGGCCGTTCCATACCGGAACACCAGCGTATTTCGCAAGCTCTTCCACAAGCTCCTGGCCGAAACCACGGTACTCAATGCCATCGTAAATGCGGCCAAGTACGCGTGCGGTATCGGCAATGCTCTCTTTCTTGCCGATCTGGGAGCCTGACGGGTCAAGGTAGGTAGTACCCATACCCATGTCGTGTGCTGCAACCTCAAAGGAGCATCTGGTTCTGGTACTGGTCTTCTCAAAGATCAGAGCTACGTTCTTGCCTCTGTAGTTATCTACCGGAATGCCCTCTTTTTTCTTGCGCTTTACTTCTGCGGAAAGATCTAAGAGATACAGGATTTCCTCCGGAGTGTAATCCTTCAGTGTCAGAAAATGTCTTCCCTTTAAGTTCATAATTGTCTCTCCTCTGTATATAAAATTTTTATTACAAGCTTATTTTTGATTTTTCGCGATCTCCGCCACAGAAGTGACAAGGCCTGCCATGTTCTGGATATCGGACGGGATAATGATCTTGGTTGCCTTGCCGTCTGCTGCTGCCGCGAATGCCTCCAGGCTCTTAAGCTGGAGCACCGCCGTATCCGCGCCGGCCTCCTTTAAGAAGCGGATGCCATCCGCTTTCGCCTGCTGTACCTTTAAGATTGCCTCAGCCTCACCTTCTGCCTCGCGGATGCGGCGCTCTTTCTCCGCCTCCGCATGAAGGATAGCTGCCTGTTTGTCTGCCTCTGCGTCCAGGATCGCGGATTCTTTCTTACCTTCCGCAACCAGGATGGTGGATTTCTTCTCACCTTCTGCGCGCAGGATCGCCTCACGGCGCTCACGCTCTGCCTTCATCTGTTTCTCCATGGCATCCTGGATGGCTGCCGGAGGAATGATGTTCTTTAACTCCACACGGTTTACCTTAATGCCCCACGGGTCGGTCGCCACATCCAGGGACGCGCGCATCTTGGTATTGATGGTCTCACGGGAGGTTAAGGTCTGGTCTAACTCCAGGTCACCGATGATATTTCTTAAGGTGGTCGCAGTCAGGTTCTCGATCGCCATGATCGGATTTACCACGCCGTACGCGTACAGCTTCGGGTCTGTGATCTGGAAAAAGACCACGGTATCGATCCGCATGGTAACGTTATCTTTCGTGATAACCGGCTGCGGGTCGAAATCTACAACCTGTTCCTTTAAGCTGACTTTTTTCGCCACACGGTCCACAAACGGGACCAGGAAATGCACGCCGACAGACCAGGTATCAAGATAAGCGCCAAGGCGCTCCACGACAAGGGCCTGTGCCTGCGGTACAATGCGGATGCAGGAAGCCAGCACGACAAGGATGACAATAAGTAACGGAAAAATGATCAGAAAGCCCATTATGATTCCTCCTTTTCCTGTAACTGCTCAGTTTCATCGCTTACGATGAGTTTTACGCCGCGGATCTTTAAGATCCGCACTCTGGTCCCCTCCGGATACACGGCACCGTCTTTTGCGGAGCGTGCAGTCCATTCCTGTCCATCGACCGAAACGCTTCCGGTTTCCTTCGCGTTGTCGATCTCTGCCGTCACCCTGGCATGTTTGCCGATCAGGCTGTCCACATTCGTTTTTACCGTAGATGTGTTAATATACTTTACCGCCAGCGGACGGGTCAGGAACAGTAAGATGAACGAGATCACCACAAATACCAGAAGCTGCACCGGCACCGGAACGCCAAAAAGCGCTGTCACAAATGCCACAACCGCGCCTCCGGCAAACCAGATGGTCGTCAGGGCCGTGGTCATGATTTCAATGCCGACCAGCACCACAAATGCGATGAGCCAGTAAATTGCTGCCATAACAACTCCCCCTTACTTAAGATTTCTTTGTGTTATTTCTGCGCTGTCTTGCCGCCTCAAACATGAGGACGGAAGCTGCCACCGCGGCGTTTAAAGATTCCACGCGGCCTTCCATTGGGATGCGGACATAGGTGTCTGCCATGGCCGCAGTCTCATCCGTAAGGCCGTTTGCCTCATTTCCGATGAGAAATGCCGTATCCCCGGTGTAATCCTCCAGGTCGTAGGCATTCTTTCCTTTTAAATGAGCCGCAAACAGGCAAATTCCGCGTTTTTTTAAAGTTTCCAGTGTTCCGTGAAGATCCTCCACATACACAAACGGCATGCGGAGCACAGAACCCATGGTGGAACGGATTACCTTTGGATTATAGATATCGGCGGTATTCGCGTCCATGACAACACCGGTCACGCCTGCTCCCTCTCCGGCACGCAGGATGGTTCCCAGGTTTCCCGGATCCTGAATGGTCTCGAGCACCATAAGGAGCGCCGGTTTTTCCTGTTTCCGGTTTGCCTCTGCCACCTCATCCAGCGTGTAATGGTACTGTTTTACCAGCGCCAGGATCCCCTGCGGTGACTGGGTATCGGAAAGGCTCTTAAACACCTCGTCTGTTACCAGCTCGATGTGCTTCACACCTTCCCGGAGCGCCTTGCACTCCTTTGTTTTGCTGAAGCTCTCGGATATATAAAGTGTGTGAATGCGGTCTTTCGGGATCTCGGAACACATGCGGAGTCCCTCTGCCACGAACAGGTCTTCCTCCCGTCTGGTCTTTGCTTTCTTCACCAGGGCATTCACAAATTTCACCTGTTTATTGGTTGTACTGCTGATCACGTTTTTGTTTTCTCCTTTTCCGGCGTTATGTCCTTTCATGGCATTTTGCCGGATTCTGTCGTGGCTGTTTTCAGCCATGTTCTGTAATATTACCGGATGCTCTCCAGATTCTCCATCCAGATTCTTCTTGCGGCGTCACTTGGCATGCGCAGGTCCCCTCTCGGAGATACCGCTACGGAACCGACCTTTGGGCCATCCGGCAGGCAGGAACGTTTGAACTGCTGGGCAAAGAACCGGCGGTAGAACACGTTCAGCCATTTAAAGATAGTCTCTCTGTCATATTCTCCCTCAAATGCCTGCAGTGCCATCCGGTAAATTCTGGAAGGCTTAAACCCAAACCGGAGCACATAGTAAAGAAAGAAATCGTGAAGTTCGTAAGGTCCCACAAGGTCTTCTGTTTTCTGGGAGATCACGCCGTTTTCCGGCGGAAGCAGTTCCGGGCTTACCGGGGTATCCAGCACATCCAGAAGAACTGCCTTTAATTCATCCTCGCCGCAGGCATCCGCATAGTAACGCACCAGATGGCGCACCAGCGTCTTCGGCACGGAAACATTCACGCCATACATGGACATATGGTCACCGTTGTAAGTTGCCCAGCCAAGCGCCAGCTCAGACATGTCACCAGTTCCGATGACCATGCCGCCCACCTGGTTTGCGATATCCATGAGGATCTGGGTGCGCTCTCTGGCCTGTCCGTTCTCATAAGTCACATCGTGCACGGAAATGTCGTGGCCGATATCCTCAAAGTGACGGGTCACCGATGCCTTAATATCGATCTCCTTTAAGGATGCTCCCAGCTTTCTGGTCATCTGGCAGGCATTCTGGTAGGTGCGGTCAGTCGTGCCAAAGCACGGCATGGTGATGGCATGAATCTGATTTCGCGGAATTGAGAGCATATCAAAGGCTCTTGCCGCAACCAAAAGGGCCAGAGTGGAGTCCAGGCCGCCGGAAATACCGAGAACCACATGGCTGCAGCCCGTATGCTCCAGACGTTTCTTTAAGCCCATAGCCTGAATGGTGAAGATTTCCTCACAGCGGCGGCTCCGCTCCTCTTCATTGTGCGGAACGAAGGGACGATTATCGATATAGCGAAGCAGCTTTCCGGTCTCCTGCTGCCCTTTTTCTGAAGAATTCAGGGAGAAGCGGATGGTCTGATAACCATTTCTGTCTGCTGCCGGGTATGTGGTGGTACGGCGTCGCTC
>CAKRRJ010000071.1 GCA_934394615.1 uncultured Lachnospiraceae bacterium
AGGTCCTCTTTCAGAATTTTCTCTGCAGCGACCCAGGTTCTGCGGTCCATGGACTCAGGCAGTACGATTGTTTTTTTATCTGCCTTTGCTTTGGCTTTGATTACATCAATAAATCCCATAATAATACCCCTTTCATGATTTAATGCATATAACCTTATTATATACGGATTAAAAAGCAAAAGACAAGCTGTATTTTGTATTTTTTTGCACTTTTTGTGAAACAATGAACCGATGACGGCTTTACCTTTTCCCGCCCTTCCCCTATAATAAACCCATACTTATATTTTGAAAGAAAAGGACCGGATTTATCCATGAATACCATAAAAGCAGCCGGAATCATCGCCGAGTACAACCCCTTCCACAACGGACATCATTATCAGGTTGAAACCGTTCGACGCTTAACCGGAGCAGATTATGTCATTGCCGCCATGAGCGGGGATTTCGTACAGCGCGGAGAACCTGCCATCTTCGATAAATACACACGAGCCCATATGGCGTTATGCGGCGGCGCTGATCTCGTGGTGGAACTGCCCACGCTCTTTGCCACCTCCAGCGCAGAGGATTTTGCCGCCTGCGGCGTGGCCCTCCTAAGCGCGCTCGGCGCGGACATTCTCTGTTTTGGAAGCGAGTCCGGAAACCTGGAAGTGCTTCAGAAAGCAGCCGAAATTCTGACAGAAGAACCGGCTGAATGGAAAGAACTGCTCCAGGGATATTTAAAACAGGGCGAAAGTTTTCCCGCTGCCCGCTGCCGCGCCATGGAGGCACTGACCGGCGAGCCGGAGTTTTCTGTTCTTCTCTCCTCGCCCAATAACATTCTGGCGGTAGAATACTTAAAAGCGATCCACAGACAGAAATCCCGGATGCAGCCCGTCACCATCCGGCGGAAAGGGGCCGGATACCACGACACCGGAGTTTCGGGGCCGCTCGCGTCGGCATCCGCGCTGCGGGAACTTCTCCATACCAAACAGAGGCCGGCAGAATATCCGGTTCCAGGCGATGGGGATGCTTCCCTTCTTTCCGCCCAGATGCCGCCCGCTGTGCTCTCGGTTCTGTCCGAAAGCGGCGCCCTCACGGCTCCGCTCTTTGCGGATGACCTCACGGAGCTTCTCAACTTCCGCCTGCTCGCAGCCATCCGAAACCAGGACAACCTAAGCCGCTACACGGACCTTGCCCCGGACCTTGCCGCACGGCTCACAAAGCAGGCTCTGCAGTTCGCCCCATTCAGCGAACGCATCGCCCGGCTAAAATCCAGAAGTTACACCTACACCCGCATCAGCCGCGCGCTGCTGCATCTGACGCTTGGCATCACAGAGGAAGAAACCCGGAATGCCAAAGCACTCGGGTACGCTCCCTACGCCCGCATCCTTGGATTTAAAAAATCAGCAGGTCCGCTCCTCTCCCATCTGCGTGAAAGAAGCCAGATTCCGCTGATCACCAAAACAGCGGACGCCGGAAAAATTCTTTCGCCAGAAGCTCTCTCCGTACTGGAGACCGACTTTTACGCGTCCCATGTCTACCAGTCCCTGCTCGCAGCCAGAGGAAGAATCATCCGGAATGAATACACAAAATCCGTCATAGTCCTGTGACTATGACGGATTCCAAATCAGCAAAATCTGCTGCCATTCCTGCAAAACTATTCTTCACTTTTTTTCTGCGCCAGCAGCTCATACAGAGTCGGCCGGATCTGCAGGAAATCCAGAATCTCCCGAATTTCTTTCTCATTGTGCTTCGGTCTGCCTTCATACACGGCACGCAGAAGAATGTTCTTCGGCGTGTGCTCCATGTCAATAAACTCCAGAATCTGGGTACGGTACCCCTGCTGCTCCAAAAGTTCCGCGCGCAGCGCATCGGTATAAAGCGCAGCCAGGCGCTCTTTGATGAGTCCGTAATGCAGTACCGGCTCGAGTAGATCGTTTTTCATCTGCTTATTGAGTTCATGCTGACAGCACGGTACAGAAAGAATGACTTTCGCGCCCCAGCGCACAGCCTTTTCCAGCGCATAGTCTGTAGCAGTGTCACAGGCATGAAGGGTCACGACCATATCCACATGGTCTACGCCCTCATAGGACGCGATATCGCCATGATAAAACTGCAATTTGTCATATCCATAATGTTCTGCCAGTCTGCTGCAGTGGCTGATGACATCTTTTTTCAGATCCAGCCCGATGACGCGGATCGGATAACCTTTCATCTCGTGCAGGTAATAGTACATGGCAAAGGTCAGGTAAGATTTGCCGCAGCCAAAGTCGATGATGACATTCTCCCGGGTCTTGTCTAACTTCGGCAGAATATCCTCGATAAACTCCAGGAAACGGTTGATCTGCCGGAACTTGTCGTAGCGGCTCTTCACAATCTTTCCCTCCTGGGTCTGCACGCCAAGATCCACAAGAAACGGAACCGCGTGCCCCTCCGGGATCACATAGCGCTTCTGGCGGTTGTGCTGCAGCTTCTCCAGGAGTTTTTCCTGGTTCTGTGCCTCTCCCGCCTGAATTTTTGCCGGCACGTGTTTTCTGACTTTTACGGTTGTCGTGCCCTTCTTGCTGACAAGAACGGTCGCACTTCCTAACTCCGACAGCACCTCAGCCTGTTTAAAGACACCGGAAAGCTGCCCGGTCAGATACGTTTTCACTTCTTCTGCATTCATATTTTTATGAAATGCCTGGGTCTTTGTAAATTCTTCTGCCTGAAAGACCAGTGCGCCCTTCATGAGCATGGGGCGCACTTTCACTTTCTGTAACTGGTCTTTTTCCACCGGATTGCTTAACACAATCTGGTTTAACTGTTCGTTGATAAAATCGTCCAGCATGGACGCTAAGGTTTCTTTTGCCATAATCCCTCTTTTAGTTCTTAAAGCTGTGGATCGGAGCCGGAATACGGCCGCCGCGAGTCACAAACTTCTCACAGGAATATTTGTTCACCGGCATAACTGGAGCATAGCCTAAGAGACCGCCGAACTCTACGGTGTCGCCAACCGTCTTTCCGATGACCGGAATCAGGCGGACTGCCGTGGTTTTCTGGTTGATCATGCCAATGGCCGCCTCATCCGCAATGATACCGGCAATGGTGGTAGCCGGAGTATCGCCCGGGATCGCGATCATGTCAAGGCCAACGGAGCAGACACAGGTCATGGCTTCCAGCTTCTCAATGGTGAGCGCGCCCAGCGTTACCGCGTCGATCATGCCCTGGTCTTCGCTGACCGGAATGAACGCGCCACTTAAACCGCCCACATAGGAGGATGCCATCACGCCGCCCTTCTTGACCTGGTCATTCAGCATAGCCAGGGCTGCGGTGGTTCCCGGTGCGCCGACACGCTCCAGGCCGATCTCCTCAAGAATCTCTGCCACGCTGTCGCCCACTGCCGGGGTCGGAGCCAGGGAAAGGTCAATGATGCCAAACGGAACGCCGAGGCGCCTGGATGCTTCCTGCGCAACCAGCTGTCCGACACGGGTGATCTTGAACGCCGTCTTTTTGATGGTCTCGCAGAGTACCTCAAAGTTCTCGCCGCGCGCCTTCTCCAGCGCTACCTTTACTACGCCCGGTCCGCTGACGCCAACGTTGATGATGGCATCTGCCTCGGTCACACCGTGGAATGCGCCTGCCATGAACGGGTTGTCGTCCGGAGCATTGCAGAATACCACAAGTTTCGCGCAGCCAAGGGAATCATCCTCTTTTGTTGCCTCCGCGGTCTCCTTTACGATCTCACCCATCAGGCGGACCGCATCCATATTCAGGCCGGTCTTGGTGGAGCCAACATTGATAGAACTGCACACACGCTCAGTCTGGGCAAGTGCCTGCGGGATGGAGCGGATCAGATTCTCCTCCGCCGGAGTCATGCCTTTGGATACCAGTGCGGAGTAACCGCCGATAAAGTTTACACCGACCTCTTTTGCCGCCTTGTCAAGCGTCTTTGCGATGGTCACAAAATCTTCCGGCTTTTTGCAGGCGCAGCCGCCCACCAGAGCGATCGGCGTAACGGAAATACGCTTATTTACGATCGGCACACCGAAATCTCTCGCGATCTCTTCACCGGTCGATACCAGGTTCTTTGCGTAAGTCGTGATCTTTTTATAAATTTTTTCATTCAGGGCCTGCAGGTCATCATCGCAGCAGTCCAGAAGACTGATACCCATGGTAATGGTACGAACATCCAGTTTCTCATGCTCGATCATATTGTTGGTTTCGATTACTTCAAACATATTCAACATGGCTGTATCCTCTTTCTTTTTCGTAGTCTGGTCAAATGTCCTGCTTAAATGCGGTGCATTTTGGTGAAGATTTCTTCACGCTGGCATTTGATGGAAACGCCGATCTCCTCGCCGACCTTTTCCAGTTCGGTTGCTACTTCATTGAAAGAGCCTGTTGCATGCTCCATGTCCGTGATCATCATCATGTTAAAGTAGTCCTGTACGATGGTCTGGGAAATATCCAGGATATTCACCTGTTTTCCTGCCAGGTAGGTACATACTTTTGCGATGATTCCTACGGTGTCTTTTCCTACAACTGTGATAATTACCTTGTTCATGTGGCTGTCCTCCGTTTTCTGAAAGTATTTATTGGTCTACAGATTGATGATCTGTGACATCTCATCCCGTTTTGCAACTTCGATCGGAAAGTCCTTAGCCCTGTAAGGAGTAGCCCCCTGGTCGATCTCGCAGCGGACCGTCTCGTAGGCAAGTGCCTCGTAGTTGTTCTCTTTGCTCAGATGTCCCAGAAGGATGTGTTTTAAATTGTCATTCAGTATATAGTTCAAAAGCCTTCCCGCATTCTCATTGGACAGATGTCCATGATCCCCCAGAATACGGCGCTTTAAATAGTATGGATAAGGCCCGGTTTCCAGCATATTGACATCGTGGTTCGCCTCCAGAAGCAGAGCATCCAGTCCCTGAAGATGATCGATGATATACTGGTCGAAATGTCCCATATCCGTTGCCACCGCCACGTGACGGTTTTCATGGCCCACCCGGTATGCCACCGGATCTGCCGCGTCGTGGTGGATGGAAAATGGTTCTATGGTAAGGTCCCCGATGGCAAATTCCGCGTCCGGAACGACCGGATGCAGAAGCTCCTTCGGATATTCGCCAAGTTTCGTGTTCGCGGCAACCTCTTTTAATGTTGCCTGGGTTCCGTAAATCGGCACATGATGCTTCCTTGCCAGAACACCGAGTCCCTTGATGTGATCGGAGTGCTCGTGGGTGATGACGACACCATCCAGTTCCGAACCCTTTAAACCGATTTCATTTAGCCCCTGCTCGATGCGCTTGTTGCTGATCCCGGCATCCACAAGGATGTGGGTGTTGTCGGACCCTACATAGATGCAGTTTCCGCTGCTGCCGCTTGCAATGCTTACTAATCTCATTCGTGTGTTTCCTGTCTTTCTCCTGCAGGATCCGCGCCGCGTTCCCAGCCCGTCTTTTGCAGGATCTGATCGATCTGTTCTTTTGCCGCCTCTATGGAACCGCTGTTGTCGATGGTAAAATCAGCCAGTTTTAAAAACGTGGCCCGGTCTGCCTGGTTCTTCATGATCTCCAGGCATTTTTCGCGGGAGTAACCGCGGTTTTCCATGAGCCGTTTTATGCGGATCTCATCGCTGGTATCCACATAGAGCAGATACTGGCAGACCTCGCGGCTGCGGGCATCGAACAGCGCCGCTTCCACGACAACCAGTTCTGCCTGGCTTTCCCGGATCCGGCGTTTGATCTCGTTCCAGGTAAGCGGATGGATCAGCGCGTTGACCCGCTTTAAGGCTTCCGGGTCAGAAAAGATGCGCTCCGCAAACCGTTTCCGGTCCAGAGAGCCATCCGCGCTTAAGATTTCTTTTCCAAACAGGCTGACAAGTCCGGTGTGGCCCGGCTGCCCGGGTTCTTCGAGTTCCCGCGCGACCAGGTCTGCCTGGATCACCTGCGCGCCGTAATCCTTTGAAAACAGCTCCAGGATCCGGCTTTTACCGGCTCCTACTCCGCCGGTGAGGCCAAGTACCATCATATTAGTTGCCCTTTTTCTCTCTCATTCTCAGTTCCTGCTGCTGTAACAGGGACAGTAATACCTGCTTGGAAATGCTGATGTTCTCTCCGTACGGGTTGATGACAAAGCCTTTCAGATCGTTCGGCTGGCGGATCAGGATGTTTCCGAAATCCTCCATGGTCATGATCAGAGCCTGGTCATGGCTTCCGTCCTCGTTCCACTTTGCGTACTCATCCTGGTCGGTAAATGCCATGTAGTACTTGTCGCCTTCGCTGTTTGCGAGCTCCTCAAAATGAATCCAGGTAGACGGTCCCTTGTTCTCGGTTAAGAGGGTCCGTTTGCGGATCGGGGAGAGCAGGCGTGCCTGCATAAGTGCGGATGCCATCTGGCTGCGGGTAATGTAATTGTCGTGTTTTAACATTTCCTGAAGCGCTGCTACCAGCTTCGGATTCTTGATATTTCCGGAATTTTTTTTCTCGTTGCTCATATAAAAAACCTCTCTTTTCTTAATTGGTTTATAGCTGTTTTTTGCTGCTGGTTTCTGATTATATCATATATTTTATTTCGCGTCCAGCCAGTTATCTCCGACATGAGCTTCCACCTCGAGAGACACCTTTAAATCGGCTGCGTGCTTCATCTTCTCTGTGAGGATGCGCACAACCTCTTCCTGCTCGTCGCGGTGTGTCTCCACCAGAAGCTCATCGTGCACCTGGAGCACAATGCGGGAACGCAGGTGTTTTTCGCGCAGTTCCCGGTCTACCGCGATCATGGCAAGCTTCATGATGTCAGCTGCCGTTCCCTGGATCGGGGAGTTCATGGCAACACGCTCGCCGAAGGAACGCTGCATAAAGTTGCCGGATTTCAGCTCCGGGATCGGGCGTTTTCTGCCGTACATGGTCGTGACATATCCCTGCTCTTTTCCGGTCTTCACTTCTTCGTCCAAAAACTGTTTTACGCCCGGATACGTCTCAAAATATTTATTGATATACTCTAACGCCTCTTTCCGGCTGATGCTTAAATCCTCGCTCAGGCCAAACGCACTGATGCCGTACACGATGCCAAAATTAACTGCCTTGGCGTTGCGGCGCTGCAGCGGCGTTACCTCCGCAAGCGGCGTGTGGAATACTTCCGATGCCGTGATCGCGTGGATGTCCTGCGCGTCGCGATAGGCATTGATGAGGCGCTCGTCGCCCGACATATGCGCCAGGATGCGCAGCTCGATCTGCGAGTAATCGGCATCCACAAACACATAGCCGTCCTCCGGCACAAATACCTTGCGGATCGCGCGCCCGAGTTCCATGCGCACCGGAATGTTCTGCAGGTTCGGCTCCGTGCTGCTGATGCGGCCGGTCGCCGTGATGGTCTGGTTGAACTTTCCGTGGATGCGCCCGTCTTCCTGAATGAACACGGCAAGGCCCTGCGCGTAGGTGGAGTTAAGCTTTGTGAGCTGGCGGTACTCCAGGATCTTCTGGACAACCGGATACTCCGGAGCCAGTTTCTCGAGCACGTCAGCCGCCGTGGAATAGCCGGTCTTGGTTTTCTTGCCGTGCGGAAGCTGCATCCGCTCAAACAGAATCTCGCCAAGCTGCTTGGGAGAATTGATGTTGAACCGTTCGCCTGCCAGGTCATAAACCTCCTGCTCCAGCGTCGCGATTTTTCCTTCCAGCTGCTCTCCGTAAAGCTTTAACTGTTCCCGGTCCACGCGCACGCCAGCCTGTTCCATGTGGTACAGGCTGTAGATGAGCGGCATCTCCATGGTGCGGTACAACTCAAACATGCCTTCCTGTTCCAGGCGGTCTTTCAATACGCCGGCTGCCTTATACGCCACATACGCCATATAGCAGCAGCAGGTCACCGCCTCCGGCAGTTCTTCCTGCAAAGCCGCGCCAGGCGTCTTCTTTGCGAGCAGATCCGCTCTCGACGGAACCGTCATGCCAAGGTAATCCCTTGCGAGATCGTCGTAATCGTAGGTGTCTTTTAACGGGTTTAAAAGATATCCTGCCACCCCCATGTCCACCACACGGCTGCCGTAATCCAGATTCAGGTACGGAAGCTGGGACTTTAAATCCAAGACCGATACCGGTTCCAGTGCCGGGTCGTGCTTTAAGATGATCTCCTCCAGACGGTCACACAGATAGGTCCCGGTTAAAAATCCTGCTGCCGGAATGGTATAGATTTCCTCCTCACCGGTACAGATCGCAAGACCTGCCACCTCAGCGCCATTTAAAATGAGCTGCGCGCCCACCTGCGGCGCAGCCTGGGCCTTTTCAAAGATCTGCTCCGCGCCGGACAGATCCTCCACGCTCCAGAAATGTTCCTCCACGGAATTTCCGTCCATCTCCTGGACATCAAACCGTGCCAGGATCGACTTAAACTCCAGTCGCTTCATATACTGGTACGCCTCCGGCGTGTACAGATTTTCCAGCTTTGCGTCCTCATAGTTGAAACCGATCGGACAGGTGATGCAGATCGTGGCAAGTTCCTTGCTCATGACTGCCATATCGTAATGCTCTTCCAGCGCTTTTTTCGCACGCGGCGGCTTTACCTCGTCCAGGTGCGCAAAGGCATTCTCAATGCTTCCGTATGCCAGGATCAGGTTTGTAGCCGTCTTCTCGCCAATGGACGGCACACCCGGAATGTTATCGGATGCATCGCCCATAAGTGCCTTTACATCGATAAACTCGACTGGCGTTACCTGATACTCGCGCTTCACATCCTCCGGATAGTAATCGTGGATCTCCGTCGTGCCGCGGCTTGTCTTCGGAATGCGGATCTTGATGTGCGTGTCGGACAGCTGCAAAAGATCGCGGTCTCCCGATACGACCGAAACCTCCTCGCCCTGCTCCTGGCAGCGCTTTGCTATGGTTCCGAGAATGTCGTCTGCCTCATAACCTGCCATGGTCAAGATCGGCACGCCCATCGCCGTAAGGACTTCCTTCATGAGCGGAACCTGCTCCCGCAGCTCCTCCGGCATCGGCTTTCTTGTTCCTTTATAATCCGCGTACATTTTGTGGCGGAACGTCGGCTCCTTTAAGTCGAACGCCACCGCAAGATGATCCGCTTTCTCCTCCTCAAGGATCTTAAACATAATATTGAGGAACCCGTATACCGCATTGGTATGAAGTCCCTCAGAATTCGTCAGCTCCGGCACGCCGTAAAACGCGCGGTTTAAGATGCTGTGTCCGTCTATTAAAACCAGTTTGCCCATCCGTGCTCTCCTTTTCCTGTTTGCTGCCGCCTGGCAGGCCGCAGCCTTTGTCTCTGCCGCCGCACGCTATTTTGTGCAGGCAGCCCTTTACCCCTGCATCCAGATGCGGATCTGCATCAGAAGAATGATCAGGACAGAAGCTGCGTTCAGCGTATTGGCCGCATAGCAGATGACCTTTCGAAGACGCGCGGTCCGCACGGCAAGCCATGCGTTCTCCATGCTCTCTTCCAGGGAACCGGCTATGTCATAGACACCGTTTGCGTTATCGAGCTGTTTTAAGCCCACCGACACGGTATAATAAATTTCCAGCTCCTCCCTGCACGCCGGACAGCTTCGTACATGTTTTAAGAACTGTTCCAGTTCTTTTTCATCGAGCTGGTGATTGATATAGGGCATTACCATTTTTTCTGCTTCCCTGCATGAATACATCTGCTCACCTCCCTGCCCTTTTGAAATTGCCGCAGTTCACCTTTGTTTCTTTACTTCTGTTCCCGTGAATACATACCATCATACAATACTCCGCTTAATTTTTCAATTTCTTCCGCCATTTATTTTGCGGCGCGTTGACGTGCATTTTATTCTCTGTTAGAATTATTTCCATTATGAATACCGGTTCCCCCCAGGTCAGCCGGTCATACGAAAGGAAGGTTTCCCACATGCCAAAATTAAATGAACATTATCAGGACTTAAAAGAAAGTTATCTGTTTGCTGAGATCGCGCACCGCGTCGCTGCCTATGAAGCTGCCAACCCGGATAAAAAGATCATCCGCCTTGGAATCGGCGATGTAACCCTGCCGCTTGGAAGTCTCGCCATCGAGGGACTCCATGAGGGCGTAGATGCCATGGCCTCCGCAGAAACGTTCAAAGGTTACGGCCCGGAGCAGGGTTACGGCTTCCTGCGCGACGCCATCTCTGCTTATTATAAAAGAAACGGTGTCGATGTCGATGCTGCAGACATCTTTATCTCCGACGGTGCCAAGAGCGACACCGGAAACATCTCTGAGCTGTTCGACAACGACAATGTCATCCTCATTCCGGATCCGGTTTATCCGGTCTATGTTGACTCCAACATCATGAACGGAAAGAACGTTACCTACTTATCCGGAAACGCTGAAAACAACTTCCTGCCGATGCCGGACAAGTCCGTGCACGCCGACATCATCTATCTCTGCTCCCCGAACAACCCGACCGGTGCCGTATATAATAAAGAACAGTTACAGGAGTGGGTTGATTACGCGCTCGCAAACAACGCCGTAATCCTGTTCGACTCCGCATATGAGGCATTTATCTCCGACCCGGAGCTTCCGCGCAGCATTTACGCAATCGAGGGCGCAAAGAAATGCGCGATCGAGTTCTGCTCTCTCTCCAAGACCGCAGGCTTTACCGGAACCCGCTGCGGCTACACCGTAGTTCCGCGTGAACTGGTATTCCCGGCATCCGACGGCTCCGAGATGTCCCTGCACGCTATGTGGAACCGCAGACAGTCCACAAAGTTCAACGGAACCTCCTACATCATCCAGAAGGGCGCTGCTGCTGTCTTCACCGAGGAAGGCATGGCACAGTGCCGCGCAAACATCGCCTACTATCAGGAAAACGCGCGCATCATCGCAGACACGCTCACCAGAAGAAATATCCGCTTCTTTGGCGGTGTACACTCCCCTTACATCTGGTTTGAGTGTCCGGACGGCATGGACTCCTGGGAATTCTTTGATTACCTCTTAAACAACGCCCAGGTAGTCGGCACCCCGGGTGCAGGTTTTGGCGAAAACGGAAAGAACTTCTTCCGTCTGACCTCCTTCAACAACCACGAGAACACCATCGAGGCCATGAAGCGCTTTGAGCATCTGTTCTAAGTCAGTTAAACTGTTTTAATTGTACATGCAAATTCTACAAATATTTTAAAAATCCCTTGCAATGCCCCCTTACTTATGTTACAATAGTTGTTGCGTAAGTAAGCCGGCGTGGCGGAATGGCAGACGCATCAGACTCAAAATCTGACGGGGGCGACCTCGTGCCG
>CAKRRJ010000072.1 GCA_934394615.1 uncultured Lachnospiraceae bacterium
GCGATGATGTACGGCACGATGAACGCTGCGATGGCAAGACGGCTTGCGTTGAACGCGGTCTTCATCGGTCCGGCCTTTGCGATAGCGGCACCGGCATAAGCTGCCAGCGCTACCGGCGGGGTGATATCTGCAACGATACCGAAGTAGAATACGAAGAAGTGTGCTGCCAGCATCTCAACGCCGATTTCCGGACTCATCAGGATCGGAGCACAGGTTGCTGCCATGATGCAGTAGGTTGCGGTGGTCGGAACGCCCATACCAAGAACGATACAGCAGATCATGGTAAGGAGTAACGCGATGATCATGACACCGCCAGATGCGGATACGATGGCACGCAGGATCTTGGATGCAAGACCGGTGGAGGTGATGCAGCCTGCTACGATACCAGCCATGGTACAAGCGGATGCTACGGTGATGGTTCCCTTGCCGCCTGCTTCCAGAGCGTCAACGATCTTGCCAAAGGTGATGCGGTTATCGGAGTTGAACAGGCCAACCACGATGGTAACTAAAATTGCGATAGCTGCGGAGCTCTGCATGGTACGGGTACCGTTGGATACCAGAACAACCAGAACAACCAGCGGAGCCAGCAGGTAAAGTTTTTTCACTAAGCAGCTGAACTTCGGAAGGCTTTCTTTGTCGAGTCCTTTTAAGCCAAGTTTTTTTGCCTCTAAGTGTACGGCAATGTAAATGCCTGCAAAGTACAGAACTGCCGGAAGGATTGCCAGTACTGCGATGCGGGAGTACGGAACACCGGTATACTCTGCCATCAGGAATGCGGCTGCGCCCATGATCGGCGGCATGATCTGTCCGCCGGTGGAAGCTGCTGCCTCAACCGCGCCTGCAAATTCCGGTTTGTAGCCGGTCTTGATCATCATCGGGATGGTTACGGAACCGGTGGTTACGGTATTACCTACGGAAGAGCCGGAAACCATGCCGCACAGTGCGGAAGAGATAACGGCTACTTTTGCCGGACCGCCGCAGGAAGAACCTGCTGCACAGTTTGCCAGATCAATGAAGAACGCGGAAATGCTCGTTCTCTCCAGGAATGCGCCAAAGATAATGAAGACCACAATGTACTTCTGACATACATTGATCGGAGTATTCATAACACCGTTGGTGGTATAGAACAGATCGTAAACAACCTTACCAAAGCGGACATTCGCGAAGGTGTAAATGAGCAGCGCGCCCACTACAAACAGGATCGGCACACCCACGCATCTGCGGCAAAGTTCCACAAGCACCAGGATTGCTACGATTGCCAGAGCCAGCATAAACGGATCTTTGGAGATGACGCTGTAGCTGGTCAGCAGAATCTTCTGCGCGTTTGCCGCGAAGTACAGGAACGGACCTGCGCCTGCGGCCATCAGGACTACATCGTACCACGGGATGTGATTGACACGGACATGGCCTTTTTTCAGCGGATAGTTTAAAAATCCAATGATGATGATCATGGCCAGGAACAGGCTCAGCCGGATTTCCGGGAGGCTCTTGTCAACCAGGGTAAGGTAGATACAAAACAGAGAAAATGCTGCCATGAGGAAACGGATCACTGTCTTCGGCTTTCCTTCCCACACACGGACGTTGGATTCCCTGTCATATTTTTTCATGACCGCATCGACATCCTCCGCGGTTCCGGTTAAACCATCGGCTGCCGGAGCGGTATTCACGGCTGCCTCCGTTTTGTTTTTGTTCAGAAAGCTCATATCAGGATCCCCTTCCTTTTCCTATCCGGGCGCTTCCACATTTCAGAAGCGCCCGCATTTCATGCTGAATTTCAATGACTACTTAGTTGGTACAGTCAGGCCTTTTTCTGCAAAGTATTTTGCTGCGCCTGCGTGGTACGGAACTGCGGTTACGGAAGCTGCAAAGTCAAGATCCAGCTCGTTTTTCTTGTCGTGTCCGAGGGTGTCCACACTGTCGTAGATACCTGCTACCACGTTGTAAATATCGTTCTCATCGACATCGTCCTGAGCAATGATAACAGCGCCGACTGCAACGGTGGTTGCGTCATTCTCAAGTCCGTACGCGTCTTTGGAGATCACGTTCTTGGTGTAGTAAGGAGAAGTCTCCTGAAGCTTTGCAATGTGATCATCATCTAACTCTACCAGATATACGTCTCTGGTTGCTGCCAGGGAGGTAACTGCGGTGGTCGGTGCACCTGCTACGATGAACGCTGCGTCGATCTTGCCGTCCTGCATTGCCTCTACGCTGTCGCCGAAGGACTGGTAGGTAGGTTTGATATCGTCGATGGTTAAATCGTATGCGCCCAGGCAGTCCAGAGCGTTGAAGTAAACGCCGGAACCGGAATCGCCAACGGATACGGTCTTGCCCTTTAAGTCAGCCACGGTCTTGATGGAAGGATCCAGGGTTACGATCTGTACCTGCTCCATGTAAAGTGCTGCCACAGTGGAGAAGCCGTCGATCTTGGCACCGTCAAAGAGGTTTGTGCCGTTGTATGCGTAAGCCATAACGTCGGACTGTACGAAACCGAGCTGCGCGTCGCCTGCGTCCATGGCCTCAATGTTTCCTTTAGAGCCTTTGCCCACAATCGCGGTTACGGTGGTGTCGGTTAAGTCACTGATCTGACCTGCGATTACGCTTCCGAATCCGTAGTAGGTACCCTGGTCGCCGCCGGTGGTGAAGATGAGTTCCTTACCGCTGCCTGCCAGGCCGATCTTGTCTGCAGGAGCTGCTTTGGTGTCTGCTGCTGCGGTATCGGCTGCCTTGGTGTCTGCCGCGGTGGTGGATGCGGAACCGGAGCCGCCGCATGCGGTGAGGGATAATGCTGCCATTACAGATGCCATAACCATTGCCATATTCTTCTTCATAATCGTTGTCCTCCTCAGTGATTGTATTCCAGCATACACTTCTCTTTTCTGCTGTTTTTCTCAACTTGGTGCTCATTATAGCACAGGAATTTTCAAATATCAAGCTAAGTATTGTAATTGTTACAGCTTTTTAGTTGTGCTTTTTCGCACTAAACTGCGAAATAAATTGAGATTGTCATTTTCTGTAAATGAAAAAGACCAAAAATGCCTGTCTGACACTTCCAGTCTTTCTCCCTATTTTTCTATATTTTCATTGCTGCTTCGTAAGCATGCCTTAAAAACCGCTACCAGACACCGCTCGTCCGGGATTTTATCGAATATGTCAAGGCGCATACGGCGCTATAAACTGTTATGAATCAGCGTTAAGATTTCATTTAAGTCCGCCGCGTTCATCTGCCCCGGCGCGGATACTTTTCCGACAGCGCCGAAGGTAAGCGCGGATCCGAACACCTCACCGCAGAGACGGCTGATGAGTCCGGTTCCGGACATGGACATGGTAATGACCGGACGGTCCGCGTACTCGCGCACCATCTCCTCCGTTGCGGCAAGCAGCGTCAGGACATCCTGCTTGTTCTGCGGCATAACCGCAATCTTCGGAATGTCGGCATCCAGATCCTGCATTTTCCGCAGACGGCTCACAATCTCGTCTTTGTCCGGTGTCTTGTGGAAATCATGGTTGGACGCAACGACAGCAACACCTCCATCGTGCGCTGCCGTGATGATATCTTTTACGACCTCATCTCCGGTGAACGCTTCCACATCGACCAGATCGATCAGACCGGTCGCAACCGCCTTCTTGTTCAGTTCTGCATACGCTGCCGGTTCGATTGCTTTCTCACCACCCTCTTTTGAGGTGCGAAACGTAAACAGGATCGGGGTGTTTCCAAGCGCTTCGCGCAGATCCTTTAATGTGTCTTCCACCTGAGCGAAATCGAACACACCGTCAAACCAGTCCACGCGCCACTCTACCACATCTTTTTTAACATTCTCAAACGACTTTGCAGCCGCAAGGATCTCCTCTTTCGTTTTTCCGACGATCGGCACACAGATTTTCGGCACGCCCTCGCCGATCCGCACACCGCGGACTTCTACATAGGTACTCATTCTGATTTCCTCCAGTACATTCTTTTTCGGTTTCCATGAATGGGAACCATTTAGTCATCGTAGCGGATGTTCAGCACTTCTTTCATATGCTCGATCGGCATGTCTTTTCCGGTCCACAGTTTGAATGCCGCTGCGCCCTGGAACAGCATCATGCCAAGGCCGTTCATGGTCTTGCATCCTGCCTTTTTCGCCATGGCACGCATCTTCGTCTCAAGCGGAGAGTACGGAATGTCCACAACAATGAGCTCCGGACGGAAGTAAGACTCATCCGGCACAACGGAAAGTCCCTCCAGCGGCTTCATGCCGACACCGGTTCCGTTGACAAACAGATAGGAATCTGCCATCTCGGCTCTCAGTCTGTCTTTGTCATCTAAGTCGTACAGAGTCGCCTTGCACTCCGTGCGCTCGTTGATCTTCTTTACGGTCTCCTCCGCATTCGCCCAGAATTTATCGTGGGTATTGAAGATGGAAATTTCCTTCACGCCATCGAGGGCTGCCTGAATCTGAACTGCGGTTGCAGCGCCGCCTGCGCCTACAATTGTCATCTTCTTTCCGATCACGTCAATATTATTGTCTTTTAATGCCTGCATAAAGCCGATGCCATCGGTGATGTGGCCGGTCAGCACGCCGTTTTCATTCACAATGGTGTTGACGGCGCCACAGAGCTCTGCTGCCGGAGACAGCTTGTCCAGATACTGTCCGACTACGGTTTTGTTTGGCATGGAAACATTCGCGCCAACCATCTTTAACGCGCGGATGCCTTTTACCGCGTCCTCCAGAGTGCTGTTGTCCACCTCAAAGGCAAGGTACGCGTAGTCCAGTCCCAGATAAGCGAATGCCTCGTTGTGCATTGCCGGGGAACTGGAATGCCGGATCGGGTACGCGATCAGTCCGATCAGTTCTGTATGTCCTGTAATTCTCTCTGCCATGATAAATTCCTCCAGTCTGAATTCTTATGATCTGAAATTCTTTTACGATTATAAATCACTTTTCTGAGAATTTCCAGACTACACATGCAACTTTCAAAAAAAGAGCCCATGCAGTTTCCTGCACAGGCTCTTCCCCGGGACAGATGGTTGCCGAAGCAGCCGCGCCTCGGCGCGAAAATGTGCCAAGGCACATTCTTTTTTATTAATCAAGCTCGAATGCTCCTGTATACAGCTGATAATACGTTCCCTTCTGGGCGATCAGGTCATCGTGGTCGCCGCGCTCAATGATGCGGCCGTGATCCAGTACCATGATGGCCTTACTGTTTCGGATGGTGGACAGGCGGTGCGCGATGACAAGCACGGTTCTGCCCTCCATCAGGTTATCCATACCCTGCTGTACCAGCGCCTCGGTACGGGTATCAATGGAGCTGGTTGCCTCATCCAGGATCATGGCTGGCGGATCTGCCACGGCCGCGCGGGCAATGGAGATCAGCTGGCGCTGTCCCTGGGAAAGGCTCGCGCCGTTTCCGGTCAGCATCGTGTTGTAACCGTCCGGCAGGCGGGTGATGAAATTGTCCGCGTTGGCCAGCTTTGCGGCCGCGATACACTCTTCATCCGTCGCATCCAGGCGTCCGTAGCGGATATTTTCCAGAACAGTTCCTGTAAACAGGTTGACTTCCTGCAGGACCACGCCGAGGGAACGGCGCAGATCTGCCTTGCAGATCTTGTTGATGTTGATGCCATCATAACGGATCTTACCGTCCGGGATATCGTAGAAGCGGTTGATCAGGTTGGTGATAGTGGTCTTTCCGGCACCGGTCGCGCCTACAAACGCGATCTTCTGACCTGGTTTCGCGAACAGGGAGACATCATGCAGCACCAGCTTCTCCGGCACATAGCCGAAATCCACATGCTCTAAGCGGATATCACCCTTTAACTCAGTGTAGGTGACGGTGCCATCCGGACGCGGATACTTCCATGCCCAGATATGGGTCGGATGATCTGCCTCCACCAGCTCGCCATTCTCATCATGTTTCGCGTTGACCAGGGTAACAAAGCCCTCGTCTTCCTCCGGCTCCTCATCGATGAGCTCGAAGATACGGCCTGCGCCTGCAAGACCCATAGCTACCATAGCTACCTGGTTAGAGCTCTGTCCTACAGTCTGGGCCAGCTGTCTGGACATACCCAGGAAGGTTACGATCACACCGATGGAAACCGGGCTGAAACCGGTCAGCGTCAGGTTCGGTACATGAGCTGCTACCATCAGTCCGCCCACGATAGCCAGCACGACATACATGATGTTTCCCATATTGCCAAGGATTGGCATCAGGGAGTTACCATACTGGTTCGCGGTCTTACTGTCGTTGAACAGCTTTTCATTATACTTTAAGAAATCCTGCTTTGCTTCTTCCTCATGGCAGAACACCTGAACCACCTTCTGGCCTGCCATCATCTCCTCGACAAAGCCCTCCTCGGCTGCCAGGGAACGCTGCTGCGCCATCATGTATTTGGAGCTCATGCCGCCGAACTTCTTCGTCACGTTCAGCATGGCAAATACGAACAGGCATATCACCACAAACATCGGGATGCTGAAGCTGGTCATCATGATAACCATGACAATGACGGTCAGAATGGACTGCACCAGAAGCGGCATGCTCTGACTGACCATCATACGGATGGCATCGGTATCGTTGGTGTAGGTACTCATGATGTCGCCGTGGGCATGGGTATCAAAATACTTGACCGGAAGAGTCTGCATTTTGGTGAACATATCCACACGGAAATTCTTTAAGGTTCCCTGGGTTACCGTCGCCATAATGCGGGTGTAGATCAGGGAGGCCAGCACGCCCATTGCGTAAACGCAGGCCATGTTCATAAACAGTCCGCGCATCTGCGGCCAGACACTGGCCATGCCATTCTCGACACCCGGAAGAATGCATTCATCAATCAGTTTCTGAATATAAAAGGTCTGTCCCACAGAAGCCACCGCAGTCACGATAATGCAGATGATGACCGTGATCAGGTGTGCCCGGTAATGGGAAAACAGATATGCCATCAGGCGCTTAAAGGTGCCAGGCTTTATCCCGGTGCGGCTCATGTTTTTCTTGTCACTCATCCTTCTTACGCCTCCTTACTCTTCGTCTGGGAATCAAAGATTTCCCGGTAAATGCCATTCAGTGCCACCAGTTCATCGTGATTGCCCTGCTCGACAATGCGTCCGCCGTCCATAACCAGAATGAAATCCGCGTCCTGTACGGAAGAAATACGCTGGGCAATGATGATCTTGGTGGTGTCCGGCAGTTCCTCGCGGAATGCCCGGCGGATCAGCGCGTCGGTCTTGGTATCCACCGCGGAAGTGGAATCATCCAGGATCAGGATACGCGGCTTCTTAAGCAGTGCTCTCGCGATACACAGACGCTGCTTCTGTCCGCCGGATACGTTGGTACCGCCGCGCTCGATGTAGGTATCATAACCGTTCGGGAACTGGCTTACAAACTCATCAGCCTGGGCCAGCTTGCACGCATGGAGAATCTCCTCGTCCGTGGCATTCTTGTTGCCCCAGCGCATGTTCTCCTTGATAGTGCCGGAGAACAGCACATTCTTTTGGAGCACAACCGCAACCGCGTCACGCAGGGACTCCAGGTCGTACTCGCGGACATCCTTTCCGGCTACTTTTACGCTTCCCTCCGTTACATCATACAGACGGGAGATCAGCTGGATCAGGGTGGTCTTGGAAGAACCGGTTCCGCCAATGATGCCTACGGTAGCACCGGACGGGATATGCAGGTCAATGTCAGCCAGCGCGAACTTCTTGCTCTTCTCGGAATATTTAAAGGAAACATGGTCGAAATCCACGCTTCCGTCTGCCACCTGCTTCTCACCATTTTCCGGGGAAGTCAGGGAGCTTTCGTGGGTCAGCACCTCCGCGATACGCTCTGCGCACTCAGATGCCATGGTGGTCATGATGAATACCATGGAGAGCATCATCACAGATATCAGAATCTGCACGCCGTAGGTGATCAGGGAAGACAGCTGTCCGGTGGTCAGCTCAGTCGCTCCGGTGTTGACGATGATCCGCGCGCCAAGGTAATACACCAGGAACATGGACAGGTACATGCAGAACATCATGGTCGGGTTGTTGAAGGCCAGGATTTTCTCAACAAAGGTGAAGTCCTTACGCACCTCTTCTGCCGCCTGGTCAAATTTCTCAGTCTCATAAGACTCACGGACAAAGGATTTTACCACGCGGATGCCGGCAATGTTCTCCTGCACGGAGTTGTTTAACGCATCGTACTTTTTGAAGATCCGCTTGAAGATCGGATGCACATGGGTTGCGATTCCGAACAGCACCGCAGCCAGAATCGGCAGGATGCACAGGAAGATCATGGCCATCTTCGGGTTGATAGTCATCGCCATGATCACAGAAAAGAGGATCATGAGCGGGGTACGGACTGCCAGGCGGATCAGCAGCTGGTACGCATTCTGCACATTGGTTACATCCGTTGTCATACGGGTTACCAGGGACGATGCGGAGAATTTATCAATATCCGCAAACGCGAAATCCTGGATTTTGAAATACATATCCTGTCTTAAGTTCTTCGCGAAACCACAGGATGCCTCTGCCGCGTTCCGGGCAGACAGCACGCCGAATCCCAGGGATACGGTGGCCATAACCAGAAGGATCGCTCCGTATTTCAGGATCGGCGACATACTCTCGGCAGACATCTGGTCAATCATCCGGGACATGACAAGCGGGATCATACACTCTAAGATAACCTCTCCCGCAACAAACACCGGTGATAAAAGAGTCTGCTTTTTGTACTGCCGTACACTTTTCAGTAAAGTCTTAATCACAAACATTTCCTCCTTGTTTCACTGTTTCGTAAATTATTCCGCCAAATTCTTCAGCATCTTGTCTGTCACAGTAAAAAAGACCTGCAGTTCCTCCTCAGAGATCCCGGCTGTGAGCTTCTGCTCCATCCGTCCCAGACCTGAGAGTACGCAGTCTTTGTACTGTAATGCTTCTTCGGTTGCAACGATCTTTTTTCTTCTGGCATCGTAAGGCACCGCTTCCCTGCGGATGAGCCCGCGCTGCTCCAGCTCCTTTAACAGGGCGCTGGCTGTGGGTGGCCGCAGGCCGAACTCTTCCTCAATATCTTTCTGAAAGAGATCTTCCTTTTGATGCGCTGCCAGAATAAAATGAAGTGTGCGTCCCTGGGCTCCGCTGAACATCCCAGAGCCAAAGGCCGCACACATCTCTCTGCTGATTCCGTTTGACAAACGTTTGATGCTGCGCATGGCAATTCGTTCTTCCTGCTTCATTGCACCTCATCTTCGTCATCTGGCTTTTATTTAGTTTCCTAAGTATATTAGGACATAATCGCCAATTTGTCAATCACGAAATTGTGAACATTTTATGAAAATTAAGATTTCTTATTCCGGCGTTTCTGATCCAGATAGGAAACAGCGGACAGCGCAGCGATGTTTCCCTGCCCCGCGGACTTAATGTACTGGTAAGGCCGTCCCGCAATGTCACCGCAGGCAAAACAGCCCGGCACGTTCGTTTCCATCTGCAGATTTACTGCCACATGGTTCCCGTCCATCTGAAGTCCCGGCACCAGATTCTTTGGGGACACGCTCTCTCTTAAAATAAAGACGCAGTCCACCGGATAACTGTTCGCGTTTGTCACAAGCACATCCGCTTTCATGCCGCCGGTAATCTCCTTTGGCACTTCTTTTACTACCGTGATCTTCTCAGAAACCTCCACTGGTTCTTTGTACATGGGAAGATAGTAAACCTTCTCCGCAATGTCAGCCAGGAACTCCGCCTCCGCCTCCTCGGATTTCTGATAACCGATCACCGCCACGGTGGCTCCGCGGTAAAGGGGCGCGTCACAGGTGGCGCAGTAGCTGATGCCGCGTCCCAAAAACTCCTCCTCGCCCGGGAGCGGCTTTCCGAAATTCACGCCCGTTGCCAGGATAACGGCGTCTGCCTCACAGATATCCTGTCCCACCTGCAGGGAAAAATAGTCGCCCATCGGGTAGATCAGGTTCACACGGTCCTCCACAATCGGAACCTGCATCCGGTCAATGTGCTCCTCAAACGCCTTTCCAAGCTCCGCCCCGCTGATGTCCGGGAATCCAAGGTAATTCTGGATCTCCTGTGCTTTCTGCACTTTGCTGCTTAAATCCCGGCTTCCCGCTAACAGGATTTTCTTTTTGCGGATGGCTGCTGTGACCGCCGCGGAAAGTCCCGCCGGGCCGGTGCCAATGATGGCGATATCGTAACGTTCCATAATTTTTCGCTCCTTTGTGTCTGTTTTACTTCGATCTGTTCCCTTATTATACACCAGGGCATTCTGTTTCCACAATCCCTGCGCCCCGTTCTTTGTCTTTCTGCAATTTCTGTGATGAGGCAAAATTAACCCCAGAACATTCCACATATCAGGTTGTACGCATTTTGAACGTGTTTTTGAAATTTTTTGAAAAATTTTGAAAAAACGCTTGCATCCTTTTTACTTTTATAGTATAGTATATTCTTGTCAGCGGGAGTGCTGGAATTGGCAGACAGGCTAGACTAAGGATCTAGTGGCAGTTATGTCGTGTGGGTTCAAGTCCCATC
>CAKRRJ010000073.1 GCA_934394615.1 uncultured Lachnospiraceae bacterium
AGGGCTTACGCCTCTACACCTTTCTCCTTCAGGTAATTCATAACATCGCCAACAGTCTGCAGGTTCTGCAGGTCATCAGACGGGATCTCTACGGAGTACTCATCCTCCAGAGCCATAACTAACTCGAACAGGTCCAGGGAGTCAGCACCTAAATCCTCTTTGAAGGAAGAAGCCTCGGTGATGCTGTCTGCATCTACGCTTAACTGGTCTGCAATGATTTCTTTCATCTTCTCTAACATAATTTTGATCTCCTTTAATATGAAATGTTTTCTTTTATAATTTGAGGGAACCGGCTTTGCATCCGTGTTCCATACTACCAGGTTAACAGGACAGCGCCCCAGGTAAGGCCGCCGCCAAAGCCCGCCAGCACCAGCTTATCGCCCCGGGTAAGCTTTCCTTCCCGGTTTAACTGGTCTAACAGGATCGGCACCGTAGCGCCGGAAGTATTTCCATACTTGTCAATGTTCATGGGCACCTTGTCAAAAGGCTGCTTCAACCGCTTGGCCACCGCCTCGCAGATCCGGTAATTGGCCTGATGCAGAACAAAATATTTAATACTCTCAATATCCGTTCCGCTCTCGGAAAGCACCTGGTTGATGCACTCCGGAACCTTCTTTACCGCAAATTTGAATACCTCCTGGCCATTCATGTAGATGTATCCAAGCTCCGGGGTCTTTCCATTCAGGAAATTGCCCTCGCTGCGGGCCAGGCAGGAAAGCACCATGCCTCTGGCTCCATCGGAACCCATGACCGTGTGAATGATGCCTGCTTGCTCATCCGCCCGGATGACTGCCGCTCCAGCGCCATCTCCGAACAGAACACAGGTTGCCCGGTCACTCCAGTCAGTCAGCTTACTTAAACAGTCCGCTCCGATGATGAGTCCGGTCCGGTACACACCAGCCTGGATAAAGGCCTGGGCGGTACTGAGCGCGATCTCAAATCCGGAACATGCCGCGCTGATATCAAAGGCCATGGCGTGAACCGCGCCGATGGCCGCCTGCACTTCGCAGGCTCCATTTGGGAAACAGTGATCCGGTGAGGATGTCGCAAGCAGAATAAAATCGATTTCCTCTGCGGTAACCTTCGCATTCTCCAGGGCACGCTCTGCCGCTCTGGACGCCAGCACGCTGGTGCCTTCTGTCTCCGCGATCCGGCGCTCATGGATTCCCGTACGGGTAACGATCCACTCGTCGCTGGTCTCCACAACCCCTGCCAATTCCTCATTCGTCACAATGCGTTCCGGAACATAAGAACCGGTTCCAATAATTCTGCCTGTCATGCTCGTACCTGTTTCCTCTTGAAATCTCGAAATTTACTTTTAATTTCAAATGTTTTGATATTCAAAGTATTTTGACGTTTTATATCTTATAGAATAAAAAGAGTTTTGTCAAGCAATATTTCCCGACAAAACTCTTCTTATATTTTAATCCGGCTGCTGTTCCAGCTGATCATCCTTCAGAAGCCGCATCATCAGAACCACAACGTGCTTCCTGTCCTTATTCAGCGCTTCCCACTCATACACAGGAAAATCTTTGGCTGTACTCTCTCCCGGATCATCTTCAACGAGACTTAAAAATTCTGAACATTTCATACCGAATGCTTTGCTGATCTTTGTCAGTGTGTCAATACTGACTGTACTCCGCTTATTAAACATTGTCGTCAGCGTTGACTGCTTGATTCCGCTTAACTGAGAAAGCCGGTAACGGCTGTACCCTCTCTGCTTCATCAATTCTTCCATTTTCAGCAGCAGCCTTTCATTCTCCATGTCATATCTCCTTATCCTTTGAATACCTCTATCTTATTGGATTTATGAGATCTGAAATAGATTTAATATTTTGATAATATAGGTCAACAAATTGACATATATTTCCATTTTATGATTCCTTCTGCTCAGTCAGCATGCGGTATACATCCCGCTTCGCAACTCCCCGGTCCTTTGCAACGAGCTTCATGGCTTCCTTTCGGTCAACGCCCTGGTTTAAGTAGAGATCCATGTGTTCTTCCAGACTCATTTCTTCCCAGGACTTCTGCTGCTCCGCTTTCAGTTCGCCGATGCTCTTTCCCTCAATCACAATCACACACTCGCCCTTCGGCTCTTCGGTCTCGTAACGCTCCAGTGCCTCCGCAAAGGTCGTGCGGAAAGCCTCCTCGTACTTCTTGGTCAGTTCCCGGCAGATGGTAATGCGCCGGTCTGCCCCCAACGTATCGGCTAGTTCCTGCAGGGTACGCACCAGATGGTGCGGCGCTTCGTACACGATCATGGTCCGGGTCTCTGTCTTTAACTCCTCCAGAATCCACTGGCGCTCTTTTTTATCGACCGGAAGAAATGCCTCAAAGCAGAAGCGCCTTGTAGCCAGCCCGGATATGGTCAGCGCCGTGATGCAGGCTGCCGGACCAGGAAGCGATGTCACCTCAATTCCAGCTTCATAACACTGCTTTACAAGTTCCTCGCCCGGATCCGAAATGCCCGGTGTTCCCGCATCCGTCACCAGCGCAATGTTCACACCCTGGCGCATCTGCTCCACCAGATAGCGTGCTTTGTCGATCTTATTGTATTCATGATAACTCGTCATTGGAGTTTTGATTCCGAAATGATTCAGCAGCTTGATGCTGTGTCTGGTATCCTCGGCCGCAATCAGATCTGCTTCCTTTAAGGTATTGAGCACCCGCAGGGTAATATCATCCAGATTTCCGATCGGGGTTGCGCAAAGATATAACTTTCCTGCTGCCTTTTCCTGCTCCGCCATAACTTCCTCCTGATATCTGCAGGGCCTGCCATCCTCACGCTGTTCCCGCAGGCAAAGCTTCCCTGTCTCTTATAACCGTAATCTTCTAGTATCCGTACACGTCATAAATTTCCTGTGTATACACACCTGGTTCCTGATACACAATGATCGGTGCCTCCACCTTCATCATGGATTTTCCACCGCGCACCGCCTCGATCAGCACCATATTGGCATCTTTATCCGCAAACGGATGGACCAGCTTCATGCGCTTCGGCTCCAGCTTATAGGTCTTTAACGCCGTAATAATCTCCGCCAGCCGGTGCGGACGGTGTACCATATAAAATCGTCCGCCGGTCTTTAGGAGAAGTGATGCCTCACGGCACACATCATCGAGCGTGCAGAATACCTCATGACGCGCGATGGCCTTCGGCAGATCCGGATTCTTCAGTCCATGATTGTCATTCATGTACGGCGGATTCGAGGTAACTACATCAAAAGAAGCCTTGCCGAACAGACGGCTGGCTTCCTTGATGTCCCCTCTTACGATGTCTACCCGGTCTTCCAGATGATTCAGACGGACACTGCGGCCAGCCATCTCGGCCACTTCCTCCTGAATCTCCAGACCAGTAAAATGCTTGCCCTTTGTCTTGGCCTCCAGCAAGATCGGAATAATCCCCGTCCCGGTGCCAAGATCCACCGCCACTTCGCCTTCTTTTACCTGGGCGAAACCAGACAGCAGCACGGCATCCATACCAAAACAAAAACCTTTCTTTTTCTGGATGATGCGGTAACCGTTTCTCTGCAGATCATCGATCCGCTCATCCTCACCGCAGGTCACATTATTCATTCAGCTTTGATTTTCCTTCCTTTTTCTCAAGCGCTTCCAGTTTCTTCAGTTCGCGATCTTCTGCCTGATCCGCTTTGCCTTTTCTGCGGCGCGGCTTGAACTTTAACTGCTCTACCTTGTACTCACGGATCTCTTTTTCATCTTTTTCCACGGTTACAATAACCTTTACCAGCTGGCGCAGTACGTTCACGCTCTGAACTTCGCCCTTTAAGCCATCATCCGTAGTCACATAATCTCCCACACCCGGAAGCTTGCTGTTTAAATACTCGTAAGTCTCTTCCTCATTCTTTAAACAGCACATCAGACGGCCGCAGACACCAGAAATCTTGGTCGGATTTAAGGAGAGGTTCTGCTCCTTTGCCATCTTGATGGATACCGGAATAAACTCCGACAGGTAAGAATGACAGCAGAGCGCTCTGCCGCAGATTCCGACACCTCCCACGATCTTGGTCTCATCGCGGACACCAACCTGGCGAAGCTCGATTCTTGTCTTAAATACGGAAGCCAGGTCCTTGACCAGCTCACGGAAATCAATGCGTCCGTCTGCGGTGAAATAAAAAAGGATCTTGTTGTTGTCAAACGTGTATTCCACATCGATCAGCTTCATCTCCAGCTTATGCTTGCGGATCTTTTCCTGACAGATCTTGAACGCGTCTTTTTCTTTTTTGCGGTTTGCCTCCTCACGGGCAATGTCTTCCTTATTTGCCATGCGGATGACTGCCTTTAATGGCTGAACCACTTTATGATCTTCCACATCGCGGTTTCCCAGCACTACATGGCCATACTCAATGCCGCGCGCCGTCTCTACGATGACATGATCACCATTTTTAATTTCCAGCTTTCCCGGCGAAAAGTAATAAATCTTTCCTGCCGTGCGAAAGCGAACTCCAATTACTGTTACCATAAATTTGCTATCTCCTATCCAGCCTTTTTTGTTCCGGCTGTTTCTTTGCTGTGAACTATAACTAATTTTCCTTCATCACCAGAAGCATCAGCTCCATAGCCAGTTCCATATTGACATTCGCATCCAGACGAACACGTGCTTTGTCGATGGCCTCTAAAATCTTTTCCAGCCCCTCGTAAGAGCACTTCTGGCCAATCTCATTGATACTGCTGTACTCATCTTTAAAAATGAGCTGGTTCATATCGCGCGCCACTTTGTAGAGGAGCACATCCCGGTACCAGAGCTGCATGAAATCCAGGCACTCATAAATATCCAGATTTTCCTCTTTCATTTTGCGGATGTAATCCAGCAGCTCGGAAATGTCCATCTCTTTCACATGCTTTAACAAATGCAGCATTTCTCCATGCAGAAGCTTAAAGTCCTCCGATGATGCCAGCGAAATGGCTTTTCCCAGATTGCCGCGCGCAAACGCAGCATAAATATCGGCATCTGCCTCCCCTATATGAAGATTATCCGTGAGGTATTTTTTTACGGTAAACTCACGCAAAGGCTTCAATTTGAGCTGTACACAGCGCGACAGAATCGTAGGCAGAAACGCCTCCTGGTTTGTCGTCAGAAGCAGGATCACTGCATAAGACGGCGGTTCCTCGATTGTTTTTAACAGCGCGTTCTGCGCCTGCTGCGTCATTTTTTCCGCTTCATCCACAATGTAGATCTTATAATAGCTGCTGTACGGACGGATCATGATGGTATCATTGATCTGCTTTCGGATGTCATCAACACCGATGGTTCCCGGCTTTTCATGGGACACATAGATCAGGTCCGGATGACTGCCGCTTAACACCTGTTTGCAGGCATGGCATTCCATGCACGGCTCGCTTTTCCCTCTCTCACAAAGAAGTGTCAGAGCAAACGCATTCGCCAGGGATTTTCGTCCCATTCCTGCCTCTCCGGTAAGGATGTATGCATGAGATACTTTGTTGTACTCGATCGCTTTCCGAAAATGTTCTTTTATCTGTTCATGACCGATGATCTCCTGAAAATTCAGCATAGCAGTCACCTCGCAATCTTTTTGTCTTGAAAGAATATCACTCAAAAGTATAACACACTTTTACTGTTCAGCCAATGCTCCGCATTCCAAATCAGTAAAATCTGCTCTTGTTCTATTTTTTCTCTCTAACCGGATCCGGTCTGCAATTTTCTGAACACATGCCTCCAGTTCCCTGTTTTCAAACGATTCCGTCACATCCAGACCTGCCAGCCGATCCGGCGCAAAATCTGCCTCATCTGCCAGGAAACGCCGGCAAAGTTCCGCGTACTTTGGTTCCTTCTGCTGGCGCTCTCTGGCAAGCGCACGCTCCAGCCGCACACCATCATCCACCGTCACATACAGTGGAACCAGTTTTTCTGCTCCATAATAATCCCTCAGTTTTTCATAGGAATCCAGTGTGCCGATCACCAGATAATCCTTCTTAGCCAGATCAATCTGTCCGTCATCCACCGTTGCGTAGCTCCACGGCCCAAATACCGTCTGGTAGGTCCGCACCTCAATCACCCGTCCAGACTGCTCCAGCTTTTTAAGCTGCGCATCATCTATAAAATGATACTCCACGCCGTCCTGTTCTCCGTCCCGCATAGGCCGCGTTGTGTAAAGCACAATGCTCTGCAATTCCGGATACTGCCCCTGCAGGCGCTTATAAATACTATCTTTTCCCGATGCACTCTTTCCCATCAGATAAAAAATCTTTCCCATTCCAATTCCTCCAAGGCGGCTCTCCTGCCCTAATCTGCTTTTACTACCCACAGATACTCCGCGTTTTTATCTTCCATTCCCTGAACTGGCAACCCAATTTTCCGGTCATATACCACCTGGCAGATGATTGCTTCCGTCATGCGCTCTCCCGGTGTAATGATCGGGATTCCCGGTGGATACAGATAGATAAATTCTCCAGAGATACGGCCTGCGGACTTCTCCAGACACACACGCTCCAGAGACGCATTGGAAGCTTCCGCCGGTGTCATGCAGATTTCCGGCACTCCGGTATCCTGCACACCGCTCCATCCTGAGCCTGTCTCACACCACCCATCTTCCAGCACGCTGGCCTTTTCCTTGTGCTGTGTATTCATTTCTAGTTTCCGGTCGATCGCAAGCAGCGCATCCACCAGCCGGTTCAGATGTTCCTCACTGTCCAGGAATGTCAGAATTGCCACTGCATAATCTGCGCCGCACATTTCCATTTCAATCGCATAATCCCGGCGCAGACATTCACTTAAGTCTTCTCCCGTCATTTTTCCCTGGCAGGAAATCACCAGTTTGGATTCATCCACATCAAAAACACGATTCGCCCCTGCTTCATCCCTGCTAAGGATTTTGAAATTCTGCAGCTGTTTCAGACGATGCCGCATCCTGCCAATCCGTTCTGCAAATGCCGTCATATACACCGTTCCATGCTGCTGCATTTCAAAAATGCACTGTTCCATCACTGCCATAAATACATAAGACGGACTGCTGCTCTGATACATCTGAAGACAGCGTTCCAGCCGCCCGCGGTTCACAAGCTCTCCCTTTGCGTGCAGCACCGCTGTCTGCGTGAGGCTCGGAAGGGTCTTGTGAAGGCTCTGAATTACCAGGTCTGCCCCACACGAAATCGCGGACTCTGGAAAGCAGCCGGAACCAAACGAAAAATGCGCGCCATGGGCTTCATCCACGATCAGTGGAATGCCTTGCGCGTGAACGATATCGGCAATACTCTGGATATCGGAGACCACTCCATCGTAGGTCGGAGACACGATCAGCACACCTTTTATTTCCGGATGTTCCTGCAATTTCTTTTCCACATCTTCCGGACTAATCCCGCCCTGTATCCCCAAACGATCTATGATTTGTGGATAAACGTATTCCGGTTTCAGAGAATTGAGGATAAGTCCATGATAAACGGATTTATGACAGTTTCTGCTTACCAGAAGTGTCTCTCCCGGACACATCACAGCTCCTATGGCACTCAGAATTCCGCAGCTGCTTCCATTGACCAGATAATACGTCCGGTCCGATCCATATACTCCTGCCGCCCAGTCCATGGAATCTTTCAGGATTCCTTCCGGATGATGCAGGTTGTCAAATCCATCAATCTCTGTAATATCGATCGAAAACGGATTAGGAAATTCTTTTAAAATTCCAAACTCCGTCTGCCGCTTATGTCCCGGCATATGAAATGCCGCCGCGCTGGATGCGCTGTAGCGCTTTAACCGCTCTGTCAGTAACTCCTCTTTTTTCATGGAACCCTTCTTCCTGTCTGTGAACTGTAACTCTTAATCGTTGCTGTTCACGCGTTGCGCAAACAGCAACGGATTTTGCCGATGCTTCGCATTCCAAATCGGCAAAATCTGCTACCACTATGATATCATACGGCATTTTCAGTTCAGAAAATGCCTATCTGTGAACTGTAACTCTTAATCATTTTCAGTACATGATTGTAACATAGAACGGCTTTACATTCCAACCTCTTTTCATTATAATCAATGCAGAAAGGGATGATTATTTTGCGCACAATGGAATTTAAAATGGAACGCCAGGGACTGGTCAAAATCGGAGATGTAGTCGATGTCACCGAACGCGAGGGATTTAACTACAGCTATATCATTGAACCGGCGGTCGCCATGTCTAGCTGTTACAAATCCCGTGACCGCTTAAAATCCAAACAGGGTGTCATAAAAGATATCAAAGAAAATTCCCGGGGATTTTACGTCATTGCAGAATTTGATGAATAACCTGCTGTACCAAATGTTAGTTCCCAGGATATCAAAAAACAGGGTTGCGACAGAAGATTAATCCTCTATCACAACCCTGTTTTTATCCGGAATCACCAGAACCCTGCGCCACATGGCAACCGGTTCTTCTCCCCGTTTCCAATAACAATCTTCCCAGTAGCAGTAAACCTGGCCATCCTGCATCATAACAAACTGCAGACGGTCATTTCCGGTCGTTTCCTGCTGTTTTCGGAGTTCTTCGTCCTCCAGATAACTCATCTGACCAGATCTCGATATCACGGCAATCACGCCATATCCATTCTTCCAGTTTTCCGGAGAATAGTTTCCGTAAATCTGATCCCCCTCTTCTGAATAATACATCTGCCAGATTCTTCCCGGATAACGGTCATGCAGCTCTTCCACCTCTGCATCCGCCTCCGTCAGCGAAATTCGAAACAGCTGACTATACTGTTTTCCTTTTTCCTTGCCTTTCATCCAGGCACTATAGTAAATCCAGTCATCTACAATGCAGAAGCTGTCGATGGATCTTCCCATAGACTCAAAAAGCGTTTCATTTCCGCCTTTTTTACAATAAATGGCCTGCCCACTCCCATCTTCTGCCTCTTTTAAGTAATACTGGACCGCACCTTTTACATGATCTGCAGTTTTTACGTCCTCAATGCGGTTTCCAGACATCTGAAAGATCCGGTCTCCATACTGATACTTGTCATTTACATCCGTTTGGAGATTCCGTCCCAGCGTATCGTACAGATAGATCTCATCATTCTCAATCGCCGCATAAGTACCGATCTCCTGTGTCGGAAAAACGGCATCCACGCTGATTCGCTGCACTGTGTTGTACTGCATAATATAGATTCCATCATCCCAGAATGTAAAGTTATCTACGTCCTGCGCGATAATCTCTATTTTCTGATCAGAATCAGACCGGTATAACGTATGATACAGGGATGGATGTACCTTAGACAGCTGACTGTCCTTGCGCTCCGGACACGGCAGATAATAGGTCCAGCCATCCCGCGTCTGAATCTCTTCATTCGAAAAATGCGTGTCCGCAAGGCTGCTCTCTTCGAGCGGAATCGTATAAAGAATCTGACCACTGGAGGCAGAAAGAACAACGGCCTTATCTCCAAGCTGGATTTCTATCGTCTCATTCTGCGCTTCCGTCTCCTCAGTCTGCTGAAACGTCCGTTCAAACGGCGCCTGCAGCAGATCAAACTGATGCTTTACTTTCCAGATTCCGGCTATTGCCAGCAAAATTGCCGCAATCAGCAGTACAACAGACCATATTTTTTTCCATACAGAAACCTCCGTCTCATCCCCATGGTCCCCATCACCTTCCACAATGCCAAGACGGTCCTCAATATCCAGAAGTAAAGAAGTCTCATCCAGGTTTGACAGATTCTCCTTTTTTGCTTCCTTTGACTGCATCTTTTCTTCCGCGTAAGATGCCTCGATCATATCCCTGGTTGCTTCCAGACGTGTCTCCGCCAGAAAGTCCGAACGCTTTAACAGCCAGTCAACCGGGCTCTTTTCCTTCTGAAGCTGTTCTCCCCGCTGATATGCTTCCATGTAAACCTGAACCAGCAGTTCTTTCGTCTTCTCCTCCTGGTTAAAGATCAGTTTTGCGTGACGGTACAGTGTCCGATACGTTAAAATATACAAATTTTCAAATTCGTGAATCCACTTACTCTGTTCTGATGCTGTCTGTGCTTTTGTTTTTCTCATTCCATAGTCCCCTTTTGTCAGAACCCCGGGTAAACAGTGTATAACAACGAAAAAAGCTAGAAGCCTTGTAATCAAGGTTTCTAGCTTTTTCAATACTGAGCGTGCGGGGATTCGAACCCCGGACAACTTGATTAAAAGTCAAGTGCTCTACCGACTGAGCTACACGCCCGTATGCCTTGGACCGGAATCGAACCAGTGACACGAGGATTTTCAGTCCTCTGCTCTACCAACTGAGCTACCAAGGCAAAATTGCGGGGATAGGATTTGAACCTATGACCTTCGGGTTATGAGCCCGACGAGCTTCCAGACTGCTCCACCCCG
>CAKRRJ010000074.1 GCA_934394615.1 uncultured Lachnospiraceae bacterium
TACAGCGAAGAAAAGCGGCGCTATCAGCCGCAGAAAATATTTCTTGGGGGAAACTAGTTATGAAGGTAATTACCGGGACCAGGGAGTTTTGTATAGAAGAACCCACTGTGGTAACCATAGGAAAATTTGACGGGCGGCATAAGGGTCATCAGAAGTTATTAAAAGAAATGCTGCGCCAGAAGGAATGTCATGGATGGAAGACGGCGGTCTTCACTTTTGATATGGCACCCATGGGAGTTATGCAGGGAAAGCGGGCAACGGTCATTACCACAAACGAGGAACGGCGCAACAACATGCGGGCCATGGGAATGGACTACCTGGTGGAGTATCCCTTCAATCGGGAAGTGGCCGCCATGTCGCCGGAAGATTTTGTCACCGAAGTGCTGGTAAAGCAGATGAACGCGAAGGCCGTGGTGGCCGGACCGGACTGCAGCTTTGGGCATAAGGGTGCCGGCAACGCGGAACTGTTAAGAAAACTCGGACCGGAATACGGTTTTGAGACTATTATCATCGAGAAAAAACAGGACGATCACCGCGACATCAGCAGCACCTATGTTCGCGAGGAACTGGACCGGGGCAACATTGAGAAGGCGAATGAGCTTCTGGGAGAGCCCTATGCCATCCACGGAACTGTGGTGCACGGCAATCACATCGGAGGAGAAGTGCTGGGCTTTCCCACCGCCAACATCCTTCCGCCGCCGGAGAAACATCTGCCGCCCTTTGGTGTCTATGTCTCCCGGGTCCTGATTGACGGAAAGTTTTACGGCGGTGTCAGCAACATTGGCCGCAAACCGACCATTCAGGGCGAAAACCCCATCGGGGTGGAAACCTATGTGATGGGACTGAAAGAAAATCTGTACGGAAAAGACATCCAGGTACAGCTCTTAAACTTCGAGCGCCCGGAGCAGAAATTCGATTCTCTGGAGGCGCTCAAAGCGCGGATCGGGAAGGACAAGCAGTATGCTGCGGAGTATGTGGAAGCACATCCGGAGCTGTTTGCGGAGGAAGAACAGGAAACAGAATAGAAGAAATCGTCCTCAACCTGGGGACGATTTGCGGAAAACAAAGCGAGGGCTTACCGTCATCGAAACGGCAGCCCTCGCTGTTTTTCGTTATGAAGCCAGATTAGTGATATAACCGGTTGTTCTCGTAAATCGGCTCGGAAGTCAGGTGCAGGCCCAGCTTCTTGAAGGTGTTGGTGTCCACGGAGGAGAGCATAACGGAGGTATGCACTTCGCATCCGCGCAGCTTCGGCAGCTGCTCTAACGCCAGTTTTGCGTTCGGGTCGGTGGCTGCGCACATGGACAGGGCAATCAGAACCTCGTCGGTGTGCAGGCGCGGGTTCTTGCTTCCCAGATATCCGGTCTTTAATCCCTGAATCGGCTCAATGAAGGTCGGGGAGATTAAGTGGATGTCGTTGGAAATTCCGCCCAGCTCTTTCACTGCGTTTAACAGGACTGCTGCGGAAGCGCCGAGCAGGGCAGTGGTTTTTCCGGTTACGATTTTGCCGTTTGGAAGCTCCAGGGCTGCGGTCGGTGCGCCTGTCTCCTCTGCAAGTTTCGTAGCAACCGGAACTACGCTTCTCATATCGGTGGTGATCTTAGCCTGTTTCATAAGAAGCTCGATCTTGTAGACCTCATCTTTGCTGCCTTTATCTTTGGCTACGCGGTTGAGAGCCTGATAATAGCGGCGGATGATCTCCTGGCGGGATGCTTCCTGGCATGCCTCATCGTCGATGATGCAGTTTCCGGCCATGTTAACACCCATGTCGGTCGGGGACTTGTACGGGCAGTAGCCGTAAATGCCCTCAAACATGGCAGCCAGAACCGGATAGATCTCTACGTCACGGTTGTAGTTGACAGTGGTAACGCCGTAAGCCTCTAAGTGGAACGGGTCGATCATGTTGACATCGTTTAAGTCTGCGGTAGCAGCCTCATATGCCAGGTTGACCGGATGCTTTAACGGGATGTTCCAGATCGGGAAGGTCTCGAACTTTGCGTAGCCGGCCTTAATACCGCGCTTGTTCTCATGGTAAAGCTGGGAGAGGCAGGTTGCCATCTTTCCGCTGCCCGGTCCCGGTGCGGTGATGATGACAAGCGGCTTAGTGGTCTCAATGTAGTCATTCTTTCCATAACCCTCGTCGCTTACGATGTGGGCGATGTTGTTCGGGTATCCGTCGATCGGATAATGGCGGTATACTTTGATGCCAAGATGTTCAAGCTTTGTCTTAAAGACATCTGCGGAAGGCTGTCCGGTGTAGCGGGTGATGACCACGCTGCCAACATACAGGCCCTTGTCGCGGTATTCCTGGATGAGACGCAGAACGTCCGCATCGTAGGTGATGCCAAGGTCGTGGCGGATCTTGTTTTTCTCAATGTCTGCCGCGTTGATGGCAATGACGATCTCAGCCTGATCGGCTAACTGCAGAAGCATTTTCAGTTTGCTGTCTGGCGCGAAGCCTGGAAGAACACGGGAAGCATGGTAGTCGTCAAACAGCTTACCGCCGAACTCCAGGTACAACTTGTCTCCGAACTGGCTGATCCGCTCGCGGATATGTTCGGACTGCATCTTTAAGTACTTTTGATTGTCAAATCCAATTTTCATAGTAATTAATACCCCTTTCCATGCGATACATTGTAGCATATAAAAATCAGTTTTGCACCTGGATTTGTCAAAAAAATATATTATGTGGTATACTCTAATTATTGTGCATGGTAGGAATTTTCTGAACTGAAAATTCCGTATGATACAGTTACGGTAGCAGATTTTGCCGATTTGGAATGCGAAGCATCGGCAAAATCCGTTGCAGTTTATGCAAAGCATGAACTGTAACATACTTTATAAAAAACGAATGAGGACGTATCAATGAAAGCAAAACGAAGGCGTTTTTTTGCAGGCCTGCTTCTGTCTGTGCTTGTAGCCGCCGGATGCAGTGCTCCCCGCAATGCGGAAACGATGGACGTGCCGCCGGATCCGGACGTGGCAGAGCAGACACAAGCCGCGGAGTCAGCGCAGGAAGAGGCGGAGCAGGAGTCTGAAACGGAAGAACAGCAGCTTCTGGAAGACCAGACCCGGCAGATACCGGAGCGCAATGCGGTCCAGGCGAAGGGAATTTACATTTCCGCCTATGTGGCGGGAACTCCGGCCCTGGTGGACAATCTGTTAAAGGAGTTTGACCAGACGGAGGCCAATGCGCTGGTCATCGATTTTAAGGATGACTTTGGCAGGGTGGTATGCGAGACGGAATCTCCTCTGGTGCAGCAGCTTGCCTCCACGAAGGTTTATATTGAAGACGTGGCCGGGCTGATGCAGAAATTAAAGGAACATCACATTTATACCATTGCGCGTATTCCTGCGTTCCGGGATGCATGGCTTTCTGAGGCGCAGCCGGACTGGTGTGTGAAGAAATCGGATGGCACGGTGTTTCAGGACCGCGATGACCATGCCTGGGTGAATCCTTATAAGGAAGAAGCGTGGGATTATCTGGCGGAGATTGCCCTGGAAGCCAAAAAACTCGGGTTCGATGAGGTTCAGTTCGACTATGTGCGCTTCTGTACGGAGAAGGGCATGCGGGACGCGGTTTTTGATGAGGAAGACACGAAAGGGCGCAGCCGGACGGATATCATCCTGGATTTTATGGAGTATGAGTACGAGAAACTGAGTGCGGAGGGACTGTTCGTGTCCGCGGATGTGTTCGGCGCCATCATCAACAGCGATGTGAACGCGGATTCTGTCGGGCAGATTTACGGGGAGCTGGCAAAGCATCTGGATTACATCAGCCCTATGATCTATCCGTCCCACTATTCCGATGGAAACTATGGAATCGATCACCCGGACATGCGGCCGTACGATACCATCCGTGCGGCCCTCACGGAATCCCGCAAGGAACTGTACTTTGCCGGGCTGGATGGCAGCCATGTGGCGGCCGTGCGCCCGTGGCTTCAGGACTTTACGGCGAGCTGGCTGAAAAATCACATCCGGTACGGCGGAGAGCAGGTGCGCGACCAGATTCGCGCGGTCTATGACTGCGGGTACGATGAATGGCTTTTGTGGGATGCGGCCTGTACCTACGACTGGGATGGACTGCTGACACCGGATGCCGCAAAGGAAGAGGCGGAGGAGATTGCCGCCTCCAGGGCGCTTTTGCCGGAAACGACGTATGCGCCGGAAGAGGAAGGGCATGATGCCCTGACCGTGCCGACCGGAAGTGAGGAACAGACGGAAAATCCCGCAGCAGAAGAAAGCGGAGAAACTGTTGGAAAAGGCACGTGTGAAAAAAACGCGGCAGGTACGGAAGTTTCCGAAAAGGCAGGGGCAATGCTTATCGGAATGGAGCAAAAGGAAAAACAGACAAAAAGAAAAGACAGGCAGGAATTGTGACATGGCAGAGAGAATCGTAAGGCCGGGGGAATTTTACCGGCATTTCAAAAATAAATTGTATCAGATCGTGGCGGTGGCAACGCATTCGGAGACCGGTGAACGCATGGTTGTGTACCAGGCACTTTATGGGGATTACGGCATGTATGTGCGCCCGTACGATATGTTTGTCAGCGAGGTCGATCACGAAAAATATCCGGAGGTAACGCAGAAATGGAGATTTGAGCGCGTGGAGTTCCGGCATGTGCAGCACAGTGAGAATACAGCGCCGCAGCCGCACAGCACAACGATATCGCGGAATGCAGCAGAAATGCAGCAGAGGCGAAGTACAGCAGTATCAGAACATCGTCTGGCTGCGCCTGCTCCGGAAACCTCCAAAGTAAAGCCGGAGAGTACCCGCACGGTCCGGGACATGGAATCCGAAGCGCCGCGCCACTATGCGGACCGTACCCCGGATCCGGCATTTTTAAAATTCCTGGACACGGATGACCTGGAGGTGCGTCTGGTGTGCTTAAAAGAGCTGGAGGAGCGCATTACCCAGCAGGAATTGGACAGTATGTATCTGGTGCTGGATATGAAGCCGGAGCGCGGTTCCCTGCAGGAGCAGCTCTATGCAGTGCGCCGTTTCCTCGTGATGCAGAAACGCTATGACGGCAGCCGTCTTCGCTAAAGAATGTACGCTCGGAGTCTCTCCTGCACCTGCAAAAACAGGCACAAAGAGATTCTGAGCGTACATGAGACAATCTGGAGGAACTTATGCGATTCAATATGGAAGAAGAACTGAAAAAACTCCCATCCCAGCCTGGCGTTTACATTATGCACGATGACAAAGATGAGATCATCTATGTGGGAAAGGCCATCAGCTTAAAGAACCGTGTGCGCCAGTATTTCCAGAGCAGCCGCGGCAAAACGACTAAGATCCAGCAGATGGTTTCCCGCATTGCCCGGTTTGAGTATATCGTTACGGACTCGGAGCTGGAGGCCCTGGTGCTGGAGTGCAACCTCATTAAAGAACATCAGCCGCGCTACAATACCATGCTGAAGGATGACAAAGCCTATCCGTACATCCGGGTCACAGTGGGAGAGGATTTTCCGCGCGTGCAGTTCGCGCGCACCATGAAAAAGGACAAGAGCCGCTACTTCGGCCCGTACACGAGCGCGGGGGCGGTGAAAGACACGATTGACCTGATCCACAAGCTCTATAAGGTGCGGAACTGCAACCGGTTCTTGCCGCGGGATATCGGGAAAGACCGTCCCTGCTTAAATTATCACATTAAACAGTGTGACGCGCCGTGCCAGGGTTATATCAGCAAAGAAGAGTACGCGGAGCACATCCGCCAGGTGCTGGAATTTCTGAACGGCCACTATGACAATCTCTTAAAACGCCTGGAAAACCAGATGATGGAGGCCGCCGAAAAGATGGAATACGAGAAGGCGGCGGAGTACCGCGATCTGCTTGCGAGTGTGAAGAAGGTGGCACAGAAGCAGAAGATCACGAGCAGCAATATGGAAGACCGCGACATCATCGCCATGGCAAAGAACGATACGGACGCGGTGGTGCAGGTATTCTTTGTGCGGGAAGGAAAGCTCATCGGACGCGATCATTTCGGCATCCGCATCGGCGCGGAAAAAGACAGCAGCCAGATCCTCACGAGTTTTGTGAAGCAGTTTTACGCGGGCACGCCGTTCTTGCCAAAGGAGCTATGGGTCCAGCAGGAGATGGAGGACGCTGAGGTCATTGAGCAGTGGCTCAGTGCCAGAAAAGGCCAGAAGGTCCGTATTGTCGTGCCGAAAAAGGGCGAGAAGGAGCGTCTGGTGGAGCTGGCGCAGAAGAACGCGTCCATGGTCCTCCGGCAGGATTTTGAGCGCAACCAGAGAGAGGAACTGCGCACCATCGGCGCTATGAACCAGGTGGCATCCTGGCTTGGACTCACTGGCGTGCGCCGCATGGAGGCGTTCGATATCTCCAATATTTCCGGTTATGAGTCGGTGGGCTCCATGGTTGTTTTTGAGGATGGAAAGCCAAAACGCAGCGATTACCGGAAATTCCGCATTAAGACCGTCATCGGGCCAAATGATTACGCGTCTATGCGCGAGGTGCTGACGCGGCGGTTTTCCCATGGACTGGAGGAACGGTCCCAGTTAAAGGAACAGGGGATGGAACAGCAGTTTGGCCGTTTCACCCGGTTCCCGGACCTTCTGATGATGGATGGCGGGCGCGGTCAGGTGAACATCGCGGAGGAAGTGCTTGCGGAGCTTGGACTTTCCATTCCGGTCTGCGGCATGGTAAAGGATGACAATCACCGGACGCGCGGTCTGTATTACCAGAACGTCGAAATTCCCATCGACCGGCATTCGGAAGGCTTTCAGCTTATTACCAGAATCCAAGACGAGGCGCACCGGTTTGCCATTGAGTACCACCGGAGCCTGCGCAGCAAGGATCAGGTGCGCTCGGTATTAGACGATATCCCGGGCATTGGAGAGACCAGAAGAAAAGCGCTGATGCGGCATTTTAAGTCCATCGAGGCGGTGCAGGCGGCAGATGAGGAAGAGCTCGCCGGCGTGCCGGGCATGAACCGTGCCGCGGCGGAGAGTGTGTATCGTTTTTTCCGGAAATCTCCAGACAACCCATAACCTGCCAACGCGGATGACAACCCTCACAATTTATGGTATGATAAATATATTCTGAAAACAGAAACAGCCACATTCTTTTTCACGGCTGAATGAACAAGATAAAGGAGCGGGGCAATATGTACGGTGTAACGATTACAGAACTGATCAAAAAGATGAAATTGAAAAATGTACTTCCGGAAATTGACACAGACAAGGTGGTGTTAAGCCACCCGGACGTAAATCGTCCGGCGCTGCAGCTTACCGGTTTCTTCGACCATTTTGACCGCGAGCGTGTCCAGATCATCGGATATGTGGAGCAGGCGTACATTAAGACCCTGCCGCGGGAGGTGCGCGTGGAGCGTTACGACAAGCTTCTTTCCAGCGAAATTCCGTGTGTAGTATACAGCCGCGGACAGGAACCGGATGAGGACATGCAGGATCTTTGCATGCACTATCAGGTTCCGCTTATGGTATCCGACAAGAGCACATCCGATCTTATGGCAGAAGTCATCCGCTGGTTAAAGGTAAAACTGGCTCCGTGCATCAGCATCCATGGCGTGCTGGTGGATGTATTTGGTGAGGGTGTTCTGATCATGGGCGAGAGCGGCATCGGCAAAAGCGAGGCTGCTCTGGAACTGATCAAGCGCGGACACCGACTGGTATCCGACGATGTAGTAGAGATCCGCAAAGTCAGTGACGCAACTCTGGTCGGAAGCGCGCCGGATATTACCAAGCACTTCATTGAGCTGCGTGGTATCGGCATCATTGATGTAAAATCCCTGTATGGTGTTGAGAGCGTAAAAGACACCCAGAACATCGACATGGTTATTAAACTGGAAGACTGGGACAAAGACAAAGAGTACGACCGTCTGGGCCTTGAGGACCGCTACACAGAGTTCCTTGGCAACCAGGTAGTCTGCCACAACATACCGATCCGTCCAGGCAGAAACCTGGCGATCATCGTAGAGTCCGCTGCAGTCAACTACCGTCAGAAGAAGATGGGCTACAACGCGGCTCAGGAACTTTACAACCGTGTTCAGGCAAACCTGGGCAATAAATAAGGCGCAGGGCCGGAAAACAGGAAAATAAAAAAACAGAGGCAGAACAGAAAACATGAAACAGGCAACAGAGAGACTGAAACAGGCGGTAAAGGCAGGCGTATTCCTGACCGATGAACCTATGAGCCGCCATACAACCTTCCGGACAGGAGGACCGGCGGATGTTTATATAGAACCGGCCTCCGCGGCGGAATTGAAAGAAGTTCTTGCGATCTGCAAAGAGGAGGATCTGCCGTTTTCCATCACGGGAAACGGCAGCAACCTGCTGGTGGGAGACAAAGGCTTTCGCGGCGTGCTGATCTCATTCGGAAAGCCGCTTGGCCAGATCACGGTAGAAGAGCACTGTGTCCGCGCGGGGGCAGGAGCGCTGCTTTCCGCAGTGGCGCGCCAGGCGCTCGCGGCATCCCTCACCGGTTTTGAATTTGCGGCAGGCATTCCGGGAACCATAGGCGGTGCGGTCGTTATGAATGCGGGCGCATATGGCGGGGAACTCTGCCAGGTCTTAAAAGAGGCAAGTGTTCTCACACCGGAGGGCGAGGTCATCACACTTTCTGCAGAGCAGCTGGAGCTTGGATACCGCACGAGCTGTGTCCAGAAAAAAGGCTATATTGTCCTGGAAGCCGTGCTGGAACTGAAACCGGGGAACCCGGAGGAAATCCGCGGTGTGATGGATGACCTGGCGGCAAAGCGCCGGGAGAAGCAGCCGCTGGAATACCCGAGCGCGGGCAGTACATTCAAACGCCCGGAGGGACACTTTGCGGGAAAACTGATCCAGGATGCCGGCCTTCGCGGATTTCAGGTGGGCGGTGCCCAGGTGTCAGAAAAGCACTGTGGTTTTGTCATCAACCGGGACCACGCCACTTCGGCAGACATTCTTTCTCTGTGCAGTCAGGTGCAGCAGAAGGTGAAAGAGCAGTTCGGCGTGGAACTGGAACTGGAAGTGAAGCTTCTGGGAGAATTCTAAGGAAGGGGCCGGCGACGCGGGCAGCATGCTCCGGATCATAATGGGTGAATGGGAGCGGCGACGCGTAGCCGGATAATAAGGGGGAGAACAGATGAGACTGGTGATCGTGACGGGAATGTCGGGAGCCGGAAAAACTTCGGCTTTAAAAATGCTGGAGGATCTTGGATTTTACTGCGTGGATAATCTGCCGATCCCCTTGATGGAATCGTTTGTGGAACTGGTGATGCAGAAACCGGCGGCCCATGATCTTGTGGCGCTCGGAATCGATATCCGAAGCGGTGAGGAGCTTCCTCAGCTGGAGCAGGTCCTGGAAAACTGGAAGCAGCAGCTTGTTCCGTACGAGATCCTGTTTTTGGACAGCAGCGACGCGACTTTAGTGAAGCGCTATAAAGAAACAAGGCGTTCCCATCCGCTTGCGGGAAAGGGGCGTGTGGACAGCGGTATCCGGCTGGAGCGGGAAAAGCTCGGCTTTATCAAGCGTCAGGCCGACGTGATCCTGGACACCAGCAGTCTGCTGACGCGCGAGCTGCGCAAGGAGCTGGAGAAAATCTTTGTACAGGACCGCCGTTATCAGAATCTGTTCATCACGGTGCTTTCCTTTGGCTTTAAGTACGGCATCCCGAATGACGCGGATCTGGTGTTTGATGTGCGCTTTCTTCCGAACCCTTACTATGTGGAGGCACTGCGCAGCCACACGGGACAGGAGGCGGAGGTGCAGGCTTATGTGCGCCAGGGCGGCACAGCCGATAAGTTTCTTGGCATGTTATATGAGATGCTGGATTTCCTGATTCCAAACTATGTGCAGGAGGGAAAGAACCAGCTGGTCATTGCCATTGGCTGTACGGGCGGCAAACACCGCTCTGTGACTGTGGCGAACGCGCTGTATCAGCACCTGAGCGGCTTTGAGGAGTACGGATTAAAGATTGAGCACCGGGACATCGGGCAATAGCAGGACAGAGTGGATTTCTGCTGCGGGATGTTCAGGCAGAAGCCAGAAGACAGGAGGAAACATGTCATTTTCTTCTAAGGTAAAAGAGGAACTTTCCAGGCAGCTGTCCCCGGCAAGGCATTGCCAGATCGCGGAGATCGCGGCAATCCTGAGCCTGTGCGGGCGCATTCAGATTTCGGAGAATAATCGTTACCGGGTAAAGATCCACACGGAAAATGAGGCAGTTGCAAGAAAGTACTTTACATTATTGAAAAAAACATTTAATATAAGAATTGA
>CAKRRJ010000075.1 GCA_934394615.1 uncultured Lachnospiraceae bacterium
ATCGTCAAGGTCGTAAAGAAAGAGCTGACCGTGCCGAAGGTAACCCAGTATTATTATGAAGTAAAGCCGAAGACCAAAGTAGAGGTAATGTGCCGTCTGCTTGACATGTACGCGCCGAAGCTTTCTGTAGCATTCTGCAACACCAAAAAGCAGGTTGATGAGCTGGTGACGGAGCTGCAGGGACGCGGTTATTTCGCAGAGGGTCTGCACGGAGACTTAAAGCAGGTACAGCGTGACCGCGTTATGAACAGCTTCCGCAACGGCCGCACAGAGATCTTGGTGGCAACAGACGTAGCTGCCCGCGGTATTGACGTAGACGATGTAGAAGCGGTATTCAACTACGACATTCCGCAGGATGAGGAGTACTATGTACACCGTATTGGACGTACCGGCCGTGCGGGCCGCGAGGGTATCGCATTTAACTTTGTAGTAGGCCGTGAGGTTTACAAACTGCGCGACATCCAGCGTTACTGCAAGACCAAGATTATCCCGCAGGCAATCCCGTCCCTGGATGATATTACCGAGATCAAGGCAGAGAAGATCCTGGATCAGGCAAAGGAAGTTCTGGCAGATATGGACTTAAGCCGCATCTCCCACATTCTGGAGAAGAAGCTGTTAGAGGAGGATTATACTTCCCTGGAGCTGGCAGCAGCACTGCTTCGCATGAATATGGGTGAGGAGAACGAGGATATCATCTTTGACAACCGTCCGGCGAGATCTTTAGACGATCTGGATTCCAGACGTGACCGCGGTGACCGTGGAAACGGACGCGGCAGAAAAGACGGCAAGGGCAGAGACGGACGCGGAAACCGCGGCAGAAAGAACCAGGATGAGGATATGGCCCGCCTGTTCATCAACATCGGAAAAGACCAGAAGGTAAAACCGGGTGATATTCTGGGTGCCATCGCAGGCGAATCCGGCATTTCCGGCCGTCTGGTGGGAAGCATCGATATGTACGACAAGTACACCTTCGTAGAAGTTCCGCAGGACTGCGCAGAGGAAGTACTCGAGTGCATGAAGAATGCCCGCATCAAGGGAAAGTCCGTTCATATGGAGCCTGCGAACGGAAGATAAATATAGAGCAAAGCAAAGGCGCGTATGGAAAGTACGCGCCTTTTGTGTTAAAATATCTATTATAAATTTGCACAGGAGGACACGGACATGAAGCAGTTTGGATTTATCGGTATGGGCAACATGGGTTACGCGATCTTAAAGGGCCTTTTAAAGACCGTGGCACCGGATCAGCTCATTTTTTCGGCAAGGAATAAAGCGCATATGGAACAGGTGGCGGCAGAGACCGGAGTGTTTTATGCGGCGGACAACGCGGTCTGCGCAAGAGAGTGTGCCTGCCTGGTGCTGGCGGTAAAGCCGCAGCAGTTTGATACCGTGATCAGCGAGATCCGCGATGTCATTACGAAGGACCAGATCATCATCTCCATTGCGCCGGGCATTAGCATCAAAGATCTGCAGGAGCGCTTTGGAACCGCCTGCCGCATTGTCCGTGCCATGCCGAATACCCCGGCTCTGGTTGGTGAGGGCATGACCGGCGTGTGCTATGACCGGTCGCAGTTTTCGGAGGAAGAGGAACAGACGATTGAAAAGCTGTTTACCTCATTTGGCCGCATGACGGTTGTGGAGGAAAAGCTGATGGACGCAGTCGTATGTGCCAGCGGAAGCTCACCGGCTTACGTTTACATGTTTATGGAAGCACTGGCCGACAGTGCTGTAAAATATGGTATCCCGCGGGCGGCGGCTTATGAGCTGGTGGCACAGACGGTGCTTGGCAGCGCGAAGATGCTGTTAGAGACCGGGGAACATCCAGGCCTTCTGAAAGATAAGGTCTGCTCCCCTGGCGGAACGACCATTGCCGGTGTGGCAGCGCTGGAAGAGTATGGCATGCGCAATGCCATTATGAAAGCGGCGGATGCCTGCTACGCAAAATGCCAGGGAATCAAATAAAATCCAATGGAGGAAACGATCATGAGTGCAGAACAGGAAGAAAAACGAAACGCAGGCCAGCCGGAGAACGGAGCGAAGATTGAGCCGGTTATCCGCACAGACCGCAAGCTCAAATATACCGGAACCATTTTAAAAATTTATGAGGATACCGTGATCGCGAATGGTCACGAGGCACACTGGGATTTCATTCATCATGACGGGGCGGCTGCCGTAGTAGCTGTAGCGGACGATGGACAGCTCCTTATGGTGCGCCAGTACCGCAACGCGCTGGACCGTGAGACGCTGGAAATTCCGGCTGGCAAGCTGGACGCGCCGGATGAGCCGAAGATTGAGTGCGCCTACCGTGAGCTGGAGGAGGAGACTGGCTACCGCTGTGAAAAGCTGGAGTATCTGATGAGTTTAAACACCACCGTAGCGTTCTGCGACGAGGCAATCGATATCTTTGTAGCGCGCAACTTAATCCCGTCCAAACAGCATCTTGATGAGGATGAGGTCATCAATGTGGAGCGCTGGAGCGTGAAAGACCTGCAGGAACTGATCTATACCGGCAAACTTACAGACGCAAAGACGGTGGCAGCCGTTATGGCATACGCCGCAAAATACGGAGTGGAAGCATAGTCCTGCCTGTACCGCGCATAAAATAAAAGGCAATGTCACTGTGATGGTGCGCAACCGTTACAGGGCAGCAAAGAAGACTGCGCAGCCTGGCCGGGCGGCATGAAAAAAGCGGGTGAGGCAATGAGGACGGACCGGGCGGTAATGACCCTGGCAATCGCGGCACTTGGCGGATGGCTGGTTTCAGTGATGTTTTGTAACTGGCTGTTTTACAACAATATCGTAAATTATGAGGTGCTGTACCGCGGGGTTGCGGATTCCTGGAGCAGGGCGCTTTCGCGCGGAAGAAGCGGGAAAATAAGCCTTTTGCTGATCCGGATCCTTCAGGTGGGAGTGGCAGCCGGAATAACCCGCAGCCGCTTCCGGAGAGCAGGCAGCCTCATTTTGGGAGCAGGATGTGGATTTGGCAGCGGATTATTTCTCACACTGCTTGTCTGGAGCCTGGGACTTCCCGGCGGTGCTGTGTTTCTGGGTGCCGGGTTTCCGCAGGCGCTGGCGTATCTGCCCTGTATTTTCGTCCTTTTGATCGGCGGATATTCCGGGCGGCCGGTGCAGAAAGACCGCCTAATCAGTGTGACAGTAGGACTTCTGGCTGCCGGAATCTGGCTGGAACTCTATGCAAACCCGTTTTTTCTAAAATTGTTCTAAAAAAATACAATGTAAAATTTACAACATATTGAGCATAAAAACGTCATATGTCCAATATGTTGTATTTTTATGTTAATCAGAAAAAATGGGCTGAAATATGTGTTTGATTTTATAGAAAAATGCGGATATAATGTATTCACATTGCCGAAATATGCAGTTTTTGCAGCAATAGAGCGGTTTTGCGCGGGTTTTGGCGCTGCCGCGAAAAAGCATGGACTGGAACTGTTTTGGGGAAATCGGGGTTTTGAAAAATGACGACAGAAATAGAATCCTTTATCCATTATCTTGAGGAAGTAAAACGGTCCTCCAGAAATACTGTGGTATCGTACCAGCGGGACTTACGGCAGCTCAGGGAGTATCTGGAGCGCCAGGGAATCGCGGAGCCGGCCAAGGTGACAAGGACCAGCCTCAATTCTTATATTGTATATCTGGAGCGGAAGGGAAAAGCAACCACGACCATTTCCCGTGTGCTGGCATCCACAAAGGCCTTTTTTCATTATGAATATATGGAAGGTCATATCCGCAAAGACCCGGCGGAACTTTTAAAAACTCCGAAGATCGAAAAAAAGATTCCGGTCATTCTGACGGTGGAGGAGGTTAACCGCTTTCTGGAACAGCCGGACGGCGGGAGTGCCAAAGAGCTGAGGGACAAGGCGATGCTGGAGCTTCTCTATGCGACAGGCATCCGTGTTTCGGAACTCATCAATCTGGAGCTGTGCGATGTGAACCTCACGGTCGGTTTCCTCAACTGTCACGACGGTGAGAAGCTGCGGGTAATCCCATTTAACAAAAAGGTGAGCCAGTATCTGCGCATTTATCTGGAAAAGGCAAGGCCGGAACTCTTAAAAGGAAATGAATCATCCTGGCTTTTCACAAACTGCAGCGGAAAGCAGATGTCCCGTCAGGGTTTCTGGAAGATTGTGAAATATTATGGAGATAAGGCAGGGATTCAGGTGGATATCACGCCGCATACCCTGCGTCATTCCTTTGCCGCGCATCTCATCAGCAGCGGAGCGGACATCCAGGCGGTCCAGACCATGCTTGGGCATGCGGATCTGGCTACCACGCTGGCATATCAGGGATACATTCAGAATCAGAAGTAAAGAAGGGATCCGACGAAGGCATAAGGTCCGGCAGGTCGGATGCCCTTTTTCTTTTAGAATCATTCTGACGGGAAATTTGTGGTATACTTTAGAAAGCAGTGTGAAAGGTCCCTGTTTGCATGAAGTATGAACAGGAACATACAAAGGAGCGTGTGGATATGGCACGGGAAGAGGAAGCATACAGGCAGCAAAAAAGGCGCACGGGAAAGAGCAGGCGGAGAAAGCGGAAGGTCCGTACGCTGCTGTTCCTGGATATGGTGCTGTTTTTGGCGGTGCTTGTGGCTGGAGGCATCCTGCTTTGCCGGAATTTAAAACAGGAGCCGGACCAGCATCTTGCTGAGATCCAGGCTCCGGACTGGTGCACGGAAGAATTTCTGACCATCAACCCATATTCAAGACCTGGGACGAAGCGGCAGCATGTCCGGGATATCGTAGTGCATTATGTGGCTAATCCGGGCACGAGCGCAAAGCAGAACCGGGATTATTTTGAGGGACTGAAGGATCAGACCGGGAGTCATACGGTTTCTGCGAGCAGCCATTTTGTGATCGGGACAGACGGAACCATCATCCAGTGTATTCCGTTAGATGAGGTGGCCTATGCCAACTATCCGCGCAATGACGATACCGTGTCGATCGAGTGCTGCCATCCGGATGCGTCAGGAAAATTTACCGATGCCACCATTGCGTCGCTGGCAAAACTGACCCGCTGGCTGTGTGGGGAGCTTTCACTCGATGAAAAACACATCATCCGTCACTATGATGTAATTGGAAAAAACTGTCCGAAGTATTATGTGGAACACGAGGATGCCTGGAAGAATCTGAAAAAACAGCTGGCAGCCCCGTAATACACGCGGATAACAACGTTACTGTACACGGGTAGGCATTTTCTGAACTGAAAATGCCGTATGATACAGTGATGGCAGCAGATTTTGCCGATTTGGAATGCAAAGCACCGGCAAAATCCGTTGCTGTTTGCGCAACGCGTGAACAGTAACATAACAACAGAAAGGAATCCTGATCTTATGGGAAAATCATTATACATAGCGGAAAAACCAAGCGTGGCGCAGCAGTTTGCGGATGCGCTGAAAATTTCCGCAAGGCGGTCGGACGGCTATATTGAGTCCGATACCGCAGTGGTAACGTGGTGTGTGGGACACCTGATTACCATGAGTTACCCGGAGGCCTACGACCCGGCCTTAAAAAAGTGGAGCCTGCAGACGCTTCCCTTTCTGCCAAAGGAATTTAAATATCAGGTGATCGACGGCGTGTCGAAGCAGTTTCAGATCGTGAGCCGTCTTTTAAACCGGCCGGATATCGATACCATTTATATTTGTACGGACTCCGGGCGTGAGGGAGAATACATTTATCGCCTGGTAGATCAGATGGCGGGCGTGAAGGGAAAAACGAGAAAGCGTGTCTGGATCGACTCTCAGACGGAGGAAGAAATTTTACGAGGCATCCGGGAGGCGAAGGATTGGAGTGAGTACGACAATCTGGCAGCATCCGCTTATCTGCGCGCGAAGGAAGATTACCTGATGGGAATCAATTTTTCCCGCCTGCTGACCCTGAAATATGGGCCGGTCATTTCGTCTTATCTGAAAAAGGACTGGACGGTGCTTTCCGTTGGACGAGTGATGACCTGCGTGCTCGGTATGGTGGTGCGGCGGGAGCGGGAAATCCGAAATTTTGTAAAGACTCCGTTTTACCGGGTCATCGGCACGTTCGCCTCTCAGGACATGAAGTTTGACGCGGAATGGAGGAGCGTGGATGGCTCGCGCTATTTCCAGTCGCCAAAACTCTATAAGGAGAACGGATTTAAGAAGCGGGAGGATGCGCAGGCACTCCTGGATCTTTTAAACGGAACGGATCCGCTTATCGGAGTGCTGAGTAAGGTAGAACGCAAGAAAGAAACCAAAAATCCGCCGCTTCTTTATAACCTGGCAGAGCTTCAGAACGACTGTTCCAAAATGTTTAAGATCAGCCCGGATGAAACATTAAAGGTGGTACAGGAGTTGTATGAGAAAAAACTGGTGACCTATCCGCGTACCGATGCCCGCGTGCTTTCCACGGCAGTGGCAAAGGAAATTACGAAAAATATCGGCGGTCTGCGAAATTTTGAGCCGGTAAAAGATTTTGCGCAGGAGATTCTGGATCATGGTTCCTACAAGGGAATTGCGAAGACCCGCTACGTCAATGACGCGCAGATTACCGATCATTATGCGATCGTACCGACTGGTCAGGGGTTTGGTGCCATGCGGAGCCTTTCTCCGCTTTGCATGAAGGTTTATGAAGTCGTCGCGAGAAGATTTTTGAGTGTCTTTTATCCGGCGGCAGTCTACCAGAAATACGCGCTGGAACTGACCTGCGGACAGGAACACTTTTTTACGAGTTTCCGTGTTCTCACAGAGCAGGGATATCTGAAAGTAGCGGATGTCGGAAAGAAAAAGCGCCAGGAGAGTGGAAACGGCACGGCTTCCCAGACACAGGACGGAGACGGGGAGGACAAAGATGAGTCTGAGACAAACCGGAAGGACCTGGAAAATCCGGCGTTCATTGCCATGCTGGCATCGCTCAAAAAGGGCATGCAGCTTCCGGTGGACGGTTTTGCCATCAAGGAGGGCGAGACATCTCCGCCAAAACGCTATTCCTCCGGTTCCATGATCCTTGCCATGGAAAATGCCGGCCAGCTGATCGAAGATGAAGAACTCCGCGCCCAGATCAAGGGCAGTGGAATCGGAACGAGCGCGACCCGTGCAGAGATTCTGAAAAAACTCGTGAACATCAAGTATCTGGCACTGAACGGGAAAACCCAGATCATCACGCCGACGCTTCTTGGGGAGCTGGTATTTGATGTGGTTGCCGCGTCCATCCGCCAGCTTCTGAATCCGGAACTTACGGCGAGCTGGGAAAAGGGTCTCACTTATGTGGCAGAAGGTTCCATCACACCGGATGAATATATGGAAAAGCTGGAGCATTTTGTGGCGGGGCGTACCTACGGCGTTTTGCGTCTGAATAACCAGTACCAGCTGCGGGCGTATTTTGAGGCGGCCGGGAAGAATTACACAAAGAAGTAAAAAATAATATAAAAATAATATATTTGAAAGAAAAGAGGAAATGATCATGAAAAAAGAAGAAATGAAGATCAAAGACCTGTACAGCCTGGAACACACCATGGCGAAGGAACTGCTGGAGCAGTTTGAGTATCCGTGGGAGGTCCTGGCCCACATTGGCGAGTTTGTAGAGCGTCTGGGTTCCACTCTGCCGAAGGAGGAGTATGAAAATCCGGCGGAAGGCATCTGGATCCATAAAACCGCACATGTAGCCCCGACCGCAGGCATCATTGCACCGGTCATCATCGGACCAGAAGCGGAGATCCGCCACTGCGCATTTATCCGTGGCAAAGTGATCGTGGGAAAAGGCGCAGTTGTTGGCAACTCTACTGAGCTGAAAAATGTGATCCTGTTCGACGGTGTTCAGGTTCCGCATTACAACTATGTGGGCGATTCCATCCTGGGCTACAAGGCACACATGGGCGCAGGCTCCATCACCTCCAATGTCCGCTCCGACAAGGCTCTGGTAAAGGTTCATGCAGAAGACGGCGACATCGAGACCGGCTTAAAGAAGTTTGGCGCGATGCTTGGTGACTGCGTTGAAGTAGGCTGCGGCTCCGTCTTAAACCCGGGAACCGTCATCGGAAAGAACAGCAGCGTATACCCGCTCTCCAGCGTCCGCACCGCAGTCGATGCAGATTCTATCTACAAGAAACAGGGCGAGGTTGCGAAGAGACAGTAAACAGAAAATGAAAGCGTAACTAGAAAAGGGCCGAAAGGCCCAGGCCGCCCAGCTTCGGACTTTATTTTATATTATCTGGTTCCAAAAATCCGGTCTCCGGCGTCTCCGAGGCCCGGGCAGATATATGCGTTTTCATTCAGGCAGCGGTCCAGATGTCCTACATAGATCTGGATGTCCGGGTGTGCCTCGTGCAGGCGCTTCAGTCCCTCTGGGGCTGCAATGATGGCCATAAACTTAATATTTTTTCCACCGTGCTGCTTGATGAAATCTACGGCAGCGACTGCGGAACCGCCGGTTGCGAGCATCGGGTCGGTCACGACGATGGTTCTCTGGTCGATCGGGGTCGGGAGCTTGCAGTAGTACTCGTGCGGCTCGTGGGTCTCTTCATCGCGGTAGAGGCCGATGTGTCCGACTTTTGCGCTCGGGACCAGGGCCAGGATGCCGTTTACCATGCCGAGGCCGGCGCGCAGGATCGGCACAACAGCCAGTTTCTTTCCTGCGATCATCGGGGTCATGCAGGTCTCAATCGGGGTTTCCACTTCCACATCCTCGGTCGGAAGGTCGCGCAGTGCCTCATAGCCCATGAGCATGGCAATTTCTTCGATGAGGGAGCGGAACTCATTGGTTCCGGTATTTTTGTTCCGGAGGATTGAAATTTTGTGCTGGATAAGCGGGTGGTCAAAAATAATTACGTTTTCCATAAGTGAAATGTCCTTTCTCCTGTATTCGGATCTGATGCCTTTGCACCATTGTAGCAGAATCCCCATGAAATGGCAATGGTCCGTTACTGTTCACACGTTGTGCAAACAGTAACGGGATTTTGCCGATGCTTCGCATTCCAAATCGGCAAAATCTGCTTCCGCCACTGCATCATACGGCATTTTCCGTTCAGAAAATGCCTACCCGTGTACAGTATCTATTTATTTTCCGGTGTGTAGACAGCAAGGATGTAGTCTCCGATGGCATGCGCAACCGGAAGAGAGAAATAGACCGATCCTTCAAATTCGTAGCTGAAACATTCCGGAAAATTTCCGCTGTACGGGAAGTCGGCGTTCTGGAACAGATTCAGATAGTAAGCGTGGTCATTTTCGGCGAGGAACGTCTTCGCAGCCTCGATCGTCTCAGCGTCTGCCTCCGGAAATGTACAGTCACCGGAAAGCACATAAGAAGCGAGGGTGGAAGGGTCAGCAATCTGAGACAGACCGATATCCGCACCGGTACCTACATTTACTGTATTGGTGTAGAATACGGCGGATGGATGCGCGCCGCCGTTTACCTGGAAGCTGCCCTCGTAGCGGATGGCGATGCGGCTCTTTGTGGCAGAGAGCACCTTACAGGTTACGTCCAGGGTATCGTTTGCTTCATCCAGTCCGTAGGCGCTCAGGATCGAGAGCGCATTGTCTTTGATGTGGTCATTGACGGATGCTTTTACGGATGCATCGGTGATGACCGGATACTGGATGGAAATGTTTCCGTTCCGGTAAGTATCCAGACGGACAGAGAGCGAAAGGGTTGAGGCAGATCCGCCGGCTGTAGTTCCCTGCGGCTGTCCGGCAGCGTTCTCAATGCCCGGTTCAATGGAAATTTCAGAGTTGGCGGACTCTTCCGTTTGGGTGACAGCAGGAGCGGTCTGCACCTGGGATTCGGAAATAGCAGGCTCACTGCCTGCAAGATCGATCCGGTCATGCTTTTTCTTACAGCCGGACATTAAGCAGACGGTACTGAGCGTCAGGATGGCCAGGGTTATGGTATATTTCATCTTCTTTGGTATCATGGAAAGCACCTCCTTTTTCATGTCCCCATTATAGCGCAGGATGGGAGAAAAATACAGATGGGGAGAGTGAAACTAAGAATATCGTAATAAGAGTGAAGAAAATGATAAAAAGGAAAAAAGAAAGAGCTCCAAAACTGCTGTTACACAGTTCCGAAGCTCTTTGCCCCTGCCAAGGATGCCGGCAGCCGGACTCGAACCGGCACGAGGTCGCCCCCGTCAGATTTTGAGTCTGATGCGTCTGCCATTCCGCCA
>CAKRRJ010000076.1 GCA_934394615.1 uncultured Lachnospiraceae bacterium
CGACAGCAAAATTTTACATATCTATTTCTTATCAGAAAGATTTACTTTCCATAGACACAAGAATTTTTACACCCTCGCATAGTAGCAATCCTTGCGTTTCTATTTTCCGGCATGAGCATGTATTTTACTGTTGTTGGATTATGGAAAACAGATGTGATGAATAAAGCGGATATAATCAAGTGTTGTATGGCTATGGTTTTCATGATAATAGCAGGAATAGGCATTACTGTTTCGTATTTATTTAAGTTGTGTAAAACAAGAACACATTCCTATTACCATTTCCTTCTGGCTGCCGCAGAAGATGTAAGAAACACGAAAGAGGAAAAATAAACCATGTACTGTCCGAAATGCGGAAATGAAATAAAAAACGAAAGCTCATTTTGTCCAAAATGCGGAGCCCAGATACATAACCGGATTCAGAAACCGGCAAGGCAGAAAATTTCTTCCGGGAAAGCGCCAAAAATCAATACAGCAGCTTTTCTGGTAATACTTCAAAAATACAAAGTCTTGCTGGCATGTGGTGCCGCGCTTGTGTTTGTATTGTTTTTCATTACACGAATCTGGGATCCAACGATACCGCCACTGGATGCAGAGGCTGTAATGTCGGTGTATTTAACCGAGCAGGTTTCGTATTCGAAGAACAAAGAACTATACCGGGAATGTTTTACCTATGAGACGGAGAATCTCATAGATCTGACGGTGGAGCAGCTGGAACCCATATTTGACCGAATGGGAGCTCCTTTGAAGAATAATGGGACGGACAGCCGGATCAATGATGTGAAGGATGGAATTACAGAGTATTTTTCCCAGAAGCCAGAAAACCAGAAAAAACTGGTACAGGCCATAACCCAGTATTCCGAGTTTCATATGGTAAATGAAAATCGGAAAGGCAAAAAGGTCAAAGCCAATATGAACGTGAACTATTTGGATCTGTCTGCGGTAAATCGCAATATTCTGGAGGACAGCATAAGTTTTGCTGGAATTGGAAGCCTGTTTCTGGAGGGCGTGAATCTAGGAACACTGGCGGATGCTGCCATGGGAGATATGTCCTTTATTCTGGATAAGTTTGTGGAACAGGCATCGCTGACGGATGAGCGCAACAGCTGCACAGGAGCGGTGGAATTTATTTATGATAAAAAAGAACGATGCTGGAAAGTAGACCACATGGACAAGCAGCTCATGAGAGCCTATTTCGGCATCAGATAGGAGACAGGATAATGGGATTTTTTGATTCGCTGCAGGAAAATATACAAAAGATAGGAGCCGATGTCTCCACATCAAAATTTGATAATCAGATTATGGTTACGGACGGTCAGATTCAGGAACTTTTGGTTTCGATTGGACGGACTTATCTGGAGGCACACCGTGAAACCTGTGAGCCGGAATATGCGCAGGCCGTTGAAGCCATTAAAAAACTGGAAGGGGAACGCGAGGTTCTGGAACGAAATAAACTCGCTTCCCAGGGACTGCGCATGTGTGAACACTGTCACCAGATTATTACACTGGACAGCGCGTTCTGCAACAAATGCGGATCCAAACTGGAACCGGTAGCATTATCGAGCGCAGGCGGAAAATTCTGTCCATCCTGCGGCGCTTCTCTGGAGAGCGGCGATGTCTTCTATACCTCCTGCGGGGCAAAGGTGAACTGATTGGCACAGTCTGATATAGGCTTGTTTGAAAAAAGAAAAAGGATACAAGGGAATAAGAGATGTTTTGTGGAAAATGCGGAAAACAGATTGAAGATCATGCGAAATTCTGCCCTTATTGTGGCGCAGAAACCGGCGTGGAAGTAGAAAACAAAAAAGTTAGAAGAAAAGCAGCGCCAGCGCCGGGAAAAATTACGGAAGCGCCTGAAAAGAGAGAAAAATCAAAAAGTAAAGTCGGAATTGTAATTGCAGGACTGGTTGGAGTATGCGCGATCGCAGGTGGTGCCTGGTTCTTGGGAAAGGAAAGCGGGTTTAGCAAAAATGCAGCGGCAGCACCGGAAACGTCCGTGGAAGAACTGATAATGGAAGAAAGTTCAGAAGAAACAGAAGATGTTCATGCTTGTGGAACATTGAAAGATGATTATATTCTTCCAGATTGTGCAACTAGGTATTACACGAAGGATGAGATTGACGGTCTGACACTTGAAGAAATTTATGTTGCACGAAATGAAATTTATGCGAGACATGGACGCGAGTTTAAAACAGAAGAACTGGCGGAATATTTTTCAGAAAAATCGTGGTATAATCCAGTGTACACCCCAGAAGAGTTTGACGCAATGGGGGATAGTGTTTTTAATGAATATGAGGTTGGAGGAAGCGCTGGGAGAGCAATGGAAAATGAATACAATACTGATGTTTCCGATAAAAAATAGGCAGAGAAGCACTTCTTAGAGTTGATTCTAAGGGGTGCTTTTTTATGTTCAGTACAGGATAATATTTTCTATATAATATAAAACTTGATTTTGGCATTATCCAGACATTATCCGGAAATAATATTGTTGCTATTTCTGAAAAATGATATAATATTTCCGAAAAGAAGTGACAGCGTGACCGATAGCGGATCTGTTTCGACAAAAGAAGCAGCAAGTATTCTTGGATTATCTACCAGAAAGATTGTGCAACAAACAGATGTTTACAAGGCCGAGAAGACACCTCGATTTATTTCAGTGATAAAAAATCTGAGATTGCGGAGAACGGTATCAGAAGTATGAGGGCGCGTTTCCGGTCATTTCGCTTACGTTCAAAGATGTTATTCGTGAAATCATGGCTTGGCTAAAAAATAGTGAATACTGTAGAATAACAAATGAAGGATATAAGAAAATAAAAATCAGGTGAATGATTGGTGAGGTGATAAGATGCCGTTAATGAAGATAGAAGTGGAAAATTTTACAGTGTTTGAACGGATGACAATCCCTTTTGGTAAAGGGTTGAATGTACTGGTTGGAGAAAATGGTGTTGGAAAAACACATATCATGAAGGTGGCTTATGCAGCGTGCCGAGCATCAAAACATGACGTTTCGTTTCCTCAGAAAACAGTGATGCTATTTCGTCCGGACCAGTCTAGTATTGGAAGACTGGTTAACCGAAAAAAAGAGGTAAGTAATACAGCGAAAGTGTGTGTAGAATCAGACACAGCTAGGATAGGAATGTCTTTTTCTACAAAGACAAGAAAATGGGATGCAGAGATTTCAACGGAAGAGAAATGGGAAAAGCAGATGTCAGATCTGACTAGTGTATTTATTCCAGCGAAAGAGATATTGTCGAATGCATGGAATCTGGATGCGGCAGTAAAAATGGGCAACGTAGAATTTGATGATACTTATCTGGATATTATCGCTGCAGCCAAAATTGATATTTCCAGAGGCGTAGATTCAGCGTCCAGGAAGAAATATTTGGATGTTTTGCAGAAAATCAGCAGCGGAAAAGTAACCGTTCAGGATGATCGTTTCTACTTAAAACCGGGAACGCAGGCAAAATTAGAGTTTAATTTGGTTGCGGAGGGATTGCGGAAGATTGCGTTGTTATGGCAACTGATAAAAAATGGAACTCTGGAAAATGGATCTGTATTATTCTGGGATGAACCGGAAGCAAATATTAATCCGAAATATATACCAGTTCTGGCAGAACTATTGGTTATGCTGGAACGGGAAGGCGTTCAGATCTTTGTATCCACACATGATTATTTTCTGTCCAAATATATTGAAGTAAAACGAGATAAGGATACCAGTGTTCAATATATTTCTCTGTATAAAGATGAAAATAATAAAGTACAGTGTGAAACTTCGAAAGAATTTGAATTACTGGAGCATAATGCAATCATGGACACTTTTCGTCAGTTATACCGGGAAGAGATGGGAGTGATACTGAATTGAAAACAGAACTGATTGTAGAATCAGAAATGAAATTTGGAAAATTTGAAGATACAGATCTGTTCCATATTGAAGATTCTAAAATATACAAAGAGCTTGGAGCTGGAATCAGGACAGTTGAGTTTATTCTGAAGCATAATGAAAACAGTATTCTTTTTCTGGAAGCGAAAAAAAGCTGCCCGAATCCAGCTAATCGATATGAATCGAAAGAAAAAGCACAAAAGTTTGAAGAATACTATTCTTCTATAACGGAAAAATTTATCGATTCCTTGCAGATATATCTTGCTGCTTTGTTAGAAAAGTATGAAGATACTTCAGATCTTGGAACGAATTTGAAGAATATGAAAAGTATGCAGGATATTCAATTAAAATTCATACTGGTAGTAAAAAATGCGGCAGATATCAGCTGGCTTGCGGGTCCATTAGCAGAATTGCAAGACAGAATGTTTAAAATGAGAAAGATATGGCATGTTAAGATTGCGGTATTGAACGAAGAACTGGCAGTAGAGTATAATTTAATAAACGTAAACAGATAGACAGTAATACATAGCGGGTGATTGTGTTTGATGGAGGCGGGAAATTTGATAAACACACCGTCATTCGATTCAGAACGGACGTGACAGCGAGGAGGAATTGCATGAACCAGAATCCATTTGGGGGAGGACAGGATCCTTTGGACTTTCTGCGCAGGCAGATGGAAGAACAGTTAAGGCAGAAGCAGCAAAAGAATCAGTGGAAGAAGCAGGGCAGCTGGCAGAATCAGACGCAGCAAAACGGAACACCGGGCGGAAAGCAAAACGGTGGTGCGGATGAGGGACCGGAGCGTTTCGATTCGGATGGCAATCCGGTGAAGAATAAAAAGAAAAAACTCCGTCTGTTCCGCAATACCGGGGTGGCAGCTGCGGTGGTGGTTCTGGCTATGATTAGCATCAACAGTTATTATGTGCTGGATGAGGAAAATTACGCGGTGGTTACGACTCTGGGAAGTCCGCAGGCTGAGTCTCAGGCGGGTCTGCATTTTAAGATTCCGTTTATTCAGGACGTGACCATGGTTTCCAAGGGAATCAAGGGTATGCCGATCGGCTACGTGCAGGAAACGGGCGAGTCGGTGGATGAGGAATCCATTATGATCACAAAGGACTTTAACTTTGTAAATACAGATTTTTATCTGGAGTATATGGTGAACGATCCGGTGAAGTATCTGTATGCGTCCTCAGACCCGGAGGCTACGCTGAAGATGCTGGCGCAGTCTTACATCCGCGATACGGTTGGTATTTACAATGTGGATGATGTTATCACGACCGGAAAAGCGGTGATCCAGTCGGAAATCAAGGAGAAACTCACGAATCGCATGATTGCGGAAGATATTGGCCTTTCTGTGGTCAATATCACGATTCAGGATGCGTTCCCGCCGACAGAAGAGGTGCTGAGCGCCTTCAAGAATGTAGAGAACGCAAAGCAGGGAAAAGAGACGGCCATCAACAATGCCAACAAGGACCGCAACGAAAAGCTCCCGCAGGCGGAGGCAGAGTGCGACCAGATCATCAAGACAGCCGAGGCGGAAAAAGAAGCCCGCATCAACGAGGCACAGGGCCAGGTGGCGCGTTTTGAGCAGATGTACACCGAGTACAGCAAGTACCCGCTCATCACGAAGCAGCGTATGTTCTATGAGACCATGGAGGATGTGCTTCCATCCATGAAGGTTTATATTGTGGATGAGAGCGGAACGCAGAAGATGCTGCCGCTTGACAGTTTTACGTCCGCGATGCAGAACACGGGCAGTGGTAAAGCGGGAACCGGAAACGGAGCAGCAGGAGCAGATAACAGCAGCAGTGCGAAAGCAAACAGCAGCCAGACGGGCGGCAACGGTGCTGGTCAGGCCGGAGATGCTGGTTCTGTGAATGAGTAGCGGGACACGGAAGGAGGAAATTATCATGAAAAAAATAGCAAAAGCCTTCAGTGGCCTGATCGTGATTGCAGCACTGTTTGTTGCAGGAAATGCCCTGGTGGTGACTTATCCGGATGAATATACCATTGTACGTCAGTTCGGCGAGATTGTCCGTGTGGCAGATACCCCGGGTGTGTCATTTAAAATCCCGTTTGTGCAGACTGGTTCCGCCATCCCGAAAGCGCTGCAGATTTATGATATCCCGAAGTCGGATGTCATCACAAAAGACAAAAAGAGCATGATCGCGGATGCGTTCGTGCTCTGGAAAATATCGGATCCGGTGTTGTTTACCCGCCATTTAAACGGTCAGGTGGCTCAGGCCCAGTCTCGCATTGCGGCATCAGTCTTTTCTTCGATGAAGTCCGTGATTTCTAATATGGACCAGACCGAGATCATCGAAAACCGTGACGGAAAGCTGGCGGAGGACATTAAAGACAACATTGGCGGTTCCCTGGATGGATACGGCATTGAGGTTCTGGCCGTGGAAACCAAGTCCCTGGATATGCCGGACGACAACAAACAGTCTGTATACGACCGCATGATCTCCGAGCGAAACAATATCGCGGCATCCTACACCGCACAGGGTAATTCCTCTGCGCAGAAGATCAAGAACGATACCACAAAAGAAGTGTCGGTCATGAAGTCAGAGGCAAATGCCAAAGCGGAGAAGATTAAGGCAGAAGGCGAGGCACAGTACATGCAGATCTTATCGAATGCCTACAACGATGCCAGCAAAGCAGACTTCTACAACTTTGTCCGCTCCTTGGATGCAGCCAAGGTATCCTTAAAGAACGGCAACAACACTCTGATCCTGGACAAGAGTTCGCCGATCACGCAGGTCTTCTATGGATACTAAATATAACAATCACTAGAGTCCGAAGTTCCGAGGCTGCTATACAGAAACACAGACACGGTGGAATTTTGTACTTCATTCGCCGCGCCGCCTATTGTCAGACCTGCGACCAAACTCCCACGCTTCGCGTGCTCAAACAGGGTCTCCGGTCTGCCGCTATGCTCGCTCATGAAGAAAATTCCAATGTGTCCGCTTATTCTGCATAGTAGCCCCGGATCTTCTGCTGTACTGGTATTTCTACGATAATAATAAAACAACCAGAACGATACGGATGAAGCCTGCTAATCTTGGCTTTATCAATATATGTTCTGGCTGCTTTTCGTTTTTCGCAGCGGAGCCAATACAGTAGAAGCCGGCAACCCCGGCATTCCACGGAGCATAAATATAGGTATAACGTGTCCGGCTATGCAGCGACCGGTGTTTGAGGGAGGCGGACGATCAGTCCGACTATCCGCAAACGCCTGTCAGCTGCATCGTCCGAACACAATACCTATATTTTGCGCAGTGGTATGCCGGGGCTGTTGGCTTCGGACCTTATCGCAGTTCCGCCGCCACATCCGCAAACAACTCCACGGACCGCTTCAGAATTCCATGCACCTGCGCGATGCAGATTCCATAATTGGTGATTGGCACGTTCTGTGCGACGGCGCGGGCAATCCGCGCTTTCATTTCCCGCTCGTTTAACATGCATCCGCCGCAGTGTACGACCAGCGCGTAGGGCGACAGATCTTCCGGAAATTCTCCGCCGGAGGTGAACGCGAAGTTTAACTCTTTTCCGGTATACTTCCGGATCCAGTTCGGGAGCTTTACGGTTCCGATATCGCCGCACTGGCGGTGATGGGTGCAGCCCTCGGAAATCAGGACCGTGTCACCATCCTGCAGCTTGTCCAGCTGGGCGGCACCGTGCACGGCTTCCTTTAAATCGCCTTTGCAGCGTGCAAAGAGGATGGAGAAGGAGGTCAGCGGTACATCTGCTGGGGTGTCTGCGTTTACTTTTTTGAAAGCCTGGGAATCGGTGATGACCAGAGCCGGTTTCTTTGCCAGGGAGCGCAGAGTCTGTGGCAGTTCGGTTTCCCTTGTGACCACGGAGATGGCGCCGGATTCCAGCACATCGCGGATGGTCTGCTGCTGAGGCAGGATCAGCCGTCCTTTCGGTGCGGCGGAGTCGATGGGAACCACCAGCACTACCACATCGTCCGGCTGGATCAGGTCTGCTACGATACGCTTTTCATCGGCTTCGGCAGACACAGCCTTCGCCAGTGCCCCGATCCGTTCCTTGAGTTCATAGATCTGAACACCGTCCTTTGCGCTGACACAGATCTCATCCGCTTTCAAAGAAAGCGGAGCGGAGAGCAGGTCAGATTTGTTGTACACGGTGATATGCGGAATCTTCTTATCCGCAAAAAGTTTTAACAGCTCCTGGTCGGCCTGCTGGAGTCCCTTTTCGCCGTCCACCACCAGAATAGCAATGTCCGTTTTGTCCAGAACCTGCAGGGCACGCTTTACGCGCATTTCACCCAGGGTTCCCACATCGTCGATTCCCGGGGTGTCGATGATGACGACCGGGCCGATGGGCAGAAGCTCCATGGCTTTCTGTACCGGGTCGGTGGTGGTTCCCTTGGTCTCGGAGACAAGGGAAAGGCTTTGGCCGGTCACAGCGTTTACCACGCTGGATTTTCCGGCGTTTCGCAGGCCGAAGAAGCCGATGTGAACCCGCTCGGCGGATACTTTATCATTCAGTCCCATAATTGTGTCCTCTCTTCCTAATCATATCATTTCCTCCCCCCACAATGGCCAGGTTTCCCGGAAAAATGCCGGATCCGAAAAATCCAGGAAACAAAAGTTTGAAGTTAAAACCGGAAATCCCGGCGGTTGGAAGCCTTAATGTCTTCGATATTCTTCCGTGCGATCTCACGCACCTTTTCCTTCGGAATCTTCTCCAGTTCCTTCTCAATCAGCGCAAATCCATGTTTCTTTGTCTCTTCGCTGGCGTAATCCACCAGATACTCGGTCAGCGTCATGAGCGCGTTCGGATGGCAGCAGTTTAAGATCTGGCCATTCTTGCACAGGCTCATGAAACGGTCGCCGGTGCGTCCCTCGCGGTAGCAGGCGGTACAGAAGGACGGAATGAAGCCAAGCTGCATCAGCCAGTCTACGACCTCGTCTAAGGAGCGCTGGTCAGAAACATCGAACTGCTCAGAGTCGTGCGGGCGCTCTTCCTCACAGTAGCCGCCAACGGAGGTTCTGGAAGCGCCGCTGATCTGGGAAACACCCAGCTGCAGCATCTTTTCGCGGACTTCCTGGCTCTCGCGGGTGGAGATGATCATGCCGGTGTACGGAACGGCAATGCGGATGCAGGCCGCGATTTTTTCAAAAATATCGTCGGACAGACCATTGTCGAATGTGTCCGGGTCAATGTCATCGGCATGTTTCACGCGCGGAACACTGATGGTATGCGGACCAACTCCGTGAACAGCTTCCAGATGCTCGGCGTGCATCATCAGTCCGGCAAATTCATACTGGTAGCCTTCCAGGCCGAAGAGAACGCCAAGGCCAACATCGTCGATGCCGCCTTCCATCGCGCGGTCCATGGCCTCGGTATGGTAGTCGTAGTCGTGCTTCGGGCCGGTCGGATGCAGCTCCAGGTAACTCTTTTTGTTGTAGGTCTCCTGGAACAGGATGTAGGTGCCGATTCCGGCTTCTTTTAATTTGCGGTAATTTTCCACGGTCGTTGCGGCGATGTTGACGTTCACGCGGCGGATGTCACCGTTTTTATGATGGATAGAGTAAATGGTCTTGATGGATTCCAGAATGTACTCGATCGGGTTGTTGACCGGATCTTCTCCGGCTTCGATGGCAAGGCGTTTATGGCCCATATCCTGCAGGGCAATGACCTCTTTTTTGATTTCCTCCTGGGTGAGTTTGATGCGGGCAATGTGCTTGTTCTTCATATGATACGGGCAGTACACACAGCCGTTGACACAGTAGTTGGAGAGGTAGAGCGGAGCGAACATGACGATGCGGTTGCCGTAGAACGCCTGCTTGATCTCCTCAGCGAGCTCGTACATCTCGGCTATTTTTTCCGGAATATCGCAGGCAAGCAGGATCGATGCCTCCCGGTGGGAGAGTCCGGCGCAGTGGGTCTGGGTTCCGTCGGCGCTCCTGACGGGTCTTGCTTTTGCCAGGATCTCATCGATCAGGGCAATGTTGTGCTTGTTTTCCTCCGCGTAGCGGATCGTCTCAAGAATTTCCTCGTGATTAATGAATTCCTCTGCTTTTAAGGATTTTGGATTGTAGACAGCCATAGTATTGTTTTCCTTTCTTTGCGGTCGGAAGCAGGTTCCTGTCACGGGTAGGCATTTTCTGAACTGAAAATGCCGTATGATACAGCCGTGGCAGCAGATTTTGCAACCTTCCGTCAGATTGTAAAT
>CAKRRJ010000077.1 GCA_934394615.1 uncultured Lachnospiraceae bacterium
TTCATCTCCACTGCGGAGTGGTCATTTCCCATAGCGATTTTCTTCATAATTTTCCTGTTTCCTGCCTTTCATTTTGAGTTGATTCCAATTATCTGGTTTTCTTCCCCAGTACATTATTCATTCACCGCAAAGCGTAATTCTTAGTCCAGTTTCGCGTTTTTGCCCATCAGCAGCAGATCCACAACGGTCAGCGCTGTCATAGCCTCTACCACAACGACGGCTCTCGGCACTACCACCGGATCGTGGCGGCCTTTGATGGCGATTTCCACGTTCTCACCGTGATTGTTGGCTGTTTTCTGTAGCTGCGCAATGGACGGAGTCGGCTTAAAAGCCGCCCGCAGCACAATCTGGCTGCCATCGCTCATGCCGCCTAAGATGCCGCCGGCATGGTTGGTCTGCTTCATAATCTTTCCGTATGCGTCTACGTAAAAATCGTCATTGTTCTGGGAGCCGAGAGCCTTTGCTGCCGCAAAGCCATCTCCGATCTCAAAGCCTTTTACCGCGCCGATGGACATGATGGCACCAGCCAGTCTTGCATCCAGCTTATCAAAAACCGGCTCACCAACGCCCACCGGCATGCCGTCTACCAGGCACTCTACCACACCGCCCACGGAATCCTGGGCTGCGATCATGCGCTCCAGAAATTCTGCCGTCTCTTCTGCCGCTACTTTATCCGGCATATTCAGGCTGTTGTTGTCCCGCTCGGATAAGTCAAAGCGTTTTGGATCAATCTCGAACTCGCCGATGCTCTTCACATAAGCATTCACGGTAATGCCGTAATGTGCCAGCAGCTTGCAGGCTACCGCACCTGCTGCCACCCGGGCAATGGTCTCGCGGGCAGAGGAACGTCCGCCGCCCCGGTAATCCCGGAAGCCATACTTCTGTTCAAAACAGTAATCCGCGTGCCCCGGACGGTATACATCCATGATCGCGCTGTAGTCTTTGGAACGCTGGTCGGTGTTTCGCACCATCATGGCAATCGGGGTGCCGGTGGTCTTTCCCTCAAATACGCCGGAAAGGATTTCCACCTGGTCTCCCTCATTTCTTGCGGTGGCAAATTTGCTCTGTCCCGGCTTTCTTCTGTTTAAATATACCTGAACATCTTCCTCACAAAGCGGAAGTCCCGCAGGGCAGCCGTCAATGGTGACACCGACGCCCTTCCCGTGAGACTCCCCCCAGGTCATAATACGGAAGATGGTTCCATACGTTGATCCTGCCATATTGTCCTCCATTTTCAGTCAGTTTTTCGTCCATCCGTACTCATCCGCGTATCACGCGCATCTGCGGCTTCAGACAGCAAACCGGATCAGTCATCTACTTTCACAATGATGCAGCTGTTCGGCTCGTTGCATTTGATGGCATTGGAACTCATGATCAGCAGCTTCTTCTCATAATCGATCTTAAAGAACGTGATGGTATTGCTCTCATGGTTGATGACCGCAATATGCTTATCATCCGGGAAAATGGAAATGTCCTTCGGATACTCGCCGCTGATCGGCAGGCAGCACATCAGGGTTAAAAGTCCGGTTTCCGGATTTCTCTCATACATGGCAACGCTCTCATCTCCCGCGTTGCTGCAGAACATATGCTTCTCATCCGGAGAGAAGCGTAAAGAACATGCTGCTGCCAGGGAGCTGTGTTTCTCACCCAGGGTAGAAATCGTCTGAATCTTTTCTACCTCCGGCACACGATCGCCGGTCGCATAAGTAAACACATCAATGACATTCTTCTGCTCATACATCAAATAGAAGAACCTGCCATCGGAACTGAACCGCAGATTGCGCGGAGCGGATTCCATCTCACACGGAATGGTATCTACCTGTACCAGATGCTCATCCTTCTCGCTGAAGCGGTAGATCTTTACCTGATCCAGTCCGGAATCCACGATCATAACAAATTTATTGTCCGGGGTACGTCTGCAGCAAGTGACATGCGGGCGGAAATTACGCTCGGCTACGCTGCCGAGGCCTTTGTGGAACACGCCATCCACAATTTCACCGACACCGCCATCTTTTCTTAAACGGAGCACTGTTGCCTTTCCATCGTGGAAACCAGATACGAATACATAGCGGTCTTCTTTATCCATGGAAAGGTGGCATGCTCTCATGCCCTTGGTTTTTGCGCTGTTTAAGCGGGACAGGCTTCCGTTCTCCAGGATACGGAATGCCACAACCCCCTCATCCGCAACAGAATACAGGGTGCGGTTGTCGTTAGATGCGGTTACATAAGAGGAGTTGTCCACGTCCACTTCGCAGCGTTCTTTAAATGTTCCCTTCTCCACGTCTACATCGTAAACGGTGATTCCTTTGGCTTTGCCGTTATATGAATAGGAACCGACATACGCCATATACTTTCCTTCTGAAGCCATCGTTCTTCCTCCTGTTACATCCCTTAAATTTTCTGTTCAAAGTCAGAATTTTCACCCGGCCTGCGCCAAAAACAGGCAAACCGGAAACTAATAAACAGCATACCACAGATTCTCAAAAAAATCTATTCTGAATCTATTGACATACAGATATTTTCCAGTATAATTGAGCTTGCTTTGTGTTTACTAAAACTAAACTTTGAAGTGCATTTTACATTCATTTAATATTTCTAAACTTTTCGGATAGTATGATACCAGGGGCAAAAGGTCAAAAGTCCGATACAAGCTTGCTTGCAGGAGGATTTTGGAGCTTTTGCCCCGCAAAAACATGAGTAAGCAGCCATTTTTCAAAGAAAAATGAGCGAATTACGAATGTTTTTGAGAATTGTGGGAGCACGTAGTGCGGAACAATTCGGTATCAGAAGGGGCAAAAAAACTTTTGCCCCAACATTATGATCATGGAGGACTGTTATGGATATCGGATCAAAACTGAAGGAGATACGGACCTTAAAGGGTCTGACGCAGGAGGAGCTCGCGGACCGGGCAGAGCTTTCCAAGGGATTTATTTCCCAGCTGGAACGTAATCTGACCTCCCCTTCTATCGCAACGCTCACCGACATCTTACAGTGCCTCGGCACGACGCTCGGTGAGTTTTTTAATGAAACGCCGGAAGAGCAGGTCGTGTTCGGAAAAGCCGATTATTTTGAGAAATACGATGCGGAACTAAAAAATGAGATCCGCTGGATCATCCCAAACGCGCAGAAAAACATGATGGAACCAATCCTCATCACCTTAGAGGCCGGCGGTTCCACTTACCCGGACAACCCGCATGAGGGCGAAGAGTTCGGATATGTGCTGCAGGGAAGCATCAGCATCCACATCGGAAGCAAAACCTACCGGGCAAAGAAGGGCGAGTCTTTCTACTTCACCCCGGACAAGAAACATTACCTCACAAGCCGTCACGGCGCATCGCTGATCTGGGTCAGCACGCCGCCCAGCTTCTAAGGATACCGACGGGCGCATTTGCGGCGCACCCGCCAACTGTAAAGAACGGATATCACATGTGAAATTATAAACTTACTTTAGGAGGAATACTGCGATGGCACAGCCCCTGATCGATCTGGTCAACATTTCAAAAAGCTTCGACAATACCATGGTCTTAGATGACCTTAACCTTTCCGTAAAGGAAAACTCTTTCGTGACCCTGCTCGGTCCCAGCGGCTGCGGCAAAACCACAACCCTGCGCATCATCGGCGGATTTGAGACAGCCGATACCGGAAAAGTTATCTTCGACGGCGCTGACATCAGCAAGCTTCCGCCGAACAAGCGCCAGTTAAACACCGTATTCCAGAAATACGCCCTGTTCACCCACATGAACATCGCGGAAAACATCGCTTTCGGCTTAAAGATCAGGGGCAAATCCAAAGCCTACATCGACGATAAGATCAAATACGCACTGAAACTGGTTAACCTGGACGGCTACGAGAAGCGTACCGTAGATTCCTTAAGCGGCGGCCAGCAGCAGCGTATCGCCATTGCCCGCGCTATCGTAAATGAGCCGCGCCTTCTGCTTCTGGATGAGCCGTTAGGAGCCCTGGACTTAAAGCTGCGCCAGGACATGCAGTATGAGCTGATCCGCTTAAAGAACGAGCTTGGCATCACTTTCATCTACGTTACCCATGACCAGGAAGAGGCGCTGACCATGTCCGACACCATCGTTGTTATGAACCAGGGCTACATCCAGCAGATGGGTACCCCGGAGCAGATCTACAACGAGCCGGAAAATGCTTTCGTAGCTGACTTCATCGGCGAGAGCAACATCGTCCCTGGCATCATGCTTCACGACGAACTGGTAGAGATCTTCGGTGCCAAATTTGCCTGCGTAGACAAGGGCTTCGGCAACAACACGCCGGTGGATGTTGTCATCCGCCCAGAGGACATTGACCTGGTAGATCCGTCTGAGGGCACTCTGGTCGGCACCTGCACCCACCTGATTTTCAAGGGCGTTCACTACGAGATGGAAGTTACCACCCCGGACGGCTTTGAGTGGCTGGTTCACAGCACCGATATGTGCCCGGTGGGCAAACAGGTCGGCATCAAGGTAGACCCGTTTGACATCCAGATCATGAACAAACCTGCATCAGAGGATGAGGAGGCCGTAGGAGTCAATGAATAAGAAATGGTTAGCCGGACCGTATCTGGTCTGGATGGTTGGTTTCATCGTCATTCCGCTTCTCATGATCGTGTACTACGGACTGACGGACAAGTCCGGGGCATTCACCCTGGCAAATGTGCTCTCCATCTCCACCCCGGAGCATGTGAAAGCGCTGTGGCTCTCCCTGGGATTATCCCTGGTAAGTACAGTCATCTGCCTGCTCTTAGCCTACCCGCTGGCTATGATCCTTCGTAACCGCGGCATTGGCCAGGGCAGCTTCATCGTTTTCATCTTCATTCTTCCAATGTGGATGAACTTTCTGCTGCGCACCCTGGCATGGCAGACCCTTCTGGAAAAGAGCGGCGTCATCAACGGCATCTTAACGGCCCTGCACCTGCCGAACCAGAACCTCATCAACACCCCGGGAGCCATCATCCTGGGCATGGTTTACAACTTCCTGCCGTTCATGGTACTTCCGATTTATAATGTACTGTGCAAGATTGATGACAACACCATCAACGCGGCAAGAGACCTTGGCGCAAGCTTCACCCAGACATTACTGTGGGTATGGTTCCCATTAAGTGTGCCGGGCATCATCAGCGGCATCACCATGGTGTTCGTGCCGTCCCTGACCACCTTCGTAATCTCCAACTTACTGGGCGGCAGCAAAATCCTCCTGATCGGTAACGTCATTGAGCAGGAGTTCACCAAGGGCAGCAACTGGAACTTAGGTTCCGGACTCTCCCTGGTTCTTATGGTCTTCATCCTGATCAGCATGGCGCTGATCGCAAAATACGATAAAAACGGCGAAGGGAGTACATTCTAATGAATAAGATCCGACAGAATTTCAGACGGTTCCTGCAGGATTTCTACCTGGTGCTCATCATGCTGTTTTTGTACGCGCCGATCGCTACCATGGTAGTGTTATCCTTTAACAGTTCCAAATCCCGTACCCAGTGGGGCGGGTTCACCCTGCAGTGGTACACCCAGATGTTTGCAAGCCGCAACATTATGGCGGCCCTGCAGAACACTCTGCTGATCGCATTTTTGTCCGCGCTGATCGCCACCATCATCGGCACCGCGGCATCCATTGCCATCAACAGCATGAAACAGGTTCCCCAGACCATCGTCATGGGAATCACCAATATCCCGATGTTAAACGCTGATATCGTGACCGGTATCTCCCTGATGCTGGCTTTCATCGCCTTCGGCGTATCCCTTGGCTTTAAAACCGTGCTGATTGCCCATATCACGTTCAACATCCCGTATGTGATCCTGAGCGTCATGCCGAAATTAAAGCAGACCAACCGCTTCACCTACGAGGCGGCCCTGGACCTGGGCGCAAGCCCGCTGCGGGCCTTTTTCAAAGTGGTGTTCCCGGATATCTTACCGGGTGTGCTGTCCGGCTTTCTGCTGGCCTTCACCATGTCCCTGGATGATTTCATCATCACCCACTTTACCAGAGGTGCCGGCATCAACACCCTGTCCACCCTGATCTACAGTGAGGTGCGCCGCGGCATCAAGCCGTCCATGTACGCACTGTCCACCGTGATCTTCGTGGCTGTCCTGGCCCTGCTTCTGATCAGCAATTTTGCTCCGAAGAAAAAGCAGGAGGCTTAATATTACCGAAATCAAGATTTAGAGGAGATGACTATGAAAAAGAGAGTATTTGCAATTTCCATGGCAGGCCTTACTGCCGCTTCCGCCCTTCTGTCCGGCTGCGGCGCGTCCGGAAACGCCGGAGCCTCCGGCACGGATTCCGCTGCTTCCGGCAGTGCGGATGGCGGCGAGCTCTACGTTTACAACTGGGGCGAGTACATTGACGAGGATGTGATCTCCCAGTTTGAGGAAGAGACCGGCATTACCGTTGTTTACGACCTGTTTGAGACCAACGAGGAGATGTATCCGGTCATCGAAGCCGGTGCTGTCAACTACGATGTCGTATGTCCGTCCGATTATATGATCCAGAAAATGCGCGAAAACGACCTGCTGGCTGAATTAAACTTCGACAAGATTCCGAATATTGACCAGATTGATCCGGCTTACATGGAAATGTCCCAGGCCTTTGACCCGGAAAACAAATATTCTGTTCCTTACTGCTGGGGAACGGTCGGTATCCTGTACAATACCAGGCTGTTAGACGAGCTTGGCGTTCCGGCACCGACCAAATGGGCTGATCTGTGGGATGAACGCTTAAGCGGCGAGATCCTCATGCAGGACAGCGTCCGCGACGCCTTCATGGTAGCATTAAAAAAAGACGGCTGCTCCATGAACAGCGAAAGCAAGGACGAGCTTGAGCAGGCAAAGCAGGAGCTGATAGACCAGAAACCGCTTGTCCAGGCTTACGTGATCGACCAGGTAAGAGATAAGATGATCGGCGGCGAGGCTGCTGTCGGTGTCATCTATTCCGGCGAGATGCTTTATATCCAGGATGAGGTCGCAAACCTTGGACTGGACTATGATCTGGAATATGTGATTCCGGAAGAGGGAACCAACCTGTGGCTGGATTCCTGGGTCATTCCGAAAAACGCGAAAAACAAAGAAAATGCAGAAAAATGGATCGACTTTATGTGCCGCCCGGATATCGCACAGAAAAACTTTGAGTACATCACCTACCCGACCCCGAACAAGGGCGCATTCGAGCTGTTAGACGAAGAGATGCAGAACAACAAGGCTGTTTTCCCGGACATCGATTCCCTGGAGAATTCCGAGGTTTATGAATATCTCGGTGATGATACCGATGCCATTTACAACGAGCTCTGGAAAGAAGTCAAATCCAACTAAACATACAGATATTTACAAAACACGGTAACATCCCGGCCTCCCCCCGAAGCCGGATTACACATTACACAATACAAGAGGAGATTGAGGAAATGAAAAAAAGATGGATCGTATCTGCTGCAGCACTGTCTGCAGCGGCACTTGCTGTAACCGGCTGCGGCGCTTCTGCTTCTGGCAGTTCCGCTTCCGGCAATTCCGGTGATTCCGCCGCATCCGGCGATGCCGGCGAGCTCTACGTTTACAACTGGGGCGAGTACATTGACGAGAGCGTCATCGACGAGTTCGAGGAAGAGACCGGAATCAAGGTTGTCTATGACCTGTTCGAAACCAACGAGGAGATGTACCCGGTTATCGAGGCCGGCGGCATTGCCTACGATGCAGTATGTCCGTCTGATTTCATGATTCAGAAAATGCGCGAGCACGACCTTCTGGCTGAGATCAACTTTGATAATGTACCGAACATTGACCAGATCGATCCCCTTTACATGGAGCTGTCAAAATCCTTCGATCCGGAAAACAAATACGCTGTTCCGTACACCTGGGGCACCATCGGCATCCTCTACAATAAGGAGCGCCTGCAGGAGCTTGGCGTTCCGGCACCGACCAAATGGGCTGACCTGTGGGATGAGCGCTTAAGCGGCGAGATCCTCATGCAGGACAGCATCCGCAGCGCCTTCATGACCGGCTTAAAGAAAAACGGCTACTCCTTAAACAGCACCAACCCAGATGAGATCAACAAGGCCAAGCAGGACCTGATCGACCAGAAGCCGTTGGTTCAGGCTTATGTTGTGGATCAGGTAAGAGATAAGATGATCGGCGGCGAGGCCGCTGTTGGCATCATCTACTCCGGCGAGATGCTCTACATTCAGGGCGAGGACGGAACCGACAACCTGGAATACGTGATCCCGGAAGAAGGAACCGACCTGTTCATCGACTGCTGGGTTATCCCGAAAAACGCGAAGAACAAGGAAAACGCAGAGAAGTGGATCAACTTCCTGTGCAGACCGGACATCGCAAAGAAAAACTTCGAGTACATCACCTACTCCACCCCGAATAAGGGTGCCTTTGATCTGTTAGACGAGGAGATGCAGAACAACAAGGCAGTCTTCCCGGATATCGACTCCATCAAGAATGCCGAGGTATTAAAGTACCTGGGCGATGATGTAGATGAGATCTACAATGAGGCATGGAAAGAAGTCAAATCCAAATAAATATTGATAAGCAGAAATAATAAAAATCCCGGTGACGCATCCGCGCCCCGGGATTTTTGTTGTTTAGATCAGCGCCAGCGATTTCATTACATACAGCCAGAAGGTCAGAGAAAAGGCGCTTCCCAGCGTAGTGATGGCCACAATGCTGGAGCTCAAAACGCCGCTGTGTCCCATATTCCGCGCCATGACATAGCTGCTGACGGTGGTGCTGGAACCCAGCATGACCAGAATCGCGATCAGCTCTGCCTCGCGGAAGCCCAGAAGCACGGCCACCGGAAGAAAGAGCGTACACAGACCAATCAGCTTCATAAAGCTGGCCACAAACGCCGGTCCCATGCCGGATTTTGCCTCGCTCCACTGAAAGGAAGCACCCATGGCCATCAGGCCAAGCGGTGTAGTCAGACCGCCCAGGTTGGAAACCGTCTTTGCCAGGATCGTCGGCATCGGAATCCGCAGAACCGACCAGAGAGCGCCGGACAGTATCCCGATAATGATCGGATTTGTCACAATCCCTTTCAGCGTCTTTTTGATGAGCGCCGGGCTCATGCCTCCCTGATCCGGATTCGTAAAAGAAAGCACCACAACCGCCATAATATTGTACAGCGGCACGCTGCCGATGATCATGAGCGGCGCCATGCCGGAATTGCCATAAATGTTCGTAATGAAAGCAATGCCAAGCACTGCCGCGCTGCTGCGGTACGCGCCCTGGATAAACTCACCGCGCTGGGATTTATCTTTCAGCGCCATGGACATCAGTGCCACAAGAGAAATGCTTACCAGAGTCACTACAAAACAGAACGCCACAAATTTTCCGTTCCACGCCTTGGCAAAATCCTGCTTTGCCAGGTCACCGAACAGAAGGACTGGCAGTGTTACTTTAAACACAAACTGATTGATTCCGTTGATCATGTTCTCCTGAAACAGCCCTGTTTTTTTGAAAAATACGCCCAGCACCATCAGCAAAAAGATAGGAATGGTCGCATTCAGACTGAAGATCAGATTTTCCATATGTATTTTTCCTCGGTTCTTTCTTAATTTTTTCTACCGAAATAATACTATACACAAAAAAATCTGCTCTTGTCAATCTGAAGAACAAACGCAAAGCGCCGCGAAGAAGGGAATACTTCGCGGCACCTCGTGTTTTGCGGCAGTGTAATTGGACATTACGTTTATTAGGTTGAAATGAATTCTTTTCGGTAAAACTTACTTAATGAAACTTACGTGCTTACAGATCTCTTCGATTGCTTTTTCTTTTCTCTCGTTGAAGACTACCTTGTTCTCCTCGAACAGGTTGCGGCCCTCGGTATCGATGGATACGATCAGCGGACCGAACTCTTTAACACGGCAGTTCCACAGAGTCTCCGGCATACCCAGGTCTCTCCACTCAGCGCGGACAATCTCTTCTACCTCGGTAGCTGCTACAACTGCGTTTCCAGCCGGGAATACACAGTGGATTGCTTTGTAGTTCTTGCAGGCATACTCGGTGTTCGGGCCCATGCCGCCCTTACCGATGATGACCTTAACACCGGTCTTCTCTACGAACTCTTTCTCGAATTTCTC
>CAKRRJ010000078.1 GCA_934394615.1 uncultured Lachnospiraceae bacterium
CTGGAGGTGAAGTCCATGAGTAAACAGTATAAGCTGCTTTCCTGCACCATCAACGGAAAGAAAGTAGAAAAAATGATTGATGTGCGCGCATCCTTAACCGATGTGCTGCGGGATGATTTCCGCCTTACCAGCGTCAAGAAGGGCTGTGAGGTAGGAGAGTGCGGAGCCTGCAACGTCCTGATCGACGGCGAGTGCTTCAATTCCTGCATTTACCTGGCTGTGTGGGCCGAGGGCAAGGAAATCCTGACCCTGGAAGGCCTGGCAGGCCCGAATGGCGAGATGTCCGACATCCAGCAGGCCTTCATTGATGAGGCCGCTGTCCAGTGCGGATTCTGTACCCCGGGCTTTATCATGAGCGCAACGGAGCTTTTGCAGTCCGGAAAGGAATATTCCGATGACGAGATCCGCAAACTCCTGTCCGGCCATCTGTGCCGGTGTACGGGATATGAAAATATCTTCCGCGCAGTGAAGAAGACCATGCTGAGACGGCTTGGGAAGGATGCGGAAGCAGACGAGGTGTAAAGTAGAACAGGTACGAATGAAATTGACAGAATCGGAACAATGTTGGCTGTGTTTTGACATTGTTCCGATTTTTGTTTGACAAAGTTCCGGTTTCTGGATATTTTATTCTTAGAATCGTGTAAGAAAATGTGGAATACAGGGAGATAAAAGATGGATATTCGTGATTATAAATATATCGTCACGATAGCGGAGCAGAAGAGTATTACCAGAGCGGCAGCGCAGCTTTTTATTACGCAATCTGCTCTGACAAAATTTCTGCAGCGCACGGAACGAAATATTGGAGTTCCGCTTTTTTTGCGGAAAGGGAATCAGTTTTTGCTGACGGAAGCAGGGCAAAAGTATGTGGAAACCGGACGGGTGATCATGCAGCTGGACCGGCAGCTGGAAGAGCAGCTGGATGCTGCGGCATCTATACAGAAAAAGAGAATTCGTATTGGATATGGAATGGGACGGGGAAATCAGCTCATTGAAGAGGTTATCCCTGCATTTCTGGAAAAATATCCGGACATTCAAATCTGTGCAAAAGCAGAGACCAGCCGAAAACAGATGATGGAATTGCAGAATGGTGCTTTGGATTTGGTAATCGTAACAAATGTGGAACAAGTGCCGGGGTATACCTATTTGCCAATTGAAGCAACACAGATGGTAGTGGTTGCGTCAGAAACCTCATTTCTGGTTGAGAAAGCAAATGCGGATCCCCAGTCCCCATTTCCAGTGATTCAAAGTCAGGATCTGGAACAGATTCCGCTGGTTGCGATGCCTCTGACAACCAATTCCGGAAGTCTTGCAAAGGAACTTTTGACGAGCAAAGGAATTAAGCCCAATATTACGCTTGAGGTGAGTGATGTTCGCAGTCTGTTCGATGCAGTAGAACATGGAATCGGTGCAGCGCTTTGCATGAGTGTTCCGCTTGGAACACGAAAACTAAAGTATCTTGCGCTGGAGGATGCAGAGCCGATTGAACAGCTAACCAATATTGTATACCGGTCAGACAAAACGATGAGTCCGGCAATGAAATATTTGATTTATTTGATTCGAAAACAGCAGGAAGGTCTGGAGTAGGCCTTCTTATTTTACTAATAAATATTCCTTTGTGTAATATAAAAATGAAAATTATGAATTTGATTCTATGCATAATGTGTGCTATTCTTAGGTCAGAAAAAATATGGAAGGAAACAAAAAATGGAGAAGACCTATTTAAATCGCATGGATTCCATGGCACTAAAACTCAGATGGATTTCTGTGCAGTGCTATGAGATGGTTTTGCCAGGTGGAAAAACTCTGGTGACAGATCCATTTTACTGGGATAACGCTCATTTTGATGGAATTGCTGAGGCGCAGTTGACGAGAAACCAGAAAATGGAGAAACAGGTATATGCGCAGAGCGGTTTTTCTGTAGATGATTTCACAGGCGCGGATTACATTTTGTTAAATCATGTACACGGAGATCATTGTAATCTGACCGGAGAACTGTGGAATAAATTCTATGGCAGAGTTTTGGTGCCGGCGGATTGCGCGGAGGAAGTTGCGAAAGTATTTGATATTCCGTATGCGGCAATTTATCCGCTGTATCCGGGAAATACGTACTATTTTGATGATTTTACATTGAAAGTATATCCGGGTGCGCACGATAACCGTGCATTCCGTGATGGAAGATTTCAGAGACCGAGCGATGAACGGGTATATTATGATGGATCCGAAGGATTCGGACTCCCATGTCCATGCAGACTTGGACCGCTGGGTTCCATGTTTAATTTCAATTATGTGATTGAGACAAAGAATAATTATCGTATTGATTTTAGTGCCGGTCGTGATTATGAAGAACATCTGGAGCATATTCGGGCGGAAAAACCAAATCTGATGCTGCGCCACCGGATTCGCAGTTACACGCCGGAGCAGTTTGCGGATATGATCGAGAAAATGGGAGCACAACTTGCAATGCCGCTGCACCATAACAATGCAAGAGCAACCGGGGAAAATCTGAATGACTATTTTTATCAGGTCAATGAGATTCTGGAAAAACGTGGCAGTGCTGCGCGGGCATTTAACCCGGAACCATATAAATGGTATCAGATCTGCACATCGATTCTTTCAGAATAAGAAAAAGGGGTACAATACAAAGGAGGAGCTATGAGTCAGTTAACGATTTGTCTGATTATTTTTGCGGTAACAATTATTGGATATTGCAGTGGAAAATACAGCCTTGCAACGATCGCAATTACATCTCTGATGGCGTTTACATTAACCGGATGTCTATCAGCGAAGGAGGCACTTGCATGTTTTTCAAATGCAAATGTCATTATGATTGCCGGTATGTGTATCGTAGCGGCAGGTTTTAACCGTACGCGTTTCTGTACAACACTTGCAGATAAGATTTCTTTTGTAGCAAAAGGAAGTCTTATTAAGATGATGGCTGGCTATGTAATCATTGGCGTTTTACTGAGCCAGTTTGTCCAGAGCCCGATTTCTGTAATTGGTATTATTGCACCGATGCTGATTGCGTCTGCGGAGCGAATTGGCTTGAAACCCTGTAAGGTAATCTTTCCGGTTGGAATTGCAACGATCGTGACATGCTGTACACTGCCGCTGGGAGCTGGTGCAACAATTGCGGGAGAATTGAATGGATATCTGGAAAGTTATGGATATACGGATTATACAATTGGCTTCTTTGATCCCATGATTGCGCGTTTACCTTTGCTTATTATTACATTGCTGTATTGTATTTTCGTTGCAGTACGGTTTGCTCCGGATGAGCCATCCGCAGAGTTATCCATTGCAGGAAAAAAGAAAGATGGAGGTACACAGTTAAGTGCGTTCCAGGAAGGCGCCGGAATCTTTATTTTCTTTGCGGATGCAGTGGGAATGATGTTTGCATCGAAGGTAGGTCTGGCTTTATGGCAGGTGACGGTGATCGGAGCACTGGCTATGGTGCTGTGTGGTGTTTTGAAACCGAAAGAAGCAAGTGGAGCGATTCCGTTAAGCATGCTGCTTTTAATCGTAGGAGCGCTTGGAATTTCCGGCGCACTGAGTGCGACTGGAGCTGGTGAGATGATCGGAGGTCATATTGCTAACCTGGTTAGTGCAGTTGGCGGAAATTCTTATCTGGTCGGAATGATCTTTTTTGTGGTTCCGTTTATACTGACCCAGTTTATGTCAAACCGCGGCACTATGATGATTTTCTATCCGATCGCGATTGCAACCTGTGCCTCTGCCGGATTGAATCCGGTCGGCCTGGTAATTTTGATTCAGGCGGCATGTCTGTCAGCGTTCATGACTCCAATGGCAACGTCAGGCGTTGGTTATATTATGGGCAGCGGCGGATACGATCAGAAATCCATGATCCGGCAGTCACTGCCACTGGCACTGATCTGCTGTGTAGTTTCTGTAGGGTGGATCATGACGGTATTTCCATTATAAGAATGAGAAAAAGAGTCCGAGTTTCGGGCTCTTTTTCTGTTTCAGGCATTTTCCGTTTTTTTACGCTTCCTTTTTCTTATTCCAAGGTCCGCACTTATAGAACCATACGGACATACACATTGCGACGGTCCATCCGATCGGCCATGCGCACCAGATTCCGATGGAGCCGAAGACTCTTGCAAGTCCGATGGCCAGTGCCACACGCAGGATCAGGTCGGTGAAGGTGGCAATCATGAAGTTGCGCATCAGGCCGGCACCTCGCAGGATGCCGTCTGCCACCAGCTTTGCGGAGACTACAAAGTAGAACGGGGAGAGAATCCGCAGGAACTGGATACCAGTGTCGATGGCTGGGCCGGTGGAGTTATCCATGAAGAGGAATACCAGGTAACGTCCGGCGAAGAAGTAAGCCAGGAACAGCGGGCCACATAAGATCCAGACCAGCTTTAATCCGGCACGGAAGCCCTGTTTGACCCGGTCCATCTTCTGGGCGCCGATGTTCTGGGCGGTGTAGTTGGAGATACCATTGCCAAGGGTGGTAAAGGAGGTGATCACCAGGTTGTTTAATTTAACCGAAGCGGAGTAACCGGCAATGACGCTGGCACCAAAGCTGTTGATGACACTCTGGATGATGATGTTTCCGACAGAGATGAAGCTCTGCTGCAGGATACTCGGAATGGCAATGACGGAAATCTTGCCAAGCAGCTTCCAGGAGAAGACGGCAGCGCGGCGTTCGGTTTTCACTCCGGCAAGTCTGCGCAGAACAACCAGGATCGCGAGGATACAGCTGACACCCTGACACAGGAAGGTTGCCCATGCGACACCGGCTACGCCCATCTTGAAGGCGGTGACGAAGAGGATATCTACCGCGATGTTGGAGGTAGAGGATGCTGCCAGGAAGATGAATGGTGTCTTGGAATCACCCAGCGCGGAGAAGATTCCAGTGGCAATATTATAAAAGAACAAAAACGGCAGTCCTAAAATGTAAATGTTTAAGTACAGCATGGAGTCATCCAGGATTTCTGCCGGTGTGTTGATGAGCTCCAGTAAGGAACGGCAGAGTGCCAGTCCACCGGCCATCAGTCCACCGCAGAGGACAGCGCCTGCAATAAGGGTGGTGTAGACAGCGGTTTTCATTTCACTGTACTGTTTCGCACCAAAAAGCTGTGATACGATGACGGAGCAGCCAATGTTGCATCCGAAGGCGAATGCAATGAAAATCAGTGTAATCTCATAGCTGTTGCCGACAGCGGCCAACGCGTTTTCACCGACGAATTTACCGGCAACCAGGCTGTCGGCAATGTTATAAAGCTGCTGGAAGATGATGCTTCCGAACAGCGGCAGGCAGAACTGCCATAATACTTTTTGCGGTTCTCCCACGGTCAGGTCTTTGTTCATGGGCATGTACCTTCTTTCCCTTTTTCATGTTTTTATGTGCGTTTCCTGCATTGACGGATTCTATGTCCGTTTTGCCAGGACGTTGTGTTATGTTCCGATGTTACTGCTTTGCATGTTTGTTTCGCAGTTCCAGACACTGTAAGATCAGTTCCACGCATCCATCAATGCCGAACAGGCTGCTGCTTAACATCATGTCGTAGCTTTCAGACTCACCCCAACGGGTATTTGCGTAGAAATCAAAGTAGCGTTTTCGCATACGGTCCACTTTCTGGATCCGTTTCTTCGCGGTGATCTCATTGGTCTGGTTCCGGGCCATGACACGTTTGATTTTGGAATCTTCATTGGCGTAAATGAAAACAGAAAGCATATCGTCCCGGTCGGACAAAATGGAGGAAGCGCATCGTCCAACAAACACGCCGCCGCCTTTCTCTGCGATATCCAGAATGGCGTGGCGCTCTGCGTCAAAGGCCATCTGGCTTTCCGGGTAGAATGCGTGCGCCATGCTGACGGTATCCGCGAAAGGATTTCCGGTGAGCAGGCTGCCGATGGAAAATGGCTGCTCTTCATTCTGGGTCAGAAAATGTTCGGTGTAACCGCTTTTTTCGGCTGCTTTGTGGATGAGCAGTTTGTCATAGCAGGGAATGCCGAGTTTCTCTGCAAGCTTTTCCGCAATCTCACGTCCACCGCTTCCGTATTCACGTCCGATACAGATTAACGGCTGTTTTGTATTCATGTTGTCTGCCATAAAAGTTCCTTCTTTCCGGGATAGTATCATTTTGATTCAGGTGGCTAGCCTGCAGTCCTGTAAGTTGTTGAACTATGAGGAATGCAGAAGGACTGCAGGAGTTTCTAACCGTGTTTCATTATACTCAGTTTCATATCAGATAGATAATGTATAGTTCATATATTTACTATATAAAAAATATATAGTAAGATAAGAGATAGAAATAGTGAAAGTGAAAACTGGATGGTCTGAAAAGAAAAAGAGAGAGGATAATAGAAATATGGCAGCGAATTTCGAGCATTATAAAATTTTTTATTATGCAGCCCGCTATGGGAGTTTCACCAAAGCGGCAGAGCTTCTCTACAGCAACCAGCCCAACATCACACGCATTATCCGTATTTTAGAGAGTGAACTGGGCTGCACACTGATGAACCGCTCCAACCGCGGCATCACGCTAACGGAAGAGGGAGAACGCCTTTACCGGCGGGTGGCAGCGGCTTTTGAGCAGATTGAATTAGGAGAGGAAGAGGTGCGCCAGAGCGCGGCGCTGGAGAGCGGAACCGTGGTGATCGGAGCCAGTGAGACGGCACTGCACTTGTATCTGATGGAGATTCTGCGGACTTTCCATGAGGCGTACCCGGGGGTGCGGTTAAAGATTTACAATTACTCGACGCCGGGTGCTGCGAAGGCACTGAAAGAGGGACTGATTGATCTGGCGGTGGTGACTGCGGCAGATGAAAAAGAACTGGAAGGCGCGGCAGACCATGTGGTTGTGGTGAAGACCTTTTACGATGTGCTGATTGCGGGAAGCCGCCTGGCGCAGCTGGCGGACCAGAAAAATGAATTAAAAGACCTGGAACAGCATTCCCTGATCACACTGGAACGCCACACCAGCAGTTATGAATTTTACAGTCAGTTTTATCTGAAAAATGGCCTGACCATGCGGCCGGATATTGAGGTTGCCACGGCAGATCTGATCCTGCCGATGGTGGAGAAAAATCTGGGAATCGGTTTCCTGCCCTATGAACTGGCGGAACAGGCGCTGGAAGAAGGACGCGTGTTTGAAATTCCTTTAAAAGAAAGCATCCCGGAGCGCCGCATCTGCATGCTGTACGATACGAAGCGGGAGATTTGGGCAGCAGGCAGGAGGTTCCGGGAAATGGTGGTTACAAGAGCGTAATTTCTGTTTTTCCGAGCTGAATCAGTCCTTCCCGGTCCATGCGCCCAAGCTCCCTCGAAACGGCGCTCCGGTCGCAGAACAGGTAGTTGGCCAGCTTGTCCCGGCCAAAAGGCAGGGTGATGGTGGCGGAGTGCTGTTCCCGGGACAGAATGGAAAAGTAGAGCATGAGTTTTTTCCGCAGGGATCCCTGGGTCAGGATGCGGATCTTCATCATCAGTTCCATATTGTTTTTGGCAATGAGCTGCATCAGGTTCTCCATGACCTGAAAGCGGTAGGTACAGTTGCAGTTCTGCAGGGAGGTAAACTCCGGCACATACAAAACTATAAGAAGAACCGGGAGTGGTTCTATGCAGGGTATGATGGAACGCTTCTGCCAGGCCGGAAGACCATCGGAATTCCCCAGTCTCTGATGATGTACAAGTTTTTCCCGATGGCTTACAAATATTTCACGGAACTGGGCTTCAATGTCCTGTTATCAGAGGAAAGCTGTGAGGAGATTATCCGCATCAGCCAGGATGTGACCCAGGAGGAAACCTGCTATCCGGTAAAGCTGCTTCACGGACACATGGAGCATCTGGCGCGAAAGGGTGTCGATTACCTGTTTATCCCCTGCATCCGTACCATCCGTCATGCAACTTCCGGCGTGGAGCATAATTACGGCTGTGTTTACATGCAGACGGCTCCGAAAATGGTGGCAAAGACCCTGCGTTTAGAGGAGCGGGGCATCCGCCTGCTGGCTCCGGTGCTTGATATGGATATGGGACAGCCGCAGCTTGCCCAGGCCATGATCAAAACAGGTGTTCAGCTTGGAAAAGAAAAGGAAGCCTGCCAGGCAGCCATGAAAGTGGGCGCGGCAGCCATGCAGCTCTGCGACCGGAAATCAGAAGAACTGGGAAAAGAGATTCTGGCATCCCTGAAGCCAGATGACAAGGTGCTGGTTTTAGTAACACGAAATTATGGAATTTCGGATCCGGTGTTAAATATGGGCATTCCGGGAGAATTGTTAAAGCGCGGCTGCAAAGTATTGAACCTGGCACATCTTCAGGGACACAGCATGTATCTGGCCGGGGAGTACCCAAACTTGTACTGGCCATTCAGCCAGCACATTCTGACCGGGGCGAAGATCATCAAAAACCATCCGAATCTGTATGCCGTGTATCTGACCAACCACGGCTGCGGCCCGGACACCATGATTTCCCATATGTTCCGGGAGATTATGGGAGACAAGCCGTATCTGTCGGTGGAGGTGGATGAACACCAGTCCGCAGTCGGTGTGGTGACCAGGATTGAGGCATTTCTGAACAGTCTGAAGTATGTGGAGAATGTGAACGCTGGAAAGAATGTAGAAGCGTCCGAAAAGAAAGAACAGGTGGTATGCAGGAAGCGGGAAGAAATGGAGAAGTGTGAAAACACTGAGGCGCATGAGAAAGCTGCAGAACACGGACAGAAACCGTGCTGCAGTCATTCTGAAATTTTGAAATCCGGTGACTACAAGGAACATGCCCCAGAGTACGACGGCGTCCGCATGTCTCTGGAACGCTCAAAAGACCGCACGATAATCCTTCCGCCGCTTTCCATCTACGCAGAACTTTACGCAAAATACCTGCGTTATCAGGGCTGCTTTGTTCAGGTCGGCCCGGATTACACACGGGAAGATCTGGAAAGCGGAAAGGCGGAGAGCATTTCCAAAGAATATGCCACTTTCAGCGCTATGGCGGGGCAGGTGCTGCGGCTGGCGGGATGCCATGGGGATGGGGGAGGCAAATTGCCGGAAACAGACAGGTTGCCTGTCAGATGTGATCAGGAACAGGCAAAGGAGAGCATGGAGACGCAGATGCAGCAGAATTTCTGGTCGTACTTGGTTCCACAGACCGAAGGTGCTGAGGCTGAAGGTATGGCGGCCATGGTCATCCGCGCTCTGTTGAAACAGCATGGCACAGCTCCGGACCGCATCAGCCTGTATACGCCTTACACGGAGCATTTGTTCCGGCAGAAGGACTGGGAGCAGATCTGGCAGTTATGCATGATGGGCGATGCCCTGTTATGTCTAAACCAGGAGCAGCGGAAAATAGAACTTGACAGGGTGAAATTTCCACTTGTATGGGAAGATACAAAAAAGCTGCTTACCACATGGCATGAGCTGTTGCCAAAAGCGCAGAAACGGGTATTCCTGTTTGGTTCTGCCATGGTTCTGCACAGCAGTTACTTAAACCGCAGTATGCCGGGAGCGGTACGAAAACATGGTTTTACCCCGGTTTCCATGATGTTGAGTGAATATCTCTGGTTTTGGATCCGGGAAAGTGGAAAAGAAATTCCGCAGGAAGCCACAGAGCAGCTTTCCTGGTTCAATGAAACGTATTGGGATATCTGGGGCACCAAGGCATCTCTGGAAGAACAGTTTGCCAGACTGGCAAAGGACTATCCGGACGTGGTGGGTGGAAATATCCGCTACCTGTGCAGCCTCATTGCGGCCGGAATCCCGGACGCGGCAGGAAGCATGCTGCTGATGCCGACCTATTCTAATTCCGGTTCGGTGATCGAACTGATGAAGCAGCCCTCGCCGGTGCCATTCCTGCATTTCCAGGCAGAAGGAAGCGGCGAGGCAGATGAGGCAGAGCGGAGAGACATCTGGCTGAACCTGATTTCTTCCTGAATATGACAAAATTGTCATTTTTTTGTCATGAACAATTAAACTGCTGCCATTAAAATGAATCTCAGTAAGAACTTAAGAA
>CAKRRJ010000079.1 GCA_934394615.1 uncultured Lachnospiraceae bacterium
GTTCAGTAGGTCTGCGCATTCACTGCGCTGACCGTACGAAAACATGGGCTTGCAGGCAAAAATCCCATTGCCGAAGGCAATTTTCAATGGATTTTTGCTCGTAACTGTAAGGGTACTGAACAGTTACGAAATTTTATTTTTCTTCGATCGTGACACCATCGTAGAAATATTTCAGGATCTCTTCGCAGCTCATGCCGGCTTTTGCCATGGCCTGGGCGCCGTTCTGGCTCATGCCGACACCGTGTCCGTATCCGCCGCCATAGATCCGGAACTGCGCGATTCCGTTCGCGTCGGTTCCTGTGCTCTCTACCGTAAGAAAGCCGCTCGGGAGACTGCTCCAGCCATCTGACGTTTTCCCGTCATTCCGGTTGATCGTCAGGGAAGCGTCTCCCAGAGCGCTTCGGATGGCATTCTGACCGGAAATGGTCTTCTCTCCGTCAGTTCCCTTCACAAGAAGTTTCATTGCCACGCCGCCCGGGCCTCGCTCTGTCACGGATACACTGGTCACTGTGCCAACATCGCTCACATGCGCCGCGACCACATTTCCGTTTGTTTTCAGATTCCATCGGTAGAACGGATAGGAAGCATCGTACGCCTGAAAGTCCTTCCGCTTGATAAACGCCGCGAACTCTGATTCATCGGCAAAGCTCAGCCTTCTCCTTGCCGTCTGAAGGCTCAGGCAGCGCAGATACGGTGTAGTATCCGGGTCGCTGTCCCAGATGGCGCTGTTGGTCGTAGTTCCACATGAAGTAGAAAAATAGTACGCTGTGATCGGATTCCCGTCATAGTACAGCATTTTTCCATAGGTTTCCTGCACTGCCTGGGCCGTCTGTTCATCCGGCTCTGTATTGTTATAAACCTGAAACTTGGTGCTGTCATCAATCTGAGCGCCGAACGCGCTGTAGGTGTTGCTCGTTCTCTGCATGAACGCGTAAGTACGCGCGCAGACTGCCTGCGCTTTGAGCGCTTCCTTTGCGTAGCTCGCCGGCATCTCACTCGGAACAACCTTCTTTAAATAATCTTCCAGATAAAGTTCATTCACCAGCACAAGTCCCTCATCTGTGTCTACCAACTCCAGACGCCCAGCGTAGGACGGGGTTCCCTGCGCGCGGGACAGACTGGTCACGGTCAGTTCTTCTCCTTCTTCTGCCTCAAGGATCAGGCGGTTTTCGGCACATGTGCCGTCCCCGGAAGTCACGGAAACGACTGTTCCCGGATCCAGAACAGATTCCTCTTCGCCCTGGATCCGTTTCACACTGCCTGCACAGGCAATCTCAACACTGCTGTGATAAACGCTCTGGAAACCATCGGACATGATCAGCACGCGGATCTTATCGGCATCATCCTCCCGCTCCCGGATCACTGCGCAGATCTTCCCTTTTGCCACAATAAATTCCTGCGTCTCACTTCCGACCAGAATGTCCGAAAGCTGCTGCCGCTTTACATCACCATATGTCTTTAATACCTTATACTCTTCATCAAGCGGAACACTCCCGTAACCTTCCAGCTCAATTGCGTCCTCACGCACGGAAAGAACCTTTCCGGCAATCCGGTCCTTTTTTACGGAGACCTTTGTAATCTTCCCTTTTTCCATAGTCAGATCCACCAGGTTCCCGATAAGTTCTTCTGTCTTTTTGTATTTTTTCTGAAACGGAATCTTTCTCTGGATGTCACCGATATAAACCATAACACTCTGGCTGTCCCCATCCAGGATCCAGACGTTCCGGTACAGGGTATTCTGTCCGTTATCCTTCTGTACATGGATCAGTTCCTTTTCACGCAGCCATACGGTCAGTTCATGATCGACGTAGGAATCCAGCGACAGGCCGGTAAAAGCCAGGGTTCCGGCACTTGTGTAAGCAGTCCATGCCGGGCATCCCTGGATATTTTCCGGTGTGCCGTAAATTCGGATGCTCTCCGATTTTACGGCACCATCCGGATCTGCGGCCTGCAAAAGTGATTCATAAAGAAGCCACCAGTTTTCCTCCGGGTACGCCTTTGCCCGGTTTCGCTTGCTGACGGCAACCGTCCGCTCAAGACCATCTGAGACATTTCTGGCGATTCTGGCCGCCTCCCCGTATGTAAGAAACCCTTCCGCGTGTTCCTGGTCTGCCGGAGTCTCCTCCTCGCTCAGATATCCGTTCTCATACAGATAATCGAGATATGGCACATACCACTCGTCCATCGTATCTGCCGCAAAATGCGATGCTCCATATTCTTTTTTCCATGTTTTCAACTCATCCGGCGATAAAAGAGCAAGGGCGACTGACTTTGCAGCAGCCGCCCTGGTAATTCCTGATTTTTCCGGTTCACAGAATACAATGACCAGAATCAATGTCAGGACGATCGCCGGGATTCCAAGAACCCACCGGATCATTTTGTGTTTTTTCATAAATGCTCCTTATTTCTTAATATAAGTCTGCTCCATTTCATCTATGCGTTCCAGTCCGTCATACTCTTTGATGTCATTCGACAGCTTTTTGCGCTTTAACAGCCAGGTCGTAAACTCCATGATCAGGCGGTAAATGACTGCAAACAACGGAACGCCGACAATCATGCCGACAAAACCCATAAGACCGCCAAACAACAGGATGGAAAACAGAACCCAAAAGCTCGATAATCCCGTGGAATCGCCGAGGATCTTCGGTCCAAGGATATTTCCGTCGAACTGCTGAAGCAAAAGGACAAAAATCAAAAAGTACAGGCACTTTATCGGATCAGCCAGAAGGATCAAAAACGCGCTCGGCACTGCCCCGATAAAAGGACCAAAAAACGGGATCACATTGGTCACGCCCACGATTACGCTGACAAGAAGAACATACGGCATATTCGCGAAGCCAAGAAGCACAAAACAGATCAGGCCGATGATAAGGGAATCTAACAGCTTTCCAATAATGAATCCGCCAAATACCTCGTGCACGTAACGACCTTCCTCTATCACTTTATTCGCGACTTTTAACGGAAATACCCCGTAGATGATCATCTTTGCCTGGGCACGCAGCTTCTCTTTCATGTTTAACAGATAGATCATGACGATCAGGCCGATGAGCACATCACACAAAGCCCTCACAAACAGCACAACGCCGCTGGACACGCCGCCAATGATGCGGTAGATGTTCGGAACAACCACATTGGTGAGCCAGTTCTGAATGTACTCTGCTGCAGCTCCGTAATGCTGCATAACCTGGTTTTCCAGCTCCGGATTGTTCGCAAGAACCTGGTCCAGCCAGATTTCCAGATTGTTGATGCTGGCAGGCAGCGTCTCAATGACCCCGCGGATACTGCTGATAAGCTCCGGGATGAGCATAGAGATGAGGCCAACCACTACGGCGACTAAAAGAAACAGACTTGCCAGTGTTCCAAGCATGGAACCGAGCTTCTTTCTGCTTTTTTCTTCCGGAATGATTTTTTTCGTGACTGCCATAACTGAGCCCTGCACCCGGTTATAAACCGGATTCAGAAGATACGCAAACACCGCTCCGTAAATGACCGGGGCCAGGATATGGGCGATTTTCGCTCCCAATGCCGCAACCAGTGACCAGCGCATGATCAGAAACACCGCCGCAACCAGAAGAAGCAGTACCACCAGTGCCGTTACGCCCCAGCATATGTACGTGCGATACTTTTCATTTTTCATAGTAATTTCCTTTCATGAAACAAGTATTGCCATAATTATATACAGTTTATCACACAACCGTGTAAAGATAAAGTAAAGTTACTATAAAAAGAAAAAGCAGCGGACAAACCGCTGCTCTTTTATCTTTTGTAATCCCGAATGTGCCGTTCTTACTTATTGACGCCTAGCAGAGCTAGGTGGGCAACCGCATGCAGGTTTCTGCCTTCCACTCGATGGAGGCCTGACATCTACCGGCAGATATAGGAATCCCTTAGTCAGTAATGTAGGTTCAAAATGGGTAAGGTTGTCGAACACCTCAGGAATTACTCTCTTATTTGTTCTGAACGTATTATACAACATGTACTGCTCTTTTTCAAGTTCCTTTTCAAAACATCCACGACTTTCCAGACAGACATAGGATTGGGTTCCGGCATTCCTTGCATTTTTCCACAGCTTTTTGTATACTGAAATGCAGCGTATGATCCCTGTGATCCAGATTGGAGTATTATCATGTCAGAATCATCTTTTTCTTATTTTAAAGACCAGATCCATCACTGCAGTCTCTGCCCGCGCATGTGTGGCATTGACCGGACGGTACAGCGCGGTTTCTGCCAGGCCCCGGACGGCGCAGTTGCGGCCCGCGCTGCCCTGCACTTCTGGGAAGAACCCTGCATCAGCGGCAAAAACGGAAGCGGCACCGTATTTTTCAGCGGATGCACGCTGCGCTGCTGCTTCTGCCAGAACTATAAGATCAGCCGCGACCTGTACGGAAAACCGCTCACCACAAGAGAACTGGCGGATGCCTTCCTGCGCCTGCAGGAGCAGGGCGCAAACAACATCAGCCTGGTAACCGCCACGCATTTCCTTCCGTGGATCGTCCCGGCGCTGGATCTTGTAAAAACGCAGCTGCACATTCCGGTTGTCTACAACTGCGGAGGCTACGAGCGCGCAGAAACCGTCAAAGCACTAAAAGACTATGTTGATATCTGGCTTCCGGATCTGAAATATGAGAGTTCTGAACTCTCTGCCCGCTACTCCCAGGCCCCATTCTACTTTCAGACCGCGGCAAAAGCCATTCAGCAGATGATCTGCCAGACCGGAACACCAAAATTTTGTTCACGGGACGGAGAACCGGATCCGGTTATGGAGCGGGGCGTCATCATCCGGCATCTCGTACTTCCGGGGCAGAAAGAGGACTCCATCCGCCTCATGCACTGGATCGCGGAAAATCTTCCGAAAGACAGCTTTTACATCAGCCTGATGAGCCAGTACACGCCATACGAAAAAAATGCGGCATTTCCAGAGCTGAACCGCCGCATTACAAGCTACGAATACCAGAAGGTTGTCGATGCCGCCCTGGATCTCGGACTCACGCAGGGCTTTATGCAGGAAAAAAGCAGCGCCAAAGAAGAGTACACGCCCGCATTCGACCTGGAGGGGCTGTAAAAAAGTTGTCACAAAATTGAACCCAGACATGATTTAAGCGGATACCAAAGGTTTACATCTCTGATATCCGCTTTCAATTTTCTTTGTCCACTGGACTGTACCTCGCTTTTTAAGTTTGTACATTTTGTATTCAGTTGTTTTGTTTCTCTCTGACCCATCTGATCTATTTCTGTCTGATTTTTGTTTCTATTTTCTTCCTGTCCGTTTCTGAAATCTACCACCCTGACTGCACTTTCTCGTCATACAGCTAAGACAATTCTTTTCAGTTTTTAACAGGTTTCCCAGATCATTGTCTATCAGATTTCGCTCTGGTCATTTAGAAACGTTTCTCATTACTGATAAACTACTTCGGCGGTCCGTACCTCCTTTTCTTAGATTTTTGAGATCCTTTTCGTTCTTGTTTCTTTGGATCTCCTGCTGGAGTTTTCTGCTCCTTTGTTTTTCTCTTTCTTTGTTGTCTTTATAATAGCAGATTATATTCTATATGTCAACATCTTTTTGTAAATATTTTAAATTTTATTTGTTTTATTTTGATTATTTTGTGCAATAATTCATAATTGTTTGATTATTTTAATTTATCTCGTCTGTCTGGAAATTGTATCAGTGCCAACCGGGTCTGGCTGCCAGCTTTAGTATACCGCCGGCTCCTGCACAAGCAGGGTTGGATATCCGGCCATCCGCAGGGTCTTTTCCATCCAGGCTGCATTGTCCAGATTTAAGTACGCACCGACACGCACCTTGTAAAGTCCGTCCTGTGCCACGAGAAATGCCGGATATCCGGCCGCCTGCAGCTGGCTTAAAAGTCCCTGTGCCAGATCCCGGTCCGCATACGCGCCCACCTGAATCTGGTAATACTCCGGCTGCCCTTCCTGCCTGTTTACTGTCTCCAGGATTCCGTCCGCGATTGCCTGCACAGTCTGGTCAAAATGATCATCAAAATACTGGTTATCTGCCTCGTTGTCCAGAAATCCCACTTCCACCAGCACTGCAGGCATCTCGGTTTTTCGGAGCACGATCAATCCCGGACGTTCTATAATTCCAAGATCATTCCAGCCGGACTGACGAAGCTCTGTATTGATGTTTGATGCCAGGTGCTCCGCCTCTCCTCCCTTAGAAAAAATCAGGCTTTCTGTGCCGGACGCTGTGCCCGGCACCGGCATGGCATTGCGGTGGAATGATACAAAATAATCGGCATCCCAGCTGTTTGCCATCTGCGCCTTCTGAAGCGGGCTCTGGTACACATCCTGCACCCGGGTATACCCCACATCCACTCCGTTTTCACTTAAGATCTGACCGACGGCCAGCGCAATCCGCAGCGTATCATTTTTTTCCTGACGTCCCTGATAGACTGCGCCCGGCTCTGCCCCGCCGTGGCCGGCATCGAGGATCACTTTCTTTGTCTCTGCCAAAATAAAACTTCCCTTCCATACGATGGCCTCTTACTATCGTATGAAAGGGAATCCTCTGTGGTTCCGGCAGTTAAGTTATTCTTCTACATCCACGCCGCGCGGACCGACATGGGTGGAAAATACGATCTGGGTACTGGTCTTACCGAATTTCTGCAGCTGGCCGATAAAGATATCCAGCTCCATTGTGCTCTGGAACGCCACTTTTAACAACATGGAATATTCCCCGGTCACACAGTTGCATTCAAGAACATTCGGAATGCTCTCCGCGTAGGCATAAAAATTCGGCTTATCCTCCGGTGTCACATCCAGATTGATGAACGCAATGATGTGGTATCCCAGCTTCATGGGATCTACCAGGGCGTGATACCCGGCAATGACTCCGTCTTTCTCCAGTTTTTCAATTCGCGCTGACACAGCCGGGGAAGAAAGGAAGGTATTCTCCGCTATGGTCTTTAAGGAAACTCGTGCATTGTCCTGCAAAAGCTTTAATATTTTTCTGTCGATATCATCCATAATGGTCTTATTCTCCTCTCGCTGATGAGTTCAATTAAAACAGAAAAGGCGTCCGAACCCTCGGTTCGAACGCCTTCGCTCTCATCACTTAATCTTATTTTGTATCATACCTTCTTATGCTGCTCTTGTCAACCAAAAAATTTAAGAATTTAAACTTTTTCACTCAGCCAAGCAGGAAGAGTAAAACGCTGGCTGCAAGAAATGCCCAGAATCCCGGCGCTTTCAGGCAGGTCACTGCCATGCTTTCCTCCCGGTACACCCAGCCTGTAAACCATGGAATCTTCCGGTAATAGGATGCCAGTAAGATCACTGCAAGCACCATACTGACATAGGCAAAGATATTCAGGCAGCCAGATCCTAAAAGTGCCAGGATACTGCCCGCATCAGCCGCACGTGACAACACGACCGGCAGCACGCCTCCCGTCAGATTGATGCACATGTGCAGCAGAATATTATAGCGGATGCGCCCGGTACTGCTGTAAACCCAGGCAAACACCATCCCCAGTGCCGCCGCATAGAAAAACTGATAGAAATTTCCATGGAACAGGCCAAAGAACAGACCGGACAGGATGACTGCCGTCTTCTGTCCATACGGCACCAGCCGGTCTACCAGATATTTGCGGAACATCAGCTCTTCCATTACCGGCGCAATGATCACGGTCGTGATAAAAATGCTTCCGACATCCATCTGGTCCAGCACCTCATTGAGCGGATTTCCGGCCCCTCCTCCATGAAGACTGTCTACGATCTGCATAAAAATGCCGCCAATCATATTTCCCAGATAGGTAAGTCCATAACAGAGCACAAACAGTGCCAGAAACGTTCCCGGGCCGATATTCTTTTTTTCTTTCATCTCACAGGACGGGATTCGCCCCATCATCCAGGCAAACAACGGAAATCCGATTCCGTACATGGCAATTTCTGACACCAGAAGAGCCGCACGCTCCAGCGCACGGCTCTCCCCCAGGATCAGAAACACCGGTCTCAAAAGCTGCACAAACAAAATCTGCGCTGCCGTGGAGACCACAAGAAATGCTACATAAACCCAGCATATTCTGGATATCTGTCTTCTGGTATTCATATTCGTTCCTATACGTCCAGTTTGTCGACCTTGGCAGCTCTTGCTTCGACTTCCTTCTTCTGGATGTCGCCAGGAGCCTGCTCGTAACGGCTGAACTCGTACTCATATAAGCCGATGCCGCCGGTCATGGAGCGCAGGTCGGTATTGTATCCAAACAGCTCGGACATCGGGATGTCGGCCTCGATCACCTGTTTGCCGTGATGATCGGAGTTCATGCCCAGGACACGTCCTCTTCTGCGGTTTAAGTCACCCATAACGTCGCCGGTGAATTTATCCGGAACGGTTACTTTCAGGGAAGCGATCGGCTCTAAGAGAACCGGATTTGCATCCATGAAGCCCTTCTTAAATGCCATCATGGCAGCCGTCTTAAATGCCATCTCGGAGGAGTCTACCGGATGATAGGATCCATCCACCAGGGTTGCCTTTACGCCAACTACCGGATATGCAGCCAGAGGCCCCTTCACGCAGCTCTCAGCCACGCCCTTCTCAACTGCCGGGAAGTAGTTCTTCGGAACAGCGCCGCCGAATACCTTCTCCTCGAATACATACGGAGTCTCCAGATCGCCGGACGGTTCAAAGATCATCTTAACATCGCCGTACTGGCCATGGCCGCCGGACTGCTTTTTATATTTACCCTGAACTTCGACTTTCTTTCTTAAGGTCTCACGGAACGCGAATTTCGGCTTGCTCAGCTCGATCTCGACTTTATAGCGGCCAAGAAGTTTGCTGACAACAACCTCTAACTGCTGATCGCCGATGCCGTACAGCAGAAGCTGGCGGTTCTCTTTATCGTTGACAGACTTTAAGGTCAGGTCTTCTTCCATAAGTTTTGCCAGTGCACTGGAAACCTTGTCCTCGTCGCCCTTGGTTACGGTCTTATAGCGCATGTATGTATACGGAGTAGAAGTCTGCGGTTTGTGGTATACAATCGGTGCGGAACGCAGGGCGATGGTATCGCCGGTCTGGGTCACGCCGAGTTTTGCCACTGCACCGATATCGCCCGCACGAAGCTCCGGAACCTCGATGGTGTCCTTGCCGCGAAGCAGGTAAAGTTTTCCGACTTTCTCCTCGGTGTCCTTATTGACATTGTAGATCGTGCTGTCCGGTTTTAAGATACCAGTGCAGACTTTCATGAGAGAATATTTGCCGATGAACGGATCCACGATGGTCTTGAAGACTCTTGCGGATAAGGAAACCTCATCGTTGTACTTAGCGGTGAAACGCTCACCGGTGGAAACATCCACGCCGATGCACTCAAATTTGTCCGGGGTCGGAAGGTAACGGTCGATTACCTGTAAAAGGGTCTTGAAGCCCTGGCAGTTTGCGCCGGAACCCATCAGAACCGGAACGATGGAACCATCTATTACATGTTCCCGCAGAGCGCTCTGGATCTCTTCCAGTGTAAACTCCTCGCCGGAGAAGTAACGCTCCATGTACTCCTCACTGGTCTCTGCCACTGCCTCTAAGAGAGCATCTCTGGCAATACCAAGATTTTTCTGGGAGTAATCAGGAATCTCGCATTCTTCGTAATCACTCAGATTGGTGAAACGTCTGCCGGCCATCTTAACTACGTTTACATATCCGACAAACTTTTCATTTTCACGGATCGGGAGCTGGAACGGAGCGATACATCTTCCGAACCGTCTCTCTAATTTCAGTACAAGCTCTCGAAAGCTTGCATGGTCGTCGTCCATGTTGGTGACGAAAATGATGCGCGGCAGTTTGAGCTTATCGCACAGCTCCCATGCCTTTTCCGTGCCGACCTCGATGCCTGCCTTGCAGTTTACAACGATGATCGCCGCATC
>CAKRRJ010000080.1 GCA_934394615.1 uncultured Lachnospiraceae bacterium
CTGCGCCAGGTCTGCCAGGCCAGATACAGGATATAAGCGGCGCCCAGATATTTCATGACTGGCTGAATTCCGGGAATGATGCTTCCAAGCGTACTGCAAAACAAGCCAGAAAGGCACATCAGCGTCAGAGAACCGCTCCAGATTCCTGTCATAAAACGCAGATTGCCGCGCACGCCATATTTACTGGCGTTGGAAAGCAGCAGAATGTTATTGGGCCCCGGCGACCATACGGTAAGAATGGCCGAAAGGGTCATTTCTATAAAAACAGATAGAGACATGGCATCGCTCCTTTAAAATTTTTCTCTGGCAATCCACTCCCGCAGTCTTTCCGCCACGCGCTTTACCAGCCCATGGTCTTTCCCATTCGCGTTCACACCAATCACCACCGGACCTTTTTGCACAATAGCCGGGAACTGGAAATCGCACTGGGTCTGATCTCCTGCATGGTTGACCGGAATGTGGCGTTCATGGCAGAGCTGTACAATGTGGTCGTTTACCGCCGGATCATCGGTGGCTGCAATGACGAGGAAGAACTGGTTCAATTCCTTCAGATCCTGCTCGCAAAACGCGTGACGCTTCCAAACCAGACGCCCCGCTTCCGCAAGTTTCCGCACCGGAATTGTTCTGCATTCCCAAGGAGATTTTTCACCTGCGGCGCATTTGTCTGGCTGTGCATACTGCTCCAGCACAGAATCCCCTACAGCCGTAAAGCTTTTCAGCTCCGCAGCATGGTTCACCTGCACTCCGCTTCCTGCCTCCGGCGCCACCACCGTCACTTTCGCACCAAACTCTACTAACACCGTGGCGCGCCGGGCCGCGATGGCCCCGGCTCCCACGATCAGCACCTTTTTCTCATTCAAATCTATAAATAAGGGAAAGTTCAAAGCATTCCCTCCACATCTGCCTGGATCACCGCCGCGATTCCTTCCGCCGTGTACTCCACTGCGTCCGCATATACTGGAAGTCCAAGCTTCTGCATGGTCTTTGTCGTGGACGGGCCTATGGAAATGAGCTTTGCAGTCAGACTTTCCCGCTGCTCTGGCTCCAGCATGGCCACAAGGGCCTGGGCAGCAGAGCTGCTGGCTACTGTCACATAGTCCACTTCCTGAACCACGCGGTTCAATTCTTCCTGACGGCGCAGATCAGGCCAGGTCTCATACATTCCAATATCGTCATAGGAAATTCCTGCTTCTGCCAGCGCCTCCGTTAAAACCCGGGATCCGTTTTCTGCCCGGAATAATGCCACCTTCTCGTCCGGCTTCAAGGTCGGAATCCACTCTGCTGCCAGATCTGCCCCGGAAAACTGCTCCGGCACAAAATCACTCTGGAAACCATGCTGCAGCAGGGCGTCCGCAGTCTTTCGTCCGATGACGGCAAATTTCACCTGCATCAGCTTCCGCAGATCAATGCCCTGCTCCCGAAGCAGGGTAAAGAACAGCTCCACGCCATTTCCACTGGTAAAGACAATCCACTGATAACTGCCCAGCTGTTTCAATGCCTCCGCAATCCGTTCATTCCAGAGCGGCCGGACTTCTATGAGGCTTAACGCTACCAGCTCCGCCCCCAGCGGCTGGAATGCCTCTTCCATCTCCCGCACAAAAGCCCGGGTTCCCGTTGCCAGTACCCGCTTCCCAGCCAGCACGCCACGGCCAAACCAGGACAGGGTATCCTTTAAGCTCACCACCGAACCAACTACGGAAATGGCCGGGGTCTTCAGACCCGCTTTCTCTGCCGCCTCCGCAATGTGCTCCAGGTCAGCCTTTACGCTCTTCTGTGCCGCCGTGGTTCCTCTCTCCAGAACAGCAGCCGGAGTCTTCGGGTCTTTTCCATTGGCGATCAGGTTTGCGGCAATCTTGTCCAGATTTTTCAGCCCCATCAAAAAGACCAGCGTCCCCTCTTCTTTGGCAAGGGTCCGATAATCCAGGGCGGAACTTGTCTTATTCCCATCCTCATGACCAGTTATTACGTGGAAGGAGGATGCCAGTCCCCGGTGAGTCACCGGGATTCCGGCATAAGCCGGAACACTGTAGGAAGACGAAACTCCCGGCACAATCTCAAACGGAATGTCCATGCCAGCAAGCTCCAGCGCTTCCTCGCCGCCGCGCCCGAAAATAAACGGGTCACCGCCCTTTAAGCGGACCACCGCTTTTCCCTCCAGCGCCCTTCCCGCCAGAAGAGCAGAAATCTCCCACTGCTTCATGTGATGATGTCCTGCACGCTTACCTGCGTAGATCAGTTCCGCATCCAGCCGGGCCTCATTTAAGATGGAACCGGAAATCAGGTTGTCGTAGACGATCACATCTGCTTTCCGCACGCAGTCCAGTCCCTTCTCGGTGAAAAGTCTTGCGTCCCCCGGACCTGCACCCACCAGATAAACCGGCTTACAGCGCACCAGAACCGCCAGATCGCGGGCCAGCTTCTTCGCAGCTGCAAGCAGTGTGCTGTGCGCAGAACCCATGATGTCTGCACAGCCTGCTCCTGTGCTGAACTCCTGCACTTCCATACCTGTTCCATGCTGCTCCGGCAAAATCCCAAAATAGACATCCGGTGTCATCTCATCGTTCCGGTACTCCGGATGCACGCCGTCCCGCGCGTACATGACCTGCATGGAAAGTTTCTGCTCCGCCTCGTCCAGATGGCAGAACGCCCCGCACGGCGCGTTGCAGCCGCCGCCGAGAATCCTCAGGAATTCCCGCTCCGCAGTCAGCTCCGCCTCCGTTTCCACCGAGTGAATGGCTTTCATAATCTCCCCAAGCTCGCCCCGTCGGATCTCCACTGCCAGAATGCCCTGGCCTGCTGCCGGAACAAACTGCTCCATTGGCAGATGCTCGAAATACAGGGAATCCGCGGCTTCTGTCCCGCACGGCTCACCAGACAACCCAAAACCTGTCCCAGCCGCCGAATCCGCCCCGGTAATCCCCAGCCGTTTCAACCCAGCTGCTGCCAGCAAAATCCCGTCGTACTGCCCGCTCTTTAACTTCTCAATCCTGGTCTGCACATTTCCCCTCAGCAGTTTTACCTTTACCTGCGGGTTGATCTGATGAATCTGGATCTGGCGGCGCAGGGAGCTGGTCCCAATCACGCTTCCAGGCGCAAGCTCACGCGCAGGTGTTCCATCGGTTGTCACCAGCACATCCGACGCATCCTCGCGGGAAAGCACAGCGCCAAGCGCCAGGCCTTTTGGAAACTCCATCGGCATGTCCTTGGCGCTGTGGACTGCCAGGTCAATCTCTCCGCGCAGAAGTGCTTCTTCCAGCTCCCTGGTAAATACTCCTTTTCCTCCAAAACTGGTCAGCGAACGGTCCAGAATCTTGTCTCCCTTCGTGCTCATAGGCACAATTTCGATCTCTAAAAATGGAAAATGTGCCAGAATCACTTCCCGCACAATTTCCGTCTGAACCATTGCCAACCGGCTCTTTCTCGTTCCGATCCGCAATGTGTTGTTATTCATTTATACTTCCTCACTTAATAATCCGAGCTTTTCCATGGCATACCAGATGCCATCCTGCTCTACCGTTTTTGTCTGAAAGCTGGCATAAGGTTCCAGCTCCGGGCTGTGTTTTCCCATGAGTACCGCATTCGGCACATGCTCAAACATGGCAATGTCATTCGTGCTGTCCCCGAACACATAGGCGTCAGAAAGTTCCAGGCCATACGCCTCAAGTACCACATCGATGATGGTTGCCTTGCTGAATCCCTCCGGCACACATTCATAAAAACCATCGCCCCGGTCAATGACCGCAATGTCCAGATCCAGATTTCGGAACAGCTCTTTCCGGTCGCTCTGCTCATCGGTCAGAATACAGAACTTGTTGACCTCGCCGCATACCGCCTCCGGTTCCAGCCATTCAATGATGTTCCCGAAATTTTTCCGCAGCTGCTGGCCAAACGGCATACGCCCGGATTTGCTGCAATAATAGCAGATTCCCGGTCCTTCCAGAAAAATATCCGCATCAGAATCCACCGCAAGCCTTGCGATGCGCTGTACCTGTTCCGTCGGCATCAGACGGTTTAACACAACCGTTCCTTCTGCCTCCGCATAGGTTCCACAGCCACAGAGCCAGCCGTCCACTTCCGTAATGATCTGATGCAGCTTCTCCGTCTCCCCGTAGGAACGTCCGGTGTTGATAAACACCAGATGCCCCAGGGAACGTGCCCGGGAAAGCGCCTCTTTTGCGCTCTCCGGCACGGTTTTCGTTACTTCGCTGAGCAGGGTTCCGTCAATATCGAAGAATAATGCTTTTCTCTTACTCACGCTTCGTCTCCGCGGAACACGATCTCGCCGGTGTTCTCGTCCATGCTCTCAACGATTGCCAGGGACTCCAGACGGATTCCCTTGGAGCGGATGATATCGCCACCAACCTGGAAGCCCTTTTCAATGACAATGCCTGCTCCAACCAGCTCTGCGCCGGATTCCTCAACCAGGGCAGCCAGACCCTCCAGAGCCTTGCCGTTTGCCAGGAAATCATCGATCAGCAGCACTTTGTCGCCTTTTCCCAAAAACTCCTTAGACACAATGATATCGTAAACACGTCCGTGTGTGAAGGACTCTACCTTGCTGGTGTATACATCTCCTGCAATATTCTTGGTCTTGGTCTTCTTCGCGAACACGACCGGAACATGGAACTGCTGCGCAACGACACAGGCAATGCCGATTCCGGATGCCTCGATCGTAAGGATCTTGTTGATCTCACAGTCTGCGAATCTGCGCTTGAACTCCTTGCCGATCTCAACAAAGAGGTCGGTGTCCATCTGGTGATTTAAGAAACTGTCCACCTTTAATACGTTTCCTGCTTTAATCTTTCCATCCTTACGAATTCTGTCTTTTAAGAGCTGCATCTGGGTTTCCTCCTTATATTCCCTGGTATTTTATTTTTTTGGATCTTTTTCGGATTTAAAAATGTGCTTTATTTGACAACTGCGTTATCGCCGATAAACTCAACCACTTTGTAAATCAGGGCAGTCTCGTCTACCATTTCCGCACCATAGGTGTTCTGTAAGGTCTCTACATCGGTACCATACTGCTCTGCAAGGCTCTCGCGGTCTGCGTCGTCAACAGTAAGGCCCTCTTTTTCCGCAACCGCCTGAATCAGAAGCTGCTGCTTGATCGCGGTCTCTGCTGCGGTTCTTAAGGTCTCTTTGAACTCATCCTCTGTCTGGCCAAGCATCTGCGCATAGCTCTCGATGGTAAAACCATAAGAAGCAAAAGTGTTCTCGTAATAGGTGAGCTGGCTGTTGTACTGCTGCTCCACTGCCGCCTCATTTAAACTGTACTCAGAGTTATTCACAGCTGCCTCAAACGCATCATCCTCAACCTGCTGTGCCGCGCTCTGTTCCTTCTCTTCCTGCATAGTTGCGAGGGTGTCTGCGCGGAACTCATCTACCGTAGAGAAATCGGACACGCGCTGTACGAATGCATCGTCCAGGATCGCGTTCTTCTTCTCCTCGATCTTGTTTACGGTCACATCAAACACAACTGCCTGTCCAGCCAAATCTGCGTTGCCGTAGTCCTCCGGGAAAGTCAGGTTTAAGCTGCGCTCCTCACCGGTCGTTGCGCCGATGAGCCCATCCTCAAAACCGTCGATGAAGACACCAGAACCAAGCTCCAGGTCGTAACCCTCTGCAGTTCCGCCATCGAATGCTACGCCGTCCTTCATTCCGACATAGTCAATATTTACAGTATCGCCTTCCTGTGCTGGACGGTCGGTGATCTCGGTGATATCCGGATTTGCCTGAAGGATGCTTGCGATTCTCTGATCCAGCTCTGCGTCGGTCACTGTGGTATCCTGTTTGGTTACCTCAATTCCCTTATACTCGCCGAGTTTGGTTACTTCGCCCTTATCGGTGATCTCCGCCTGGGTCTCGCTTGCCGCAGTTGTAGTAGTCTCTGCGGTATCTGACTTTTTGCCGCAGCCCGCAGCAAGCAGTGCTGCCGCCGCGCAGCAAATGGTCAGTTTCACATATTTTCTCATAATTTTTCCTCATTTAGTCTTTCTGATTATTTCCTACAGTTATAGCATATCAGCGCGGTGAAAAAAAGCATTTTCCCACAATTTCCTAAAATTTTCAACTCTTTATAATTATTTATAAAACGCGCAGAACGCTTTGTATGTATTGTATACATCCAGCTTAGAGGACAGCTCAAACGGCGCATGCATGGACAGGATCGGCACACCCAGATCCACGGTGTCGATGTTTAAGCGCGCTACAAACTTCGCGATGGTTCCGCCGCCTCCCTGGTCTACTGCACCAAGTTCACCATTCTGCCAGTACACACCGTTTTCTTCCATAATGCCGATGACTTTTGCCATGGTCTCTGCGCTTGCATCGTTGGAAGCGGATTTTCCGCGTGCGCCGGTATATTTGGTCAGGACGCAGCCTTTGTTGATGTAGCAGGAGTTTCTCGCCTCAAACACATCGGCAAAGGTCGGATCGAATGCCGCGTTTACATCAGAAGAAAGGCAGAGCGCATGCTGGTACACATCCTTCACATCCACACCCTGCATCTGTGCCAGACGCTCCAGATACTGTTTTAAGAACTCGGAATTCATGCCGGTATTGCCCTCGGAACCAATCTCTTCTTTGTCCACAAGAGCGGTTACCGTTGTGAGTGCCGGATGCTTTGCGTCCAGCTCTGCCATCAGGGCAGTGTAAGCGCAGACACGGTCATCCTGGCCGTAAGCGCCGATGAGGCTGCGGTCCAGTCCGATATCCACTGCCTTGTAAGCCGGAACCATCTCAATCTCAGCGCGGCAGAAATCTGCCTCGGTGATGCCGTAACGCTCGTTTAACAGCTTTAATGCCAGCAGTTTTACCGGCTCCTTTACGCTGTCATCCACAAACGGAACGGAACCGATGATGACATTGAGTTCCTCGCCCTTTAAGCCCTCACTCAGTTTTCTCTCGTTCTGCTTTGCAGCCAGATGCGGAAGCAGGTCGCTGACACAAAACTGCGGATCGCCCTCTGCCTCACCAATGGAGATCTTTACAATTTCGCCGTTTTTCTTAATGACTACACCGTGCATGGCAAGCGGTGTGGTTCCCCACTGGTACTTGCGGATGCCGCCATAATAGTGGGTCTTGAAATATGCCATATCGTTTTTCTCATATACCGGATTCGGTTTTAAATCCAGGCGCGGGGAATCGATGTGGGCGCCGTTGATGCGGATGCCGTCGGTGAGCGGTTTCTCGCCAAAAGTGGTCATGATGATAGCCTTTTTGCGGTTTACAAAGTAAACCTTGTCGCCTGGCTGATACTGCTTTGTGAAATCAATGGCGGTATAACCGGCTGCCTCTATGCGCTTTACCGTCGCCTCCACGCACTCGCGCTCGGTCTTTCCTTCATTTAAGAATGCTTTGTAGCCCTCACAGAATACCGCTGCCTCTTCTACCTGCTGCGGTGCGTCCTTTCCGATATGAGGGAATTTAAAAGTCAGCTCCTCTTCCAGAAGCTGTCCTGCTGTTTTTTCTTTCTCGCTCATGGTACTTCTCCTTATGTTTTTCCTGTTATCGTGCGGTTCCGCTACGCGATAATGCCGTGCTCATCTGCATCCAGCACCAGCGTGAACGGTCCGTCATTTAATAATTCTACCTTCATGTCCGCTCCAAAACTTCCATGCTCCACCTTCGAAACATACTGTCTGCAGCGCTCCACAAAGTACTCGTAAAGCTCGTTTGCCTTATCCGGCGCGCCTGCTTTGATAAAGCTCGGCCGGTTGCCCTTGTGACAGTCCGCATACAGGGTAAACTGGCTCACCACCAGCAGCGCCCCGCCCACGTCCGTCAGGGACAGGTTTGTTTTTCCGTTCTCATCGGCAAAGATCCGCAGCTTGCAGATCTTGTCTGCCATCTTGTCCGCCACGGTCTCATTGTCCTCATCCGACACGCCAAGCAGGATCAGAAATCCCTTTTGAATGGATCCGATGACTTCGCCATCCACCTTTACGCTTGCCTGTGTCACTCTCTGTAAAACTACACGCATGACTTTTCTCCTGTTGTTCCATTTTGTTACCGGAGCACTGCTTTCAGATATTCAAACAGCGACTCCGTTGCATCCTCCCGGTACACGATCTCGCGCGCGAGCACCGGCCGGTCGGTGATGATGCCATCCACACCAAGCAGGGTCAGGCGCTCCATCTCGTTTTTGGTGTTGACCGTCCAGGCATAGACCGCTTTACCCTGTTCATGCGCGTTGCGCATAAGGTCTGATGTCACAAACCCGGACCGGAGACTGATGAAATCAACATCGTCACTGGAATAGAAATTTCCGTAAGCCGCTGAAATGATGTAGCCAGTCCGGATTTCCGGCAGTACCTCCTTCACCCGCTTTAAATAAGAGAGATTTGTGGAAGTGATGACACACTGGTTTTCCATGCCGTACTCTTTGATCATCTCCGCGGTTTTTTCCGGGAGTTCGCTGTTCTTGCCAACGTATTTGATTTCGATATTCAGGCCAATCTTCTGGTCGCACAGTTCCAGCACCTCACTCAGCGCCGGAACGCGTGTCCCGGTATAGACAGAAGAAAACCAAGCCCCCACATCCAGCTGTTCCAGCTCATCGAATGTCATGGATGCAATGGAGCGGTTCACGCCTGCCACGCGTTTTAAGCTCGCATCGTGCCCAAGGACAATCACACCGTCCGCTGTCATCTGTACGTCGATCTCCGCGCTGTCCGCCAGTTCCTCGATTGCCGCCTCGATCGCCGGGATGGTATTTTCCGGCGCTGTTCTGGAACTTCCCCGGTGCGCTGTGATCTCCGTCGCAATGAGGAGTTCTTCGGAAAGCTCCGAACCATTGCGCACCAGGTCATAAATATAAAACAGGCCAACGCAGACCACTGCCGTTAAGACGGCAGCCAGCGTTCTCCGGTTCATGCTTCCCTTTGACGGATAGCCAAAATCCCAGCGTTCCGCGTGAAATCTGCGGTTGCCATACTGGTAATAAACCACGGACAATGCCGCATAAACTGCCACGGTTGCCAGAATAGAAGCCAGATAAATGATTCCGGTCTCCAGCTTGTCCGCCGCCGAGAGCAGTACCGCCATCGCCAGGCTCTGCCTGGAAAAACGCACGACACAGACTGCCGCAATGCAGACCGAAGCCGCATAGACCGCCACGGCGAGCACGATCACTGCCAGTTCCCAGAACATGGCAAGGGATGTGATCTTCCATTTGCGCTTATGCGTCATCTGCCAGCTTCGCACCACTCCGCTGTGAAAATTTTTCTGTTCGATCATGCAGCCATAAACGGTAAGGCACCGCGGAATCGCTGCCAGTATGCCGAATATCAGAAGGATTACCAGAAACGCGACCGCCACCGGCTGTTTTTTCAATTCCTGAAAAATAAAATTCGCCGGTTTGTAGCGCACAACGGTCCGCATGATAAACGGCAGGTGAATCAGCAGATACTGCGCTGTCAGAAACAATGTCAGATGCCAGTTTCGTTTTACCGTCTCATCCTTCATCTTCTGGATGCCGCCCCACAGGATATGCAAAGGGGTCAGCTTCTGATAATAGGCTGACCCCTGAAATGCGGTAATCAGTCCGGCCGTCTCCAGTGACAGGATCAGAATCCCGACAAACGCAAGCAGGACCAGGGCAAGCAGAGTCGCCGGCCGGATCAGGAAGCTTCCGATGTTGGCCGGTGTCAGATAGCTGTACCCTGAAGCCCGCAGCGCAAGCCTGATTCCGCGGCTGACTAGCCGCATATAGACCGGTGTTGTGATTCCACGGTATAGAAGTTCGAACAAAAGAATATTTTTCCAGTTCTGCCGTATGATCTGCCAGGTATCTT
>CAKRRJ010000081.1 GCA_934394615.1 uncultured Lachnospiraceae bacterium
TAAGACCCAGACTCACGGATTCTTTTGCAGAGTCCAGAAGAGCCTGGGTCACTTCATTCCATGTTCCATTTAATGCGCCCCACAGCATTCCGGCTAAGAACATACCGCCCCAGAGATAGTTAAGCATTCCGGTCACTTCCTGTTCGGATGGTGCTGCCATGCCAGCTTCTATGAAGCAGGCATAACACCGTTTGCTTTCAATTTATGGAGCTGAAGGCTCATTTATGTCATACTGGGAACACTTTTCCTGACAGTCTTGCATGTCATTTCTGTTTATCAGGCGGATCTGCAGAATCCGCCTGACACTTGCTCCAGACAATACGCAGGTTCTGCCATTTACACCGCACCGACTAAGTCCTGCACCACAGCCTCCACCGTCTCAATCTTATCGGCGCGGTAAGCATTGCTGCCGCAGAATAACAGCGCGTCATTTAATGCCCCCTCTGCGGCATTGGACAACGCCTTGGTGATGCAGTACGGGATGTTCGCCGGATCACAGTGCTCCAGACACTGGTAGCAGTGGGTGATCTTTGCCTTCTCCCCGCGCTCCTTCATGGCCGTGATCTTCTCCAGGAACGGATTCACAATGGCCCGTCCCGGCATGCCCACCGGGCTCTGGGTAATCACGATATCTTCTGCCTTCGCATTGATATAGGCCTGCTTGTAGCTCTCCGGCGCGTCGCACTCTTCGGTGGTGACAAAACGGGTTGCCACCTGCACTGCGTCTGCACCAAGCTCCATGGCATGTTCCACATCCGCCCGTGTGTAGATGCCGCCTGCAATAGCTACCGGGATGTGCTTCTGATATTTCTCCTCAAACTGCTTCACTACCTTCATAATGCTGCGGATCTCTTCATCGTACAGATCCTGATGATAAGTGTGCGGCACATCCTTCGTGTCTGCTCCGTAGCGGCTTAAATCCTCTCTGGAAAAGCCCAGATGGCCGCCCGCTAACGGTCCCTCGATCACTAAAAGATCCGGGATGCGTTTGTACTTTCGGTCCCACATCTTGCAGATAACCATGGCGGATTTCGCAGTGGAAACGATCGGCGCAATCTTCGTCTTTGCCCCTTCCACAAGCTCCGGCAGGGAAACCGGAAGTCCGGCTCCGGAAATGATGATATCCGCTCCGGCCTTCACGGCCTCCTTCACATACTGGGCGTAGTTTCGGGTTGCCACCATAATATTAAATCCAATGATGCCCTTCGGCGCAATCTCCCGCGCTTTCTTCAGCTCTTCCCCAATGGCACGCAGGTTTGCTTCCATTGGTGCCTTTAAAAACTCCGGATCCTTAAATCCAATCTGCGCGGTGGATATGATGCCGATACCGCCGGCCTTTGCCACTGCGCCTGCTAAGGAGTGCAGGCTGATGCCCACTCCCATTCCCCCCTGAATGATGGGGTATTTTGCTGTAAGATCACCGATCTTCAATGCTTTCATTATGCTCATGCACTTCTCCTCGGGCTCGCAGCAGCAAACGCTTGCACAAGGACTCTCACGAATTTCTGTGTCTGCCTGCCGCTGCCGCCATTTACATATTCCGGAATCTCTGGTAACGGGACTCGCGGATTTCTTCCTTGGTCTTGCCGCTGTAACACTCAAAAAATGCGGTCATGCTCTGTCTCATATGCTCTGCCAGCACCGGCATGGTCTCGATGGTCGCCGGCTCCTGCTCCGGGATCACATGCTCAATCAGGCCGCGCTCATAAAGATCTGCTGCCGTAATCTTCATGACTCTGGCCGCATCCGGCGCCTTCTTGCTGTCCTTCCACAGGATGGACGCAAAGCCCTCCGGAGAAAGAATGGAATAGATGGCATTCTCCAGCATCCATACCTCGTTGGCTACCGCCATCGCCAGCGCGCCGCCGCTTCCGCCTTCTCCAATTACAATGGAAAGAACCGGAACCGTCAGCGCCGTCATCTCAAACAGGTTACGGGCAATGGCCTCGCCCTGTCCTCGTTCCTCTGCCTCAATGCCGCAGAAGGCTCCAGGCGTATCTACAAAACAGATCACCGGTCTGCCAAAGGTCTCTGCCTGCTTCATCAGGCGCAGTGCCTTGCGGTATCCGTCCGGAGACGGCATGCCAAAGTTCCGGTGAATGTTTTCCTTGGTGGTACGGCCCTTCTGCTGGCCGATCACCGTTACCGGCATGCCGCAGAAGGTGGCAATACCGCCGATGATCGCACCGTCATCGCTGAAATACCGGTCACCGTGGAACTCCATAAAGTCATCAAACAGTGCGTGAATGTAATCCAGTGCCACCGGACGGACTGCGCTTCTGGAAAGCTGCACCGTATCCCAGGCATTTTTTCCACTCTGTTTCTGTTTTTCCAGATAGTTTTCCACAGACTCGGCTGGTTCTGCCTGGACACTCTGTGGATTTACGGTCATGCCCGTTTTTTTATGCATCCGCAGAATATCTGCCAGCACATCCCGCTGGTTTTCACGGTCCACGATCTTATCTACGAAACCATGTTCCAGCAAGAACTCTGCCCGCTGGAAGCCTTCCGGAAGCTTCTGGCCAATGGTCTGCTGAATGACACGCGGACCTGCGAATCCAATCAGCGCGTTCGGCTCTGCCAGAATGATATCACCAAGCATGGCAAAGCTTGCCGTCACACCGCCGGTGGTCGGATCTGTCAGAACGCTGACAAAAAGCTGGCCTGCCTCATGATGCTTTTCCAGGGCCGCGGAGGTCTTGGCCATCTGCATCAGGGAGACAATGCCCTCCTGCATTCTCGCGCCGCCGGAGCAGGCAAAGATGATGACCGGAAGTTTTTCCTCAGTCGCACGCTCCACCATGCGGGTAATCTTCTCGCCCACCACATGCCCCATACTGCTCATGATAAACCTGGCATCGCAGATACCAATGGCTGTCTCAAAACCTTTAATGGTTCCCTTACCGGTTACAATGGCTTCCTGCAGTCCGGTCTTCTCCTGGGCTGCCTGAACTTTCTTCTCATACCCAGGGAAATCTAACGGATTGGAAAACTCCATCTCCTTGTTCCACTCTTCAAAGCTGCCCTCATCCAGCAGCATCTCAATGCGGCGGTACGCATGCACGCGGAAATATCCGCCGCACTTCGGGCAGACATACAGATTGTTGCGCACATCTTCCACATAAATCGGCTGACCGCACTTGTTGCACTTCTTCCAGAGCCCCTCCGGAATGTTCGGCTCATCCTCATTCTTGGCCTTGCGGTGAGTGTCGATCATGGTATATGTCTTTTTGAACATATTTCTTAACATACAGGATTCTCCTTAATAGGCGTGAAGCTGTCGCAAAATTGGACCCGGAACGTGTCGGGGACAATTTTACGCCAGCTCCATAACATTCATTACTTACAGTATTCCGGGAACTGATCCGGGATAAAGCCAGTGTCGATCTTGTGTCCATCCTGGTAGACCGGATTGCTTAAGATCTCAAACTGGAAATCCAGGTTGGTGTCGATGCCCTCAATAATCAGCTCACCCAGAGCGCTTCTCATCTTCGCAATGGCCTCCGCACGGTCTTTTCCGTGTACGATCAGCTTCATCAGCATGGAATCGTAGTTGGCCGGAACCTTATACTCATTGTAAATGTGCGTGTCCACGCGGACTCCATTGCCTCCCGGGATGTGGATGTTGGTAATCTTTCCCGGGCACGGCATGAAATTCTTTGCCGGATTCTCCGCGTTGATGCGGCACTCAATGGCATGGCCCTGGATGTGGATATCCTCCTGGGTCACGCTCAACTTCTCTCCTGCTGCCACGCGGATCTGCTCTTTGATGAGGTCCAGACCGCTGACCAGCTCCGTCACCGGATGCTCCACCTGGATTCGGGTGTTCATCTCCATGAAGTAGAAGTTTTTATTTTTATCTAACAGGAACTCAATGGTTCCCGCATTCTCATAGCCAACGGCTTTCGCTGCTTTCACAGCAGTCTCGCCCATCTTTTTGCGAAGCTCCTCCGAGATTGCGATGGACGGGGACTCCTCCAGCACCTTCTGGTGACGGCGCTGAATGGAGCAGTCACGCTCCCCTAAGTGAATGACATTGCCGTACTTGTCCGCCATGATCTGGAACTCAATGTGACGCGGATTTTCCACGAACCGCTCCAGGTACATGGTATCGTCCGAGAAGCCTTTCACGGACTCCATCTGGGCGTTCTGGAAGTTGGCCTCAAAGTCCTCCTCGCTCCAGGACACGCGCATGCCCTTACCGCCGCCGCCGGAGGATGCCTTGATCATGACCGGAAAACCGATCTCTTTTGCCATCTTCAGCGCTTCCTCTACGGTATAAACCGGCTCCTTGCTGCCCGGAACGACCGGAACCCCGGCCTCCACCATGGTCTTTCTTGCTGCGGATTTATTGCCCATCTTGTTGATGATCTCAGCAGACGGACCGATGAACGCGATGTTGCACTTCTGGCACAGCTCCGCGAACCGCGCGTTCTCGGAAAGGAATCCGAATCCCGGATGAATGGCCTCTGCCTTCATGGCTACAGTGGCAGACAGAATACGCTCCATATTCAGGTAACTCTGGCTGGACGGTGCCGGTCCGATACAGATGGCCTCATCTGCCAGAAGGGTGTGCAGACTGTCGCGGTCTGCCTCCGAGTATACTGCCACGGTCTTGATTCCCATCTCGCGGCAGGCTCTTATGATTCTTACCGCAATCTCGCCGCGGTTCGCGATTAAGATTTTATCAAACATTCCCGTACCTCAACTCTGCGATTCCCCGACCTTACTGGATCACAAAGGTCAGCTCTGCTGATACTGCAACCTTTCCTTCTGCGTTGGTCGCAACGGCCTTGCCCACGCCGACTGGGCCTTTGCGCTTGATGATCTCGCACTCCAGCTTTAAGCGGTCACCCGGCAGTACCATCTGTTTGAATTTCGCGTTGTTGATCGCACCGAAAAATGCGGTCTTGCCCTTGTTCTCCGGCAGGCTTAAGATGGCCACCGCGCCAACCTGTGCCAGTGCCTCAATCATCAGTACGCCCGGCATAACCGGCTGTCCCGGAAAATGACCGTTGAACTGCGGCTCGTTAAAGGTAATGGATTTATAGCCAACCGCGCGCACGCCCGGCTCCAGCTCGTCGATAAAATCGATCAGCAGAAACGGATGTCTGTGCGGAATGATCTCCTGGATCTCTTTGATTCCCAGTCTCATAATATCTCCTCCTATCGGATGCGGAACAGCGGCTGTCCGTACTCTACCACGTCTTCGTTGTTCACCAGAACTGCCTCTACCACACCGTCATACTCACTCTCGATCTCGTTCATCAGCTTCATGGCCTCAATGATGCCAAGAACCTGACCCTTCTTTACGGTATCGCCTTCTTTTACGAATGCCTCTGCCTCCGGGGAAGCAGAAGAATAGAAAGTTCCTACCAGCGGAGAAGTCACAACCTTATCGGAACCAATGTCCAGAGTGCTCTCCTTCTTCTCTTCAGCTGCCTTTTCCGGTGCCTCGGCTGCTGCAGCCGGAGCTGCTGCCATCTGCATCGGCATTGCGCCCATCATCGGAGCAGCCGGCTGGGAAATGACAACCGGCGCAACCGGAGCCTGCGCTACGTTTTTCTTCTTTTTCTTTTTGAGCACCAGCTTCTGGTCGCCCTCTTCATATACAAAACTGGTCAGGCCGTTATCGGAAACAGCCTGGATCAGTGTTACGATCTCATCAATCGTCATACTATACCTCCTGGAGACTCATGTCTCATAACGATTCTTCAGCCTTGCGGTTCCTATGCCTGAAATTTTCTTACCAGCAGGGTTGCGTTGTGTCCGCCAAAGCCCAGGGAGTTGGAGATTGCGCAGTTTACATCCATCTGCACGCCCTCACCCTTGCAGTAATCCAGGTCACACTCCGGATCATCCTTCTCCAGGCCTGCAGTTGCGTGAACATAGCCTTCCTGAATAGACTTGACACAGGTAATGAATTCCACGCCGCCGGCTGCGCCTAAAAGGTGACCGATCATGGACTTGGTGGAGTTGATTTTGGTCTTGTATGCGTGATCACCCAGCGCGATCTTGATGGCTTTGGTCTCGAATAAATCGTTGTGATGGGTGCTGGTGCCGTGGGCGTTAATGTAATCGACATCCTCCGGCTTCATGCCAGCGTCTGCAATCGCCATCTCCATAGCCTTTGCCGCACCGCTTCCGTCCTCAGCCGGAGAAGTGATGTGGTAAGCGTCACCGGTTGCGCCGTAGCCAGCCAGCTCTGCGTAAATCTTCGCGCCTCTTGCCTGCGCGTGCTCTAAGGACTCTAATACAACCACGCCTGCGCCCTCGCCCATGATGAATCCGCTGCGCTCTGCGTCAAACGGAATGGAAGCGCGGGCCGGATCGTCGGTGGTGTTTAATGCAGTCAGGGAAGTAAATCCTGCCACACCGATCGGGGTAATGCTTGCCTCAGCGCCGCCTGCTACCATCACGTCAGCATCGCCATACTGAATGGTACGGAATGCCTCACCAATGGAGTGGGTACCGGTTGCGCATGCGGTTACCACGTTGATGCATTTGCCCTTCATGCCAAACTGGATGGAGACGTTTCCTGCTGCCATGTTGCTAATCATTAACGGAACCAGCAGCGGATTGACGCGGCCCGGTCCTTTTTCCAGAAGCTTCTTGTACTCACGCTCGATGGACTGCAGGCTTCCGATACCGGAACCAATGCTTACGCCCACGCGGAACGGATCTTCCTGGCTCATATCAAGGCCTGCATCCTCAACGGCCTGTCTGGTTGCTGCTACTGCGAACTGGCAGAACTGCTCCATTCTCTTTGCCGCCTTCGGATCCATGAACTGCTTCGGATCAAAATCCTTAACCTCTGCAGCCAGCTTTGCCTTATAATCTGTAGTGTCAAAATAGGTGATCGGCGCGATGCCGACTTTCTTTTCTTTTAAACCATTCCAGAATTCTTCTACACTGTTGCCGATCGGGGTGATGGCACCCATGCCGGTTACTACTACTCGTCTGCTCATATCTGTTCTCCTATATTAGATAGCCATTCCGCCGTCTACGCAGATGACCTGTCCTGTAATGTATCTTGCTTCGTCAGATGCTAAAAACGCTACCAGATTTGCCACATCGGATGTCTCGCCGAACTGCTTCATCGGGATCTGTCCGGTTACGGCTTCCTTTACGCTGTCAGACAGCACTTCCGTCATATCGGTCTTGATAAAGCCCGGTGCCACCGCGTTGCAGGTAATGCCTCTGCTTGCCAGTTCTCTTGCCACCGCCTTGGTCATGCCGATGACACCGGCCTTGGATGCGCTGTAGTTTACCTGTCCGGCATTTCCCATGACGCCGGATACAGAAGAAATGTTCACGATATGTCCGCTCTTCTGCTTTAACATCTGGCGGGAAATGTGCTTGATGCAGTTGAACGCGCCCTTTAAATTGGTATTCAGTACTGCGTCAAAATCTTCCTCGCTCATCTTCATCAGCAGGTTGTCGCGGGTGATTCCGGCATTGTTTACCAGAATGTCCACACGGCCGTAGGTCTTCACCACATATGCCATCATCTCTGCTGCCTTGTCATAGTCGGATACGTTGCACTGCAGGGCTTCAGCCTTGCCGCCTAGTGCCTCGATCTCTTTTACGGTTTCCTCAGCCTTTGCTGCAGAGCCGTTATAATTGACAACAACAGTTGCTCCCTTTGCTGCCAGAGTCTTTGCAATTTCTTTTCCGATGCCGCGGCTCGCGCCGGTCACCACTGCAATTTTGCCAGTTAACATTCTTTCAGTTCCTCCACGACTTTTGCCACGTCATCCAGTTTCTCTATATTAAGAACCTTTACGGTTCTGTCGATCTTTCTCATAAATCCGCTTAAGGTTTTGCCCGGTCCGATCTCCACGAAGGTATCTACACCGTCAGCCAGCATGCTGCGTACACTCTGCTCCCATCTGACGGAGGAAGAAACCTGTTTGGTCAGAAGCGGTTTTACCTCTGCCGCGTCCGTTACATACTGCGCAGTCACATTTGCCACATACGGGATCTGCGGAGTATGTACCTCCACATGTTCCAGCACCTCGCCCAGCTTCTCGCCGGCGCCGATCAGCATGCGGGAATGGAACGGTCCGCTTACATTTAACATGATGGTGCGCTTTGCACCAGCTTCTTTCAACTTTTCACAGGCAGTCTCCACTGCCTCTTTCTTTCCGGAAATAACAATCTGTCCCGGACAGTTATAGTTTGCGATCTGTACGCCCTCGATATCAGCAATGGTCTCCTCAATTGCCGCCGCGTCCATAGCCAGAACAGCCGCCATAGCGCCCTGTCCTGCCGGAACTGCCTGCTGCATTAGGATTCCTCTCTGTCTTACTGTCGCGATGGCATCCTTCTCGCTCATAACACCAGCAGCATAGAGTGCGCAATATTCACCCAGGCTTAAGCCTGCGGTTACATCCGGCTTTACGCCCCGCTCTTCCAGTACCTTAGTCATTGCAATGCTGGTGGTCACCATCGCTGCCTGAGTATACTCGGTAATATCCAGACGGTCATTCTCCGTAAAGCAAAGCTCCGGAACGGAGAATCCCAGAATGTCGCTTGCCAGGTCAAAGGTCTCTTTTCCGGCCTTTGTCTGCTCATAGAAATCCTGTCCCATGCCGCATACCTGCGCGCCCTGTCCCGGGTAAATAAATGCGATCTTACTCATCACTCTTGCTCCTTTTTCTATCTTACTTGCGGCCCAGAAGCGCTTCTGCCTGTGCCATCATCTCATCGATCATTTCCTTACAGGTCTGCTCTTTGGAAACCATGCCTGCAATCTGTCCTGCCATTACAGTTCCGTGGGTCACATCGCCCTCCTGAACTGCCTTGCGAAGAGTTCCGAGGGTCAGATACTCCAACTCTTCAAAGCTCTTTCCTTCGTTTTCCAGTTTCACATACTCTCTGGTCATCTGGTTTCTTAAGCAGCGTACCGGATGTCCGTGGGTACGGCCGGTTACGGTAGAATCAATATCCTTTGCCTTTAAAACACGGTCCTTGTAGTTCTGATGCACGGTGCATTCCTTTGCAACCAGGAAACGGGTTCCCATCTGAACAGCTTCTGCGCCCAGCATAAATGCTGCCGCGATGCCGCGTCCGTCACCGATACCGCCTGCCGCGATAACCGGAATAGAAACAGCATCTACGACCTGCGGTACCAGGGTCATGGTAGTTGCCTCACCGATGTGTCCGCCGGACTCGGTTCCCTCTGCCACAACTGCGTCTGCGCCGTAGCGCTCCATTCTCTTTGCCAGAGCTACGGAAGCCACAACCGGGATTACCTTGATATCGGCTGCCTTCCACATCTCCATATATTTCTCTGGATTTCCGGCGCCGGTGGTTACAACCTTTACGCCTTCCTCCACGATCACCTTGGCCACCTCATCGGCGTACGGGCTCATCAGCATAACGTTTACGCCAAATGGCTTGTCGGTCACCGCCTTGACCTCACGGATGTAATTGCGGATTACCTCTGCCGGAGCGTTTGCTCCGCCAATCAGGCCCAGACCGCCTGCCGCAGATACTGCCGCTGCCAGATGGCTCTCTGCCACCCATGCCATACCACCCTGAATGATCGGGCACTCAATTCCCAAGAGTTCTGTAATTCTCGTTTTCATCTGACTCCTCCAGATAACCGTTTTCAAAAAAGGGTGCAGGGCTTACGCCTCTACACCTTTCTCCTTCAGGTAATTCATAACATCGCCAACAGTCTGCAGGTTCTGCAGGTCATC
>CAKRRJ010000082.1 GCA_934394615.1 uncultured Lachnospiraceae bacterium
TATTCTTTCTGTACAAAAGGATGTGCATCTTCATTCCCGGAGAGCCATAACTTCATAACCTGCTCTGTATCTGATATGTTAAATTCACGAATCATTTTTTACTCCTTGCTTTTAATACATATCGGATTACAACCAAAACAGTAAGCATGATCATGCAAAATCCAGATATCAAAAACCAGATGTTCACTCCTACTTTTTCTGCTAGTGGACTGCTGAAAATCAATCCGATCGGCATTGTAACAGATGATATCAACGTAAATACCGAAAATGTCCGCCCCATCTTTTCTGGAGATATGTTCTCCTGCATATACGCAGTCAATGGAATTGTATGAACATTTCCAAACGCCCCCAAACAGATACAGCATCCTGTAAAGAAAAACCAGCCAATATAAGTTGCTGATATCGAACCGCAAAACAATGATGAAACACCCATTCCAAGTAGAACAATAAACGAAACTCTTATTTTGTGCTCTACTTTCAGGACACTGGAAAAATAGAAGTGATGATGCCATCATGCCAATTGCAAAAGAAAGTTACCATTTCTTTCATAGGCTGCCATGCGTATTCACATAATCCATCTGGCTTATGCTCTCCATCGCTAAAAAAAACTGCCCTGGCTTATGAAAAGGACACGCTTCAAAATGAGGAATCGCATACTGTTTTGCTAACTCCTTATCAACCGCTGACTTCAATTGTTATTTTTACATTCTTTTTCACGGAAACAACCTCTTCATTCTTCCTCACATAAAACAAGTCACCTCTTTTATTTCCGGAAGAGGGGAATCGGTTGTGTGCAGAAAAAGACTTGCTGTCCTGGTAATAACCTGAACTCCCGCTCTTGCCCCTGCCTGTTTTATTCAGTTTTCATATGGAACATGTCATGATCTGGTCGAAATCATGCTTTTGGTCTTTTTATTCTGTTTTCCAGAGTTTTCCTTCCTTATAATGTTTTCGGCAGAGCGCCACATAACTTTCGTTGGAGCCCAGCATGATCTGCGCGCCTTCCCGGACAATTTTTCCATCCGCGTAACGGGTGTTGCACTGCGCCCGCTTTCCGCACCAGCAAACTGTAGGAACCTCCTCGATCACATCCGCAATCTCCATCAGTCTCCGGGAGCCAGGGAACAGATGGTTTAAAAAGTCTGTCCGCAGACCGTAGCACAGAACTGGAATGTTATAAAAATCTACCATATCTGAAAGAGTGTCCACCTCATCCGGGGAAAGAAACTGTGCTTCGTCTACCAGAATGGCATTGACTTCTTTTCCACGGTACTGATATTCCCCGCTGTCCCTGGTCCAGATTCCGGATACTTCTTTTAAAAATTCATCGACATATCCGGCAGGAGCAGACAGCCCCATCCGGGAACAAATTTCATTTTCCCCGTCACGGTTGTCTGTTCGCGGCTTTAAAAGCACCGCGTACTGCCCGCGCTCCTCATAGTTGTAGCGCACCATCAAAATGTTGGCAGATTTGGAACTGCCCATCGCGCCATACCGGAAATATAATTTTGCCATTCCCATAACCTCCTGTTTTCTATATGTGTTCTCAGAAACTTTTCGAGAGTACCTCTATTTCCTTATTATAGAATAAGCCGGATCACAAGCCATGCAAGGCCGATCAGGAACAGTACCAGGGCGAATGCCGTGGAAAGTCCGAACAGCAGCGCACCGACTGCCAGTGATAAAACAAATCCGACCACGCTTAATACAGCACCGAGAAGCCTTCCGCAGATGCGAATCGCCAGTCCGACACATTTTAAGATCGCGATCAGAAAAACAACTGCAAATAAAACCGCCATACGATTAACTCCTTCTAAAATTTGATTCAGGTTTTAGTATAGGCGTTTTTGGCATGATTGTAAATATCCGGAATAGGATCTGCTGATTTTACAGAAAATCCGCAGATGCGGCAAGGGAACCTTTTTGAAGTAAAACAGCAAAAAGGCAGCCACAGACACAGAAGCGTTCACTGCCCCTGTATCTGCAGCTGCCAGATTCAGATCCGCAATTATCTGCGGACTCCGTTTTCATCTACGGAATAGCCATCCGGTGTCTGGGTGTTAACATACAAAGCACCCTGCGGCATAACATCTTTTTTCGTATAATTCCATGCTCCGATCATGGAATCCTGAATCCAGCCAGTCTCATTGACTGACCCAAGATGAAAATAGTACCATTTTCCGGAAATTTCTTTCCATCCGGTTGCCATTGCACCGGTATATGGATCAAGGTAATACCAGTATCCATCAGAATTGTCCAGAAGCCATCCGGTATACATCTGTCCAATGACAGCTCCATTCGGGTCACAGTAATACCATTTTCCATCTGCAGAACGGAACCATCCAAGCGTCAGATAGCCTTCTGCGTCAAAATGGAACCATTTTCCGCCAATCAGGGTCCAGCTATCCTTCGGGTATCTGCCAGATGCCCATGCAAACCAGCGGCCTTTCTCATCCTGACGCCAGGTTCCGGCGGAGGAACTGCTGCTGGAAGAATGTTCCGAACGACTGCTGGAGCTTCCGCTGTTTCCAGAGTTTGTATTATTTCCAGGCTTTTCGCCATCGTCCGTTGTTCCGTTATCTCCAGGCTTTTCATCTTCTCCCGGTTTGTTATCCTCACCCGGTTTCTCGTTATTGCCCGGTTTCTCATCTTCACCCGGTTTCTCATTATTACCCGGTTTGTCGTTATTACCAGGCTCTTCCTTCTCTGTGATCACCACGGCATCCTGCAGGACCACGCGATCATTCAGATAGTCCATGTCCGTGATCTGGATCTGCAGTGCGTAACTGCCTGCCGCGAACGGTTCTTCCTCTGCGAAGTTCTCTCCGTCAGCACTGTAAGATACCTCATAATCTGGAATCTCTTCTCCTACACCCTGTACGACATAGAGTCCCGGATGCGCCTGTCCGTCAAATTCATAGGAGACCGGATGAATCTCGATGTCTGCCTGTGCAGGAAGAATCGTGACGGTCACTTCCACCTGTACTGCAGTATAGTTTGCAGTTTCCGCAAGGCTTACAACAGCCTGGTAGGTTCCAGCATGAAGCGGAATTTCTATCTCAGTTCCTTCCTCATAATAAGCAACGGAAAGTTTCGACTGCGGATCCTGATTTTCCACAGAATCGATCACGATCTCGTGTGCTTCGCCGTCATAGGTAAAGATCTGCTGGTCTTCAACGGTAATTTCTGGCTGAGCCTTATCAATGATCAGATATCCCGTCTGAGGTGCAGTATCTGAATAAATTCCATTTCCGCAGAAACGTACAGTGACACGGTAGATACCAGCATTTACCGGCAGTTCATCCAGACAGGTTTCTGTGTTTACATCATAGTAGCTGTACTGAATCTCTGCGTTTTCAATCTCAGTTTCCGGTGTCGATGCCAGATAAAGACCTGCCAGGAACTCCTGTGCTTCCCCGTTATACGTTACATGTTTTGTTGCAAATAAGGTCTCTGCCGTTCCATAATCCTGATCTTCTGCCGGAGCATTTTCCATGATGCCATCCTTAAACTGAAGAAGTGCAGAAGTGCGTCCGATCACATAGGTGCGCACGATCGGCCAGTTCATATTGTCTCCGTTTAACACATAAGCAGTCTGGGTATAAATGCCAGGTTTTGCGGATGGTTTGCTGCCACGGTAGAATTCCTGATCGCCATCTTTTCCAACATACAGATACCGGATCTTACTGCTGTCGAGGACGGTATTGCTTTCTTTATCCATCAGGGTTGCGCCAAACAGTTCAGACGCCTTTGCCTCATCGAGAACACCGTTTTCATCGAGCGGAATATCTTTATAACTCAGTACAGAGAACTCATTGTTCCAACGAAGCTCTACATTTTCGGTTTTCGGCAGAATGATCAGGGAACCGATTCCCATGGCCGTCTCATAGTTTGGATCCACAACAACCGCAACAACGGTATAACCGCCAGCTTTCTCCGGAGCGCCAAAGACAACCTTAAAGGAAGTTATGCTGTCCGGAAGATATCCGCTGATTGTCTGGAATGCGTTGATAAAAGCGTCTGTATCAACACCCAGCGCTTTTAATACGGAAAGCAGGGCCTGTCCTTCGGTGGAATTTAATTTTTCCAGAATCTCATCGATGGAAGCGCTTTCTCCCAACAGTTTCTCCAGAGACTGCGCAAGGTCAACATTTCCAACAATCGGAATGTTTACCATATAGGAAGGGAACTGTACACAGACAGAAGCAGCCAGATCGCTGTTTACGCCTGCGTAGACTTTCAGCACACCTGCGTCAGACGGAACCACTTCCACAAGGTCCGCCGGGATCTCTTCTCCGTAAATAATGGTCTTGTTCTTCACAGAAACCGATGCTTTTGCCTTTACAATCTCCAGGTCCACAACGACCTCGTTTCCGCGGAAGTCCTCGTTTCCGTTGAATTTCAGCTTAAAGGTTCTGGTTCCAACGGAAAGGCTGGAAGCCGATGCGGATTCCAGATTGGTGTACAGCTCAAGTCCTGCAAGCTCACCCGTCTTTACCTGCATGGAGAACTGATCGATGGACGGCTTTGTGCCGCTGGTCCAGACAATCCGGGCGTACAGTTCCTGTTTCAGTTTCTCTGTATCGGTGGTGTAGGTAATCGGTGTGGTAGTAACTGTAAATTCACCGATCGGGCGCGGATCGACAATGGATACAGAAACAGAGATCTCATATTCGCGGTAATCTGCGTTTCCGGTGAATGTGATCTTCAGTTCTGGTGTTTTATCTACAGCCAGCATGCCAAGTGTCTGGGCAGTTGACAGGGAAATATCGGTTAATGTGCCCTTTACCGCAAAATCAAAGCAGTCGATGGATGGCTTTTCTCCGGCACTCTGCCATACGATCTGATCGTATACCGCCTGTCTGAATACTGCAAGATCGTCGGTATAAGCAATCTCTGTGTTGTCCGGAACCAGGAAGGAAGCCTCTTCGCGCGTATCCTTTAAGACAACTTCCTGCTCAACAGACGTATCCGGATAGCGATCACTTCCTGTCAGGGAAATGCGGATCATTTCGATCGGGTTTCCATCTTCGTCTGCAATGCTGCTCTTTCCGAATTTATGCATTCCGGCACCGGATATTCCACTCGGCGTGTAATCCAGTTCCTTGTAGGAATTTCCCAGGATGCTGCTTTCCCGCGCCAGATACTCTACTTTCACGGTTCCGTCTGTTTCATCCGGAGCCGGGTAGCTGTTTTCTTCGTCGATGATCGCGGACTTTAAAAGAGTTTCAAAATCGCTATCCAGTTCTGTGATGTCTTTCTGCCACTGAATTTCCGGCATTCCGCCTTTGGAAATAAGTTCTGCTTTTTTTATGGCAACCTCAAGGATGAGCGCTTCTGCATCATCGGTAATCTCATCGGCATCTGCTGTATAGGTATAGACGCTGTTGCTGAAATTACCATCTTCCAGTGAAATATCTGTACCATTCACCTGGATAGATTCAATTGCGTAACCGTTCTCTGGCTTCAGGCTGATATCACAGGTATCCGGAGTGATATCAATGGCGGTATCGTCTGATTCCGCGTTGTTATTTACAGAAACCTTTCCGCCGCTGACTTTAACCTGCACGAATCTGGTGAGGGTCTTGGTGTAAGAAACCTCAATTTTAATGTCATTTACAACTTCGGCTCCATCAATTGTATAAGAGTACACACCTGCTTCGATGTCCTCCGGCAAAGAAACCGGCTCAGAGTAATCCCCCTCTTCGTCATCCCATACGGAATAGGTTACGACTGGAGCATAGCCTGTGTCCGGCGTGATGGAAAACGAAATATCCGATTCATACTTTATGGATTTCGGAACTGCTTTGGTTTCTGTGCCGTGGTCCGCAAGACCCTCGACCGTGATGGCTGCGGAATTGATGAATGTTACGGAAGCGCTGGATGCGACACTGGTTGATTCCGTACCTCTTTTTTCAGTCTTTGTACGGTTAATGCCCACTTTTACAGTAGGATTTGTACTGCTGTCAAGATATGTTCTTAAAGAATCATACTGCCAGGGAATCCATACTGTTTTTAAGGAATCTCCATCAATGGAAACCCAGTTCTTATTTCGGTCAGATTTGGTATAGTAATAGTACCATTGATCTGGGGTATCTTCATCCTCCTCCAAAAGTGCTGCATTCAGAGCAGCTTCCAGATCCGTCTTCGATGTTATTTTGATCGTTGCATCGGCAGCCATCTGAACTTTCGAAAGCGCTTCCTCTCCAATCAGGGCGTCAAACTCTGCAGGTAAAAGTTCCTCCTCTGCAGGAATCATAAGGTCTGCGTCCGCTGCTGAATCTAATTCCCCCCGTGCTCCTTCATTACTGGTTTCCCCATCTTCTTTTTTCACGTCATCACTTTCGGTGTCGTCTGTGCCGCTGCTTTCTCCATCGTTCTCATCCTGACCGGCATCTTTGTCGGAATCTCCGTGAATGTCATCTTCTAAATCAGAATCTTCCTCCTCATCAGATTCCTGGTCTTTGTTTTCTTTTTCATCGGCTTCTCCAGGATCCGTCTGATTGTGATTCTGATCTTTGCTGGAATCAGTCTCTTCCTTATTGAAGTTGGAATTTGAATTGGAATCTTTGCTGTCAGAAACGTCCTCACTGCCTTCGGAATCCTCGGTATCTTCTTTTTCCTCCGAATCTGTCGGATTTGTGTCAGAACTAGAAGCATCTTCCACGGTGTTCTTTTCGCCGTTCTCCGAACCATCCGAATCTTCTTTGCCAGAATCCGGTTCAGCTTTTTCGGCAGAATGTTCCTCTGTTATTTCCTCATCGGATTCCGCTCCGGTCTGCAGTGCTGTGCTGCCAGCCATTGCTGGTGTTACGGTACTGCCGGATGCAAGCACAATCGCCATACCAAGCGCACAGTGCTGCTTCCAGAATTTTTTCTTTCGCATAGTACCCTCTCCTTTTCATTTTTTGTTAACCCCACGAAACAGTTTTTACTCTGTTTCTTCTATTGTAAATTACAAAGAACTTTTTATCAATAAGAATCATGACAGATTGTTGGATTTTGTCTTATTTTGCCGTTCCTTGCAACTGGATATGAAGAAGAAAAAGGATCACGATGATGATTACGCTTCCCTGCGCATAGTAGCAAATAAAATCGTCTTATATTTCCTGAATATAATTGATGATGTGGTTTTGTAAACAGTCTTTTGATTGAATAAAGCGTATAGCAGAATTTATTTTTTAATAAATCAGTTTTAATCATGATCTCTCTGTGAAAATGGATGATTTGAAAGATAATTAATATCATATTCTGACATTTATAACATTGCGCAAAACTAAGGTTTTACGCAATGTTAAGCCACTATTTTCGAACGCGTATTCGATTTTGGACGGTATTTCTAATAATTTTCTTAATTGTTCCTCATGTACCCGTTATTTTCTGACATCTTTTTCTGGTTTTCGCAGCATATATTCCCCTGTTTTTATTTGTTATATTGCGCTATACATTGTTATGTATAACATATTTATGTATAGCAATGTATAACCTCTGTATCAAATTTATTTGACGAAGCATTTTCGAGTATGGTATACTGTTTTCAGGAGGATTTACAGCAATGAGAGAAGAAAAAAGCGGAAAAGAAAGCAAACAGGTGAATTTCCGGATCGATCCGGACTCGGCGGAGGCATTCCGCCAGTTTTGTGTTACCCATGGCATGAATCAGGCGCAGGGATTTGATCATCTCATGCAGGTTCTGGAGCTAAATAACGCGAAAGCGGCAACACCAGGGCGTGCAGTGGAGATCGAAAATTTTGAGCGGCTGTTAAAAGAGATCTTATCAACCTATATTGGAAGCATTGAACTCAGCAGCAACGCAGAGGCCCGTGTATTAGAACAGGTTCAGTCAGATTTGAAGCGAAAAGACCGCACAATCGATGAACTGCGCGAAAAGATCGAGCGTATGGAAAGGGAAAAAGAGGAAAGTACTGCTGCCCTCTCTGCCAGCCAGGAAGAACAGGCAAGGTTTCAGGAACAGGCAGCTCATGCAGCCGACCAGCTGAATGCCGCTAAAAAGGCAGCGTCGGACCAGGAAGAGATGAACCACATCCTGCGGGCCCAGAATCAGGAACTTTTGGAGAAACTGGCACAGTACGATGCACTTCATAAGTCAGAGGCATCCGCAAAGGCAGAAAATGCAGAATTGAAGCTTCGCATGCGAGAACTGGAACAATCCATCTCCCATGCGAACGCACAGCAAAAAAAGCTGGAAGCAAACGCCAGCCAGGCTGCAGAAACGATAAAGGAACTGGAGGAACAGATTACCAGTTACCGGATCCAGATTTCTGACCTGCAGCGCCAGGTAAAAGCAAAAGACGCAGATGCTGAAAATTGCCTGCGGCAGGCACAAATGCAGGCAGAGCTGGCTCTGGAGCGTGCAGTGATCGCGAAAGAGCGGGAATTACAGGACGAAATACGAAAAGCAGACCGGGAAAATGTAAAACTGCAGACCGAACTGGAACAGCTGAAGGCAGCAAAAACTACAGTTTCTGCATCTGCAGCAGGCAGCATCAGAAAGGAGTAACCCAACATGGAAGAACTGCAATATCATGAGCAGCGTGATCAGAAAAACGAAAAGAAGCTGCAGGAACTTCTCGCTGCGCTTCCACCGTTTTGCGCAGACTTCTTTCGTGGAATCGAACCGGCAACTTCTTCCATGACACGCCTCTCCTACGCTTACGATGTCTGTCAGTTTTTTGATTTTATTCGAAAGTTAAAGCCGGAATTTGCCGATTTGTCAGCTGAGGAATTTTCGGCTGCGCATTTAGAGCAGATTACGGTCACGGATCTGGAGCGGTATCTGGAGTATCTGAAGTACCGGCCAGACGATCCGGACCACAAAAATACCAATCGGGAGGCGGGAATCAAGCGAAAGTTTTTCTCTTTAAAAAGCTTTTTCGGCTATTTCTTCCGCACCGGCCAGATCCGCCAAAATCCTACGCTCTCTATGCAGGTGCCTAAAATACGGGAAAAAGAGATCGTGCGTCTGAACCAGGATGAAATCAAAGAGCTTTTGCGTGAGGCAGAAAACGGGGAGGGATTATCAAAAAAACAGAAACAGTTCCATGAAAAAACAAAGGTGCGGGACTGTGCAATCCTGGCGCTAATGCTTGGTACCGGAATTCGCGTATCGGAATGTGTAGGACTAAACTTGTCGGATGTAGATTTAAAGGAACAGGGAATTCATATCCACCGGAAAGGCGGAAAAGAAGCAACCGTCTATTTCAGCAATGAGGTTGCGCAGTATTTAGAACGGTATCTGGAAGAACGCAGAACTCTATGCTCAATTGAGACAGGGACAGGCACA
>CAKRRJ010000083.1 GCA_934394615.1 uncultured Lachnospiraceae bacterium
ATGCGGACCCAGCCAGCTTTTGGAAGTTTTAATTTCCCCTTTTGTAAGACTATGTTTCCATTCACATAATTGGTTGTGTAGCTTCTCGCTGGTTCCTTTTTTGATTTGAACTTTGGAAAGCCTACAGAAGCATCACGAAAAAAATTTTTGTATGCCGCCTGCAGATGCAGCTGTGCATTGCACAATGCCAGACTGTCTACTTCCTTCAGCCATGGAAACTCCGACTTATACCTGGCCGGTGTCACGCTTAAGTTCTTCCCTGTCTTCTCATAATGCGCTTTTTTCTCGGCAAGCATCCGGTTATAGACATTTCCTGAGAACAGAGGAACATCTTGGAAAAAATATCATATTGCTTGGATTAAGCGGAAGCCGTGCCTACGGAACAAATGTGGAAGGTTCGGACATTGATGTACGGGGGTGCTTTAAACAGAAAAAAGGAGATTCTGACCGGCCGGACAATCCCTGCTGGACCATGCGCATTTATTTCTGTCAAAAAAAGCAGTGTATTCGTTTGGTAGTTCTGCGAGGAATCAGGCGAAACATCTGGAAAATAAAATAGCAATGACAGAAAGCCAGGAACGGAGGCTGGGAAAGCATATGGTTTGCCTGTATTACATGTGCTTTGATATTTTGGAACACGAAAAAATCATAACGTTTCGGGAAAAAGAACATGCGCTGCTGATGGATCTTCGGAATGGAACCTATCTGGATAGCAATGGGTGGACTGCTGCAGAATTTTACGAGATGGAGGAGGAACTGGAGCAGCGTCTGAATTACACGAAAGAACATACTGCATTGACGGAGGAACCCGATAGGGAAGCAATTTATGAATATACTGCGTCCGTAAATGAAAAGGTAGGAGGAGAAATCGTATGACAATCAAAAAATCATGCGATTGCCCGAAAAAGAACGTGAAATTCGAAAAATGAAATTTTAGTCAGATCGGGATATGCTATATTTTAGATAGTAATAAATAGATTGCGCCTGTGCAGCGAAAATCTCAAACTTTAGCCTTCCCCTCGGGGGAATATGCCAGATAGGGTTGTCGGTGTCCACACAGAATGGAAATACGGCAAGAGATATCTGGAGCAGACCGGCAGGTAATCCGGGACGAGACTATAAATCTCGTAAATGTTAGTTCATCTGGTTAGAACGCATGTATGTTAAACATGAGGCAGCAGGTTCGAGTCCTGCACATTGACCAAAGAGTGATTGTTGTTTGATGGTTCCTGCTTGATGAATCCTGCTTTTTGATTTTTTGATATTTTCGTTGGTATGATTATTTTTGCAGTCATTGATGGTAAAAATCCGGGAAGACGGTTGAGACGCACGGCTAAACTGGCTTCAGATGATCCGCCCGGCTGCTGTACAGGCACAGGTTAGAAATGAGGTAGAGAAGAACTATGGCAAGAGAAGAAAATGTAAAAGTATTTGAAGATACCGAGGCGTTATGCAGAAGCAATCAGCGGCTGGCAGAGAGCATTCAGCATTCGGTTGCCGCTCAGAAGCTTATCCTGGAGACGGATGCATGCAGAGAAGGGGATAAAAACCGTTATGCAGATACGGCAAAGGTCGTGGTTTCCAAAAAGCGGAGCTTTGAGGCAGCCCGCGGCTATGCAGGACAGAAAGTGGCAGTCCATAACTTTGCTTCCGCATCGAATCCGGGAGGCGGTGTTGTCACAGGAGCCAGTGCGCAGGAGGAATGCCTTTGCCGCTGTTCTACGCTGTATTTCTGTTTGAAGACTCCATTCATGCAAAAGCACTTTTACCAGGCGCACAAGGATGCGCACGATCCGCTGCACAACGATGACATCATTTATACACCGGATGTGCTGGTCTTTAAGACTGATACCGGAAAGCCGGAGCGTATGCAAGAGGCAGACTGGTATTCGGTCGATGTGATCACCTGCGCTGCTCCGAACCTGCGCGCAAAGCCGAGCAACCGCTATAATTCCGGAGATGGCAATCGCGCAGCTTCTGTTAAGAGCAAGGATCTGCTGGCGATGCACGAAAAGCGCCTGCGCAGAATCCTGGATACGGCGCTGGCAGAGGGAGCGGAGACGGTCATTCTTGGAGCATTTGGCTGCGGAGCGTTTGAGAACAGTCCGGAGATTGTAGCCATGGCGGCAAAAAATGTTCTCGGAGATTATCTGCACGCGTTCCGGAATATTGAGTATGCTGTTTACTGTTCACCGAAAGATGAGAGAAATTTCCAGGTATTTGCGCGCGTGTTAAAACCGTACTGCAAATGAAAGTGGCAGGATCCTGAAAACAGAACGGAGGTGCTGCGATGAGAAGCATTGTGATCGGAGACATTCACGGATGTTTTCGGGAGCTGCAGGCGCTGTTAAAAAAGGTGCGTTTTGAACAGAAGTCGGACCGCCTGATCCTGCTTGGCGATGTGATCGACCGGGGACCGGATTCCGGTGAGGTGCTGGAGCTGTGCCGGAACCTGAAAGAGGAGATGGGAGAGCGCTTCATTCAGCTTCTTGGAAATCATGAGGATCTGATGCTGGATGCCTGCTACCAGTACGACATGAGCCTCTGGGACGCGAATGGAGGCGCAGTTACCAGAAAAACGCTTCCGAAAGAAAAACAGGACCGAGAAGACCTGCTTGCTTACATCCGGACCCTTCCGCTTTATTATGAAACAGAACAATATATCTGCGTCCATGCGGCGATTTCCCGAAAAGGAGCAGCCCTCACAGAACGGGAAACGGCACTGTGGGACCGGAAACTGGCAGATGAAGGCGCTTATAGTGGAAAGCTGGTTATCTGCGGGCACACACCGGTGAAAAAGGTAATGTATCAGCCTGGAGACGGAACTTACAGGGAAATCATTGCGGGACGGACACAAAAACTGCCGGAAACCGGAAGCATCTGTCTGGATACCGGCTGTGTTTTCAAAAACAAGCTGTCGGCCATGATTATAGAAGAAAAGCAGGGAGTCTGGCAGTATCAGGTACGGCAGGCGGATTATGGAAAAAAATAACATGACAATCTTTGAGTATCTCGGTATCCGTGACCATATTTACAGGGACGATGCCGGAAATGCCTATGTCTGTTTTGCGGAGATGGAGGACCTGTTCGGGTGCTGGAACTTTGCTGCAGATCTGGGCGACGGGACTGGGTTTATTTCCAAAGAACAGTTTGAACAATACGAACGTTATTCGATTTCTGCTATAGAGGAAGATGAACGGTTTTCGTATCTCTCGGGGATGGGAAGGCTGTACTACCGGCTGGTGGGAAAAAGCGTTACAAAAGACCAGGCTTTCGACGTTATCCGCCGGACGGACCGTCTGTTTGAGTGGCATGTGGAGGAAATCCGGCAGCGGCCAGAGTTTGTGCCGGGCTGGAATTTCGACAACGGCGTGCTGGATCCCAGGTACTGGCCGGGATGTGGCTGGATGCATGTGGATGGCAGTGTCTGGTGTTACGGAAATACGCAGAAACATCCAACCATTCCGGGATTGATCCTGGAGTGGCTGACCAACCTGATTGCGTTTCCCTATCTGGACCTGATTGTCGCAGTGACGGAGGGAGATGTGGGTTTATCGGCGAAAACGTGGAACTGCAGTCCGGAACCGGAAGATCCCTTTGATCAGTCAGTTCTTCTGGGAATCTATGTGCATGACAGAACGATTGCGGTTTTGGATCAGAACGATACGCTGGAACGCTATAGGACGTATGCAAAGCGGTACGGTTATTTCGGCGAAAAAGCGAAACCCGAATATGAATATCTTCCTTATTTGAAAAAATGCATCGAATCCTATGGGGGAGATGCAGACGCGGTATTAAGCCGCATGCCAGATTATATTTGGAAAGGGGCGAATAGAACATGACGATTTTTGATTATCTGGGTTTGACTGAGCGATGTTCCAGAAGTGAGAATGGAGATATTCTTCTGGACAGAAGAGATCTGTCGTACATTGTCCATCAGCTTGGGTGCTACAAGTATTGGGATGATGATACCGATCTGATTCCGAAAGAAGTTTTTGATAGATTTTGTGAGTATTCGATTACTGCGGCGCAGGATGAGCGCTTTTCGGAACTTGATGATGTGCGCAGGCCATATTACCGCATGCGCGGAAAGCCGGTCACAAAGGAGCAGGCGTTTGATATTATCCGAAGAACCGATGAATTTTTAGCACAGGATATCGATGTAGAAAAAATCCGGTTTCATAAGGACTTTGTGGGCGGCGGTTATTTTAACAACTGGCTGATCGCGAAGAACCATTACCCGCAGGGCTATGGCTGGATTCATGTGGATGGAACCGTTGGTGGAAATACAATTACGCAGAAATATCCGGAAATAGAGGAGCTTGTACAGGAATGGCTGCTCAAACTCATGGCGTTTCCGTATCTGAATCTCATCATTGCGATAACAAACTGGAATGAATGTTCGCCGGCAGAGTGGGAAGAACGGAAGCCCCGGGAAGATGAGACATTTGAAAATGCAGTGATCCTGGGAATCCGCATACATGATAAATCGGTGGAACTCCTGAACCGGGAAGACACCCTGAAGTGCTATCAGGAGTACGACAGCAAGTATGGTCAGCCGGCGGAGAAATTTGAGCCGAGGTACTATCAGGACCATCACCTGACACAGGTGGATGAGGCGTATTTGAGACGCTGCATCGAATCGTATGGCCTGAATGCCGATAAGGAGCTGAAACAGATTCCGGAGTATATCTGGAAGGGAGAAGGAATCTGACCGATTAAGAGGCAGTAAAAGGAAGAAGAGGAGGGTGAACGCATGACGCTCGAAGAAAACCAGGTTAAACCAGCCGGATACAACCTTTTATACCAAAATTGTCTCTCAGGAGTTCCAGGAGGTCTTTGCAAAACGCGAGAAAGTCAAACCGTTCCAGCTTCAGAAGGTTCTTGATCTGGCAGAGCGGCGGGAACTGGCGGAAAGCGTTGTAACACGCGCGCTGGTACAGAAACAGATCGAGAAACTGATCACAGAAGGTGAGATCAGCGCAAACTGGAAACAGTTGGAGCCGAAAGATTATCAGAGCAAGGTTACATCAGCGGTTTACCGGGATTGCAGGAAAGAGACACCGGAAGCGGTGGAGAAGCTTGGAAAGGAATTTGGCAGGTTTAACGGTTAGATTGTTTCTGAGCACCTGAAAGCAATCATCCGGGATGAAAATGACCCTGAGGGGGCGGTGTAGTATGCTGACGGTTACTGTGTTAGATCAGGGGGAATATCCAGACAGAGCTGTTTTTTTACGGGATACAGAAGCAGTGGAGCGGGAATTTTTATCCATCCTAAATTTTCGCAGGGAAGCATTTCGGGACGAGGATTCTCTGGCGCTTATGGAAGCAATCGATTCGGCGAAGCGTCAGGGAGACTATGGGGTAGTTACTCCGTTTGGCGAAAGCTGTATTACCTGCCTGTCAACCGGATGCAAATTCGGACTGCTCATGCTGTACTACAGAAAGTATAAGCAGGTGAAACCGATCGTGCAGTTGGATGAGATCGGCAGCAATGTATGGAAATGGCTTTCCGAGCATGCTGACTGTAAGGTCTACACTTACGACAAAGAAGAACTTTGGCAGGTTGAGCTGCTGAAACATGCAGAACTGCTGTATGAGGACCATACTTATCAATCGCGTTCCAATGAGTTATCAGATATGGTCAACAAGCTTATGGATGATCCCTATACCATGACAAGGGAAAGTGAAGAAAAGGCCTATGAGCGGGCGAAGAAGATGCGCGATGAAGAGGTTTTTATTCCGCTGAAAGAAACGATCGGAATAGAGGAGTTTATCAGCCGTTTTCCGGAATCCGACCAATACTTTACAAAAAAAGAGGATTGTGAATGGGGAGAGGAGGATTGGGACTGGGAAGAGCAGCGAGAAAATGAGTTTCGGGATTTTACCGTCATCAATTACTGTTCCAGTCTTCCGGTCGAGCTGCCGTGTTATAAACATCCGCTTTGTATTTGCGGGACGAAAGGAAAAGAGGTAACATTTTCCTGGGGAAGAAGCGTGAAAGATCCATTGTTTCTGGAACTGCTGTTTTACGATGTCCTGGACGCTTCCTGGTGGAGTGAGAAAGAGGGAAACAGTGTACAGGAATGGTGTAAAGACCTGTTTGATTCCTGGTTTGTGCTTGTAATAAACAGCGACCGGACCTGCAGGGTGGAAGATTATGCAAAGCTGGCTATGTTCGGCTTTGAAGTAGAAAAAGAGAAACGACAGGTCACAATTTATAAAAAAGAACAGGCCGTGGAGCGCTTTCATGAGCTCTTCGTCCAGACAAATGGTGAGGAAAGCGACTAGCCTCCTGCCTTCTTCTGTGCTATAATTTTTTCATTATGCGATCACAGAAGGAGGCTTTTTTCATGGCTTTACAGGAAACGGAAAAGGCGAAAACCTATCGCTGCATTGGGCTTTTGGCTCATGTGGATGCAGGTAAGACAACGCTTTCGGAAGCGATTCTTTATACATCAGGAACCATACGGAAACTCGGGCGCGTGGATAACCGCGACGCGTATCTGGACACTTATGCGCTGGAGCGGGAGCGCGGCATTACGATTTTTTCCAAGCAGGCGGTGTGCCAGCTGGGGGATACTACGGTGACACTTCTGGACACGCCGGGACATGTGGATTTTTCGGCGGAGATGGAGCGGACGCTGCTGGTTCTGGACTATGCGGTGCTAGTCATCAGCGGCGCGGATGGCGTGCAGGGGCACACGGAGACACTTTGGAGCCTTTTAAAGCGCTACCATGTTCCGACCTTTCTTTTTATCAACAAAATGGATCAGCCGGGTACAGACCGGGAGGCGCTGCTTGCGGAGCTGCAAAAGCGGCTGAGTGAGTCCTGCGTGGATTTCGCGCTGCTGGATGACCCGGAAGCAGAGGTCCCAGAAGAACTCTGTGAGAACATTGCCATGGCCGATGAGGAACTGCTGGAGCAGTATCTGGAGAGCGGGATCATTTCCGATGACGAGATCCGCAGGCTGATCGGAGAGCGGAGGCTGTTTCCGTGTTATTTTGGTTCTGCGCTGAAACTGGACGGCGTGGAAGAACTGCTGGCCGGGCTGGAACGGTGGATGAGCGGCAATGCGCCTGCTGAAATCGGTGCAGGCGGTGCCGGATGTTCCGAACATGGGAATGCAGGTGCTTCCGGCGCGGCGTTTGGTGCGAAAGTCTTTAAAATCTCCCGGGATGAGCAGGGAAACCGCCTGACCCACATGAAGATCACATCTGGCAGCCTTAAGGTAAAAGACTTTTTAAATGGAAAGGACAAGGAACCGGAGAAGGTGAACCAGATCCGCGTCTATTCCGGCACCAGATATGAGACGGTAAACGAGGCGTTTCCGGGCATGATCTGCGCGGTGACGGGGCCGCTTACGACCTATCCGGGGCAGGGCATTGGAACGGAGTCGGAGTCGGAGCTTCCGGTTCTGGAGCCGGTCCTGACTTACCGGGTGGAACTCCCGGAGGACTGCGATGCCCACAAAATGCTGGCGGATTTAAAGCAGCTTGAGGAGGAGGAGCCGGAGCTTCACATTACCTGGAATGAGCAGGCGGAGGAAATCCAGGTGCAGGTTATGGGCGAAGTGCAGATTGAGGTGTTAAAAAGCATGGTTGCGGAGCGTTTTGGTGTGGATATCCGCCTGGATGCAGGCAGCATTGTGTATAAGGAGACGATCACCGCGCCGGTGGAGGGCGTGGGACATTTTGAGCCGCTGCGCCATTACGCGGAGGTGCATCTTCTGATGGAACCGGGAGAGCCGGGAAGCGGCCTGCAGTTTTCCGCGCGGTGCAGCGAGGATTTCCTGGACCGCAACTGGCAGCGCCTGATCTTAACGCATCTGGAAGAAAAGCGCCACCGGGGCGTGCTGACCGGTTCGGAGATCACGGACATGCAGATCACGCTGATCGCGGGGCGGGCGCATCAGAAGCATACCGAGGGCGGCGATTTCCGCCAGGCAACGTACCGGGCTGTGCGCCAGGGACTTTGTGAGGCGGCAGCGGAAGGCTGCGTGCAGATCCTGGAGCCATATTATGCCTTTAAACTGGAAGTGCCGTCGGAGTATGTGGGACGCGCCATGACGGATCTGGAGCGCATGAAGGGCACATTTGAGCCGCCGGAGTTAGACGGGGAGAACATGGTGCTCTGCGGCGTTGTGCCGGTTGCCACGATGCAGAATTATCAGCGCGAGGTGGTTTCCTACACGAAAGGACGTGGACGCTTAAGCTGTGTGCTGCAGGGATATTTCCCATGCCACAATGCCGTGGAAGTGGTGGAGAATACCCGCTATGAGGCGGAACTCGACCTGGCAGACCCGACCGGATCGGTGTTCTGCGCGCATGGAGCCGGATTTGTGGTGCCGTGGTACGAGGTGAAGCACTACATGCATATCCAGACCGGGATTCCGGTGCTGGGGGAGGAAGCATGCGCGGAGACAGATGACTGGAGTACGGGAACCGGCATCGGGAATGCAGGGACATCTGGAAATGGAAGACGGAACGGTTTGCCTGGCAGTTTTGATTCGGGCCGCCAGTCTGGCGCATCGGCATCGCAAACCGGAAGCCGGAGCGGCAGCGCTGGTTCTGGCAGTACCTCTAGCCGTTCCGGGGCATCTTCCTCGTTTGGAGCCGATGAAAAGGAACTGGAAGCCATTTTCACCCGCACTTACGGCGAGAGCAAGCGCAAACTCTCTTACGACAGCGGCCCGCGCCAGGTCGTGTACGATCCTGGAAAATACGGGCATGCGAAACAGGAGGAGCCGGCGGAGGAGTATCTTCTGGTGGATGGCTACAACATTCTTTATGCCTGGGATGAACTGCGGGAGCTGATGAAGGTGACATTAGATGGAGCACGCCACCGTTTAATGGACATGCTCTGCAATTACCAGGGCTACCGCAAGTACAACCTGATCGTAGTGTTTGATGCCTACAAGGTGAGCGGGGGAGTAGGAAGCACGGAAGATTACCATAATATCCATGTGGTTTACACCAAAGAAGCGGAGACTGCGGACCAGTACATTGAAAAATTTGCCCATAAGATGGGAAAGAAATACCGGGTGACGGTGGCAACTTCCGACGGCCTGGAGCAGGTCATCATCCGCAGCCAGGGCTGTCTGCTGATGTAGGACGGATTTTGCGGACATTCAAAATAAAAAAGAATGTGGAGGTAACAGACAATGGCAAAATCATTAT
>CAKRRJ010000084.1 GCA_934394615.1 uncultured Lachnospiraceae bacterium
CCGAGTGACTGGATAAAGTAAGTATTCTTACATTCCTTTTGGCATATCTCGTAGAGTTTCTGTGTGTTGGAACTATGTCTGCCGCCAATGACAATCATAGCGTCCACTTCAGAAGCAATACGTCTAGCTTCCACTTGTCTCTCCTGTGTTGCATTGCAAATCGTATTTAAAACAAGAATATCATAACCCTTTTTCTCGAATTTTTCAACTAAATCTTGAAATTTCTTGTAATTAAATGTCGTCTGGGATACGATACACAGTTTTTCGTCTTTTGTTACGGGCAAAGTGTCCACCTGATCCGCGTTTTCCACCACCAGTGTTGTGTCATTTCCCCAACCGCGGATGCCCTGCACCTCCGGGTGGTCCGGACTTCCGATGATGATGACGCGCCGTCCCTCCGCCGTCTGTTTCTCCACAATGCGGTGGATCTTCTTTACAAACGGGCAGGTCGCGTCCACAACTGTGATGTGATGCTTCTCCAAAAGATCGTAGATGTGTTTTCCGACTCCGTGGGAGCGGATCACCACAATACCGTCCGTGAGCGCCGCAAGTTCCTCCTCCGTGTTCAGAACGCGCACGCCCTTCTCCTCAAGATCCTTCACCACAAATTCATTGTGGATGATAGGTCCGTAGGTATACACCGGTTTCTCGGCTTTTTCAATCTGCTCGTAAACCTGCTCCACCGCGCGCTTCACACCAAAGCAGAACCCGGCCGTTTTCGCAACGATGACCTTCATGAAACGTCCTCCTCAAGACCATGCGCCTTCGCGGTGTCGATGATAGCCTGCACAACCTCATCGATCGGCATCTCGGAGCTGTCAAGGAGCACGGCATCTTCTGCCTGTTTTAACGGTGCCGTCTCGCGGGTCATGTCTCGGTGGTCTCTCTCGATAATATCTTGCTCAATTTCTTCCAGATTACACACCGTACCTTTTTCTGTGAGCTCTTTGTAGCGCCGCAGGGCACGGACTCTGCTGCTCGCGGTTAAGTAAATCTTAGCCTCCGCGTCTGGGAGGATGCAGGTTCCGATGTCGCGTCCGTCCATGATGACGTTCTGGCTTGCCGCAAGGCTTCTCTGCAGCTCCAAGAGATGGGCGCGCACTGCCGGGTACACGCTGGTAGCGGACGCAGTGTTTCCTACCTCCTCCGTGCGGATGAATCCGGATACATCCTCGCCGTTTAAGATAACCTGCTGCACGCCTTCCTGATAGCGGATGGTGATGTCCGCGTTCTTCACAGCCTCACTGACCGCTGTCTCATTGGCGGTATCCACGCCGCTTCGCAGCAGATACAGGGCAATCGCGCGGTACATGGCTCCGGTGTCCACATAGATAAAGTTCAGTTTCTTTGCCACCATCTTCGCGATGGTGCTCTTTCCGGCACCTGCCGGTCCATCGATTGCGATGTTAAATGCATGTTTTCCCATAGCTTATTCGTCTCCTTGTTTCTATCGTTTCATTCCCTTACTGCGGAATGGAAATTCCGGCAAGATACCCGGTTGACCAGGCAATCTGAAGGTTAAAGCCGCCCGTCACCGCGTCAAGATCCAGCACCTCACCCGCAAAATACAGGCCAGCCGTCTTTTTGGACTCCATCGTGGACGGGTTTACCTCGCGCACGGACACGCCTCCCTGGGTGATGATAGCCTCCTTATAATCGCGCAGGCCCACCAGGGTGATACAGAAGTCTTTTACCGCCTGGATCAGCTGATGGCGCTCTTCCCGGGTGATCTCATTGACCTTCTTCTCCGGAGAGATGCCGCTTCGTTCTATGATGACCGGAACCAGCTTGGCCGGAAGCAGGTGGTTTAAGGAATTTTTGTACTGTTTATTTTTTGCTTCCTCAAAATCGCGCAGGATGCGGGCATCGAGCTGCTCTTCGGAAAGTGCCGGTTTTAAGTCGATGGAAAGCGTGAGCGGACCTTTCTTTAATGCGGATGCCACATAGCTGCTCGCGGAAAGCAGCACCGGACCGCTGACACCAAAATGTGTAAACAGCATCTCGCCAAACTCCTCGTAAAGGACTTTTTTGCCGTTTCGGATCTTCACACTGATATTTCTCAGGGAAAGGCCCTGAAGTTCCTTGCAGACCGGTTCCTTTGCCTCAAACGGCACCAACGCCGGGGAAAGGTCCGTGATGGTATGTCCCAGCTCTTTCGCAAAGCGGTAACCATCGCCGGTCGAACCGGTAGACGGATAGGAAAGGCCTCCCGTTGTCACAACCACTGCATCAGCCGGGACCATCTTTCCGCCCCGTTTTAAGCGCACACCGGTCACATGTCCGTCTTCTGCCAGGACATCGGCAACTTCCTCGTGAAGTTCCACCTCCACACCGAGATCGCGAAGAGCCACCGTCAATGCATGGATGACATCGGACGACTTATCTGACACCGGGAACACACGGTTTCCGCGTTCTGTTTTCAGCGGGCAGCCATATTTCTCGATCAGATCCATGATATCCGTGTTCGTAAATGCGTAAAAACTGCTGTATAAGAATTTCGGGTTGTGGACTACGTTCTGGAACAGCTCTTCGGTATCGCACGCATTCGTGACGTTGCAGCGGCCCTTTCCGGTAATGTAGATCTTTTTCCCAAGTTTCTCATTTTTCTCGTAGATGCGGACTTTGTGTCCCACACCTGCTGCGGCGATCGCCGCCATCATGCCTGCGGCACCGCCGCCGATGATGATTACCTGACTCATAGTATTTATTCCTCCGTCTGCAGTCCCAGAGCGTTTCGCACGGCACTGCGGTATGTATTCAGTTCCCCGAACTGATAAAAATAGCGGATGCACTCCTGGTATCTGCCCGGGCTCTCCTGCGGCTTTCCAGTCAGAACATAGAGCGCGAACGCATCCTCAAACTCCGGAAGCTGCAGAATTTCCGCTTCCCCGGTCTGCGTATCTGCCCCCGGCGCGGCATCCGGCCTTGCCGGTTCTTCCATGTTCTTTTCCTTCAGGTTTTCATATTCCTGCAGGTATGTCTCCGGAAATGCCTCTTTTAACAGCGTTCCGTATGCGGCAGTCAGGGCTTTGACCACTTCTGTCCGGTTCCGGTAAGAGCCGTCCGGAAGCAGGAAATCTGCCGGATCCACCGATACTTCCCACTCCGCCGCATCAGAGATTGCTTCCTCCAATGCAGCATGATTCTCCTGCGCGCCAGCGGCTCCAGAAGCTGCTGTTTTTGCTGTGCCTTTTTCAGATTCCGCACCGTTCTTTGCCAAAGTTTCGGTATGTTCTCCCACATGCTTCTTCCTGGCAACCGCAGTCTGGAAACTGCCAGTTCCGTCTGTCTCAAACAAAAGATCGGTCTTCGGAAGACCCTCCTGCGGCGCAAATACTGCCTGGCACAGGCCTTTTAACTGCTCGAGACCGCGTATTTCCAGATCTGCGCTTTCCAGTACGGTTCCATCTGGCGAGAAACGTCCGATCAGGCTCTTTTCCGGCGTAAACGAACGGATCTCAATCTCAAAATCATCGCGTCCCTGGATCAGTTCCAGCTGCTGTCCGGTTTTTGCGTCCTTCCAGGTATAATCTGTACCGTACGGCCCTGAAACATGATCTGCAGGCTCTCCGTAAATTCCAGTGAGCGCGGCTGTCAGCTCCTCTGTTGTCACACCGCCTTCCGGCGTAATGCTCACCAGATCCAGTGCGTCATCCGTGAAATAATAGCTTGTGGTGAGCGGCTGGTTCAGACCGAACCACTTCATCTGAAACTGATATTTTTCGATTGGCTGGTTCTCCCTGTCACGGTTTACCAGGGCAATCTTTCCTGGAATGCCAAGAAGTGCCTGCAGCTCTCCCGACGAACTTCCGAACGGAATCTCCCCGTGTGGTTCCTGCTCATACTGAAACATCTTCCAGTTATTCTCAAAATGTGCTTTTGCCCGCATGGACGGCGTATCCAGGCTCATAATGCCGGAAACCGCCTGGCAGACCGTGTCCACGATCTCGGACAGGCATTCCACATCCACCGTATCCACCGTATCGAGCGGCGTTCCATCCGCAAATCCCCGGTATTCCTGTCCGATCTCTACCGCCGGGATCTCGTACGAGGCAAAAATGCCATTTTCCATCCCTGCACGCTTTCCATAGTTCCAGGATTCGTCTGTGATCTGCGCAGCCGCACTTTTCAAGAGATCCCCAAGCATCGTGTCCTTTCCGTCCTGCGTGCCGAGCACCGTACTCTCATAATCCAGGGAACCGCATGGACCAATGGTGATCACGCCGGTCAGGCGCTCTTTTTCACGCTTGCTTAGGCTCTTTGTATAGATGCGCGCGCCAAGCGCGTCCTTTTCGTGGGCGGACAGACTCACAAAGCGCACTTCCGTATCCGTCGGGATACCAGACAGGATGCGGGCCGTCTCAAGAAATACCGACACGCCCGACGCATTGTTTCCGGCACCCGGACTGTCCGGCGCGGAGTCATGCCAGCAGCAGATAAGTAAAATGTCTGCATCCGGGTCATCTGCAGGACGAACCGCGACAACATTGGTGCCAATGACTGTCTCATGCTCTGTACGCTCACGAAAACGCTGGCGGTTCACCTGATAGCCATAATCCTTCAGCATGCGCTGGATATAGCGGGCTGCGGAATCCTCCCCACGGCTTCCTGCCGGGCGCGGGGCTGCGGAAAGCATAGCCAGCGATTCCTGCAGATAAAAGGAATTGACCTCCTCAACAACCGGGATTTCCCCCGGAACATCCTGGTAGGTTCCTCCCTGCTTCTGCGGCAGCACCTTCGTAGACGGACCGGCACATCCGGACAAAAACGCGGCGGCAGCAAGCACAGCGGCCTTTCCCGCCCGCGTTCTGTTTGATCTCCTGTTCATGTAACTCCACCTTTTTATGATATTCCTCTTTTTCAAAACTTAAATCCCAGTATAACACACTTTCCCCCACAACGAAAGGGGGAACCTCGCGCCGGCCTAAAGCCATATGCGGGATTCCCCTTTCAAAAACCGGATCCGGTTCTTCGTTTTTAGATTGCTGCAGTAATGAAGATGTCATAAATTGCCTTGATGGCGGTCTCGAAGTCAGAGTTCTTCACACCGATGATGATGTTGAGTTCACTGGAACCCTGGTCGATCATCTTGACATTGATGCGGGCATGAGCCAGTGCGGAGAAAATTCTTCCGACAGTCCCACGGGTGCCCTTCATACCTCTCCCAACCACTGCAATAAGGGCAAGGTCTGCTTCCAGATCTACGAGATCCGGCTCTACCGCGCGGTGGATGCCGGCAATCACAGACTGCTCGTACTCTTCAAATTCGTCCTGATGTACCATAATCGTCATAGTGTCGATTCCGGATGGCATATGCTCGAAGGAAATACCGTACTTCTCGAATACACCAAGAACTTTCCTCCCAAAACCAACTTCGGAGTTCATCATGGCCTTCTCAATGTTGATGGCACAGAAGCCCTTTCTTCCGGCGATACCGGTGATGGTGTAGCGCGGCTTTCTGCAGGTGCTCTCCACGATGAGGGTACCCTTGTCCTCCGGGCGGTTGGTGTTGCGGATGTTGATCGGGATGCCTTCTTTTCTTACCGGGAAGATGGCGTCCTCGTGCAGTACGCCTGCGCCCATGTAGGCGAGTTCACGAAGCTCTTTGTAGGTGATGGTCTCGATGACTTCCGGATTCTCCACAATGCGCGGATCGGTTACCAGGAAGCCGGATACATCAGTCCAGTTCTCGTAGAGATCTGCGTGGATGGCGCGTGCCACGATGGAACCGGTCACATCGGAACCGCCGCGGGAGAAGGTCTTGATGCTTCCATCATGTTTGGAACCATAAAATCCCGGGATTACAGCGCGCTCTACATGCTCCAGGCGCTCGGAAAGCTCCTTGTTGGTCAGCTCTGCCTCAAAGTTGCCGTGCTCATCAAAGAAAATAACCTCGGCCGCGTCGATAAACTCGTAACCCAGATAATTTGCCATAACGATACCGTTTAAGTACTCACCGCGGGAAGCTGCGTAATCCTTACCGATTCCCTTTACGAAGTTCTCCTCGATGGTAGCAAATTCATGCTCCAGATTTAAGTTTAAATCCAGACCGTCAATAATCTCCTGGTAACGTGCCTTGATGGCTTCCAGAAGCTTTTTATAAGATGCTCCGGTAGATGCTGCTGCGTAGCACTCATACAGCATATCCGTAACCTTGGTATCTTTGCTGTTTCTCTTACCCGGTGCGGACGGAATCACATATCTTCTTGTCTTGTCTGCACGGATGATATCTCCGACTTTCTTGAACTGGCGGGCACTCGCCAGAGAACTTCCGCCGAACTTCACAACCTTCTTCATATCGCTGTCTCTCCTCATATTGCTCCCGGATCTTTCCGGGGCAGTTATTCCAAATAATACTTTAAATCGCACTTTCTGTCAATACCTGACAAACCGAAAAACGGGGCGCCGCCATCTATGCGGCACCCCGTCAGAATCTATCACTTATTACTTAAAGTACTTCACGCCACTCTCAAAGATCTTCATATCCTGCTCGCCGTAAATATTCATGGCTACGGCATCACCGCGGCGCTCAGAGTGTGCCATCTTGCCAAGGATACGGCCATCCGGGCTGGTAATGCCCTCGATTGCCATGTAGGAACCGTTCGGATTCCAGAACTCATCCATGGTTGCATTGCCATTCTCATCCACGTACTGGGTCGCGATCTGGCCGTTTGCGGCAAGCTTTTTAATCCACTCGTCGTTTGCCACGAAACGTCCCTCACCGTGGGATGCCGGGTTGCAGTATACGCCGCCAAGCTCAGCGCCAGCCAGCCACGGGGACTTGTTGGTGACTACCTTGGTGTAAACCATCTTGGAAATGTGGCGTCCGATGGTGTTCATAGCCAGGGTCGGGGAATCTTCCGTCTGCGCGCAGATGCGTCCTTCCGGAACCAGTCCCAGCTTGATGAGTGCCTGGAAGCCGTTGCAGATACCAAGCATCAGACCATCACGCTCATTTAAGAGCTTCTCAATCTCCTCTTTGATGACTGCGTTACGGAATACGGTTGCGAAGAACTTCGCGCTGCCCTCCGGCTCATCACCTGCGGAGAAACCGCCCGGGAACATCACAATCTGGGCTTTTGCGATTTCTTTCTTGTATTCTTCTACGGAATCGCGGATATTCTCCGCGCTTAAGTTCTTAAATACCTTCGTCACAACCTTCGCACCGGCACGCTCAAAGGCTTTGGTGCTGTCGTATTCACAGTTGGTGCCCGGGAATACCGGAATGAATACGTTCGGCTGTGCCAGCTTGTGGCTGCATACATAGATCTTATCCGCCTGGTACAGATCGGACTTCACCTCGGTCTGCTTCACGCCGGAAGTGGTCGGGAATACACTCTCCAGGGTCTTGGTCCAGGAGTTTAATGCCTCGTCCATGGAGATGGATACCGGTCCGTACTCGAAAGCAGCCTTGTCGGTTACCTCACCGATTACAGTGTAGCGGATGGACAGCTCACCCAGTTTTCCTTCCGGAACCTCGCAGACGATGTTGCCCCAGCCTGCAGCGAAGAAATCGCGCGGATCCACATTGTGCTCGATCTTTACGCCAAGCTTGTTGCCGAATGCCATCTTGCTGACTGCCTCAGCCAGTCCGTGTCCTTCCACTGCATACGCGGAGATGATGCGGCCTGCCTTGATATCTGCGTTTAATTTCTCATAACCATCCATGATCTGTGCGTAATCCGGCAGGTCATACTGGTCTTTCTCCATGTTGAATACGACAATTTTGCTGCCCGGTTTCTTAAACTCCGGAGTAATGATGTTCGGATAATGGTCTACATCGACAGCGAAGGAAACCAGGGTCGGCGGAACATTAATCTCACCGTGTTTCTCATCGTTGAAGGTACCGGACATACTGTCCTTGCCGCCGATGGACGGAAGGCCGAAGCCAAGCTGTGCATTGTAAGCGCCAAGCAGGGCTGCGAACGGAGCGCCCCAGCGGGTCGGATCCTCAGTCATGCGCTTGAAGTACTCCTGGAAGGTGAAGCGGATCTTCTTAAAGTCACCGCCGCTTGCCACGATCTTCGCAACGGAAGAAAGTACTGCGTAGATGGAACCGTGATACGGGCTCCAGCTGGACAGATACGGATCATAGCCGTAGCTCATCATGGTAACGGTATCGGTCTTTCCCTTGAGCACTGGAAGTTTTGCTACCATGGTCTGGGTCTCGGTCAGCTGGTACTTGCCGCCAAACGGCATAAATACACTGCCTGCGCCAATGGAACCGTCAAAGCGCTCTACCAGGCCTTTCTGGGAACATACATTTAAGTCGGATAAGACATTCAGCCAGGTGGCTTTCACATCTGCGACTTCTTTCTTTACGAACGGATTGCCCGCTTTGACCGGAGTCTCCAGAACCACCTTTGCTTCCTGATGGGCACCGTTGGTGTCTAAGAACGCACGGCTTACATCTACGATGGTCTTGCCTCTCCAGTTCATGACAAGGCGCGGCTCCTCAGTTACCACTGCAACCGGGATTGCCTCCAGATTCTCCTCTGCGGCAAAGCCCAGGAATTTCTCTACATCAGACGGATCCAGAACGACTGCCATACGCTCCTGGGACTCAGAAATGGCGATTTCGGTGCCATCCAGGCCTGCGTACTTCTTCGGAACCTTGTCCAGGTCGATCTGTAATCCTGCTGCCAGCTCGCCGATGGCTACGGATACCCCGCCTGCACCAAAGTCGTTACATTTCTTAATGATCTCGCTGACTTCCGGACGGCGGAACATGCGCTGGATCTTGCGCTCGGTCGGTGCGTTACCTTTCTGAACCTCTGCGCCGCAAACCTCAATGGAAGCCTCGGTATGTACCTTAGAGGAACCGGTAGCGCCGCCGATGCCGTCACGGCCGGTGCGGCCGCCAAGCAGAACGATGATATCGCCCGGGTCAGAATTTAAGCGTTTTACATATTTTCTCGGAGCAGCGCCCATAACTGCGCCGATTTCCATACGTTTTGCAACGTAGTTCGGATGATAGATCTCTTTTACATAGCCAGTAGCCAGACCGATCTGG
>CAKRRJ010000085.1 GCA_934394615.1 uncultured Lachnospiraceae bacterium
AGGCCTTCGCCGGTCAGTGCCTCGATTCTGCGGACACCTGCTGCGATACCTGCCTCAGAGAGGATCTTGAATGCATGAATCGTGCCAGTGTTAGCGACGTGAGTACCACCGCAAAGCTCGGTAGAGAAATCGCCCATCTTAACCACACGGACCTTCTCACCATACTTTTCGCCAAACAGCGCCATAGCGCCGGTCTTCTTCGCTTCATCCAGAGTCATCTCCTGTGTTACAACATCCAGATTCTCCTGGATCTTCTGATTTACCAGCTCCTCAACCTTTTTGATCTCCTCCGGAGTCATGGCAGAGAAATGGGTAAAGTCAAAACGGAGTCTGTCCGGAGTTACCAGGGAGCCGGCCTGCTCTACATGGTCACCGAGGACGCTGCGCAGTGCCTTCTGAAGCAGATGGGTTGCGCTGTGGTTCTTCTCGGTGGAACGGCGGGAGGCCTCATCTACCTTTAAGGTAACGGTCTCGCCTGCTGCCAGCATGCCGCTGGTCATGTGTCCTACATGGCCGATCTTGCCGCCCTGTAAGTGAATGGTATCCTCTACCACAAAGGTACCGTTGTTCGCGCCGGTGATCACACCGATATCGCCGCACTGGCCGCCCATGGTTCCGTAGAACGGAGTCTCCTCCACAATGATGGTTCCGCGCTGGCCGTCAGTCAGGGCTTCTACGATCTCGGTATCGGTGGTCAGAACGGAAATCCTGGACTCATGTACCAGTCTGTCGTAGCCCACGAACTTAGAGGTGATCTGAGCCGGGATGGACTGGTATACGGTTACATCCGCACCCATGTAGTTGGTTGTCTTACGTGCTTTTCTTGCTTTTTCACGCTGTTCCTTCATAGCTGCCTGGAAGCCTTCCTCGTCTACGGTCAGGTTCTTCTCTTCCAGGATCTCAATGGTTAAATCTAACGGGAATCCGTAGGTATCATACAGCTTGAAAGCGTTCTCGCCGGAAAGTACGGTTTCGTTCTTTGCGGACATCTCGCTCTCCATGTCTGCCAGGATCGCAAGGCCCTGGTCGATGGTCTTGTTGAACTTCTCTTCCTCTTCCGCAAGAACCTTTAAGATCATAGCCTTCTTCTCTTCCAGCTCCGGATATCCGTCCTTGGAAAGCTCGATCACTGTCTTGGCGAGCTCCGGCATGAATCTGCCCTCAATGCCAAGCAGACGTCCATGACGTGCTGCACGGCGGATCAGACGGCGCAGAACGTAGCCGCGGCCCTCGTTGGAAGGCATAATGCCATCGGAGATCATGAAGGTACAGGACTTTACATGGTCAGCAATGATACGCAGGGAAACATCCTTCTTGTGGTCCACCTGGTACTCTGTGTGTGCCATGGCGCAGACCTCATCCAGAAGTGCCTTGTTGGTGTCTACGGTAAACAGGGAATCCACATCCTGGACTACAACAGCCAGACGCTCCAGGCCCATACCGGTATCGATGTTCTTCTGCTTTAACTCGGTATAATTGCCATGGCCGTCGTTCTCAAACTGGGTAAATACGTTGTTCCATACCTCGATGTAACGGTCACACTCACAGCCAACGGTACAGCCAGGCTTGCCGCAGCCGTACTTCTCACCGCGGTCATAGTAGATCTCGGAACACGGACCGCACGGACCTGCGCCATGCTCCCAGAAGTTGTCCTCTTTGCCGAAGCGGAAGATCTTCTCTGCCGGAACACCGATCTCTTTATTCCAGATGTTAAATGCCTCGTCATCATCTAAGTAAACAGACGGATACAGACGGTCTTTCTCCAGTCCTACGACCTCAGTTAAAAACTCCCAGGACCAGTGGATTGCTTCATCTTTGAAATAATCACCGAATGAGAAGTTGCCCAGCATCTCAAAGAAGGTGCCGTGACGGGCAGTCTTACCGATGTTTTCGATATCACCGGTACGGATACATTTCTGGCAGGTGGTCACACGTCTTCTCGGCGGAATCTCCTGTCCGGTGAAATAAGGCTTTAACGGTGCCATACCGGAGTTGATGAGGAGCAGGCTGTTGTCGTTGTGCGGCACCAGGGAAAAGCTCTTCATTGCCAGATGTCCCTTGCTCTCAAAGAATTCCAGGAACATTCTTCTCAGTTCGTTTACTCCATACTTCTTCACTTTACTACTTCCTCCGTATTATCGCCGCCGCCCGCATAGTTACAGGCAGCGGCTGGATTTTGCAGAACCGGCTTTTATGCGCGGTCTGCTTCTTTTTTGTCTCTGAACTTCTTGCCGCAAATAATACCCGCGTAAGCGAGTGCTGCAAAGATAACGGCTTTTACGGTATATCCAATCAGACTTGTTGCGATTGCTGCCATAATAACTTCCTCCTTATGTTCAGAAAAATAAATCAATTCATCTTTGTATCTTACCATAGGAAATCATAATTATCAAGTCCCTAGCAATGCCGCTTCCCGTAAAAAGAGGCAGGAATGTAAGAATTCCCGCCTCTTTTCTGAAAATTATTCTGTTCCGTCCAAAATGGCTTCATAGCGCTCCGCCAGTTCATAAACACGCTTTCTGGTTATGTCCCGCAGAGAACGGATATACTCCAATTCTTCCAGTGTGCTGCCGCTCTGCTTTTTGGAATCGGACACCGCCTTGCTTTCCCGCTCGCGCACCCATTCCCGCTGTTCGGTAAAAAATGTGTTCTTGTCCTCTCCGGACAGATTCTGCCCGAGAACCTCCAGAATGCTCTGCATCTTGGTTTCCCACAGTTTCCGTTCCGATTCTGCCGTTGTCTTCATGGCATTTGCGCTCGCGTCGGATGTGCTCTTGCTGCGTTCCTCCAGCTGTGCGTCCAGCTCGGCAAGCTGGCTTAATATGCCGGCCTTTTCGGTTTCCGGCTGCGCTTCTTTCTGCATAGAAGCCTCCCCGTCTTCGGGTCCTGCCGCTCCCAGAGCGCCTTCCATGGCAAATGGAACAGCTGCAGCTGCCTCATCCGGAAGTTTGACCGCCTCTGCGCCATTCTCCGCATCTGCTCCGGCATCCGCAGCATCAAAAGCCTGTGCACTTTCCAGATCCTGCGGCACGGCATCCAGAGCAGCCTCCGCCATAACAGCGGGAGCCTCCTGCCCGGTTACCGTGGCTGTCTGCTCCAGCGAATAGTTCGTCACGCCAATCCCGACCACACAGATCGCCGCGATGGCGACCCAGATTCCTCTCAATTTCATAAATCATTCAGTCCTGTTCTGTCATGTTCTTCCTGTTTCCGTCCTGCGGTTCTTGTCCAAAACCATGCGCAGTCCGTTTCCGATTTGCTGAACATACCATAACATAAACAGAGCTAAATGAAAATATAAAAACAAAAGAAGTAAAGAATCGTAAGAAAGCCTTAACAGTTTGTCCGGCCTCCGCAACCATTCCGAAAAAAGCAGCGTTTACGCGTCCACACCCTCATCGGTCAGAAGGTCATCTCCATCTGCCGCCGTGGTCGCAAGCTGGTCGCACCGCTCATTCTGCGGATGTCCCGCATGGCCCTTTACCCAGATAAACGTAACCCGGTGCGGGGCTTTTGCCTTTAACAGGCGCTCCCACAGGTCTATATTCTTTACCGGTCCGCTTTTTCCGCGCTTCCAGTTGTTCTTCACCCAGTTGTCAATCCAGTGCTGGTTGAAGGCATCGGTTAAATATTTGGAATCCGAGTACAGATCCACCTCGCAGGGGCGGTTTAACGCCTCCAGCGCCACGATGGCCGCCATCAGCTCCATCCGGTTGTTGGTGGTTTTTTTGTATCCGGCGGACAGCTCCTTTTCATGGAGCTGCCCCTTGCTGTCCGTAAAATGCAGGACTGCGCCGTATCCTCCAGGTCCGTCCGGATTTCCCCTCGCTGAACCATCGGTGTAAATCTGTACTTTTGACATAATCTCTTATTCTCCTATCTGTCCCATTTGTCGCATAATGCATTGATCTGGTCGGCAAATTTCGCCAGATCCTTGTTGGCTCCGCCCTCATTTCTGCGGATCACGCCCATCAGGCGCTCACCTGCAGCCAGAAGCCGTGCAAAGACACCGCTGGCCTTCTTCGCAGGAGCACTCTTGGCAGGAATCGGAATTCCTGCGGTCTCACGTACCCAGACACCCCCTATCAGATCAAACTCAGAACCGGAAAACGGCGCTTTGGCAGGCACGCCTGTTTTCTCGGTTAAGAGTTCCGCAAAGCGGTCGCAGACCTCATCGTTGCCATGAACCACGAAGAACTGCTGCGGTTTCTTCTCAAACGCCAGCGCCCAGGCCAACAGTCCGTTCTGATCCGCATGGCCGCTGATGTCATGAAGCACCTCAATGTGCGCCTCTACGTCGATGCTCTCACCAAAGAGCTTGACTTCCTTTGCTCCATCCACCAGAGCCCGGCCAATGGTCCCGACTGCCTGATACCCGGCAAAGACCACACTGCACTCTTTCCGCCACAGATTGTGCTTTAAATGATGACGGATACGGCCGGCATCGCACATGCCGGAAGCGGAAATAATAACCTTTGGTTTCGCGTCGAAGTTGATGTTGATGGATTCGTCACTGGTCACAGAAAGTTTCAGGCCCGGGAAAGAAATCGGGTTGATGCCCTCCTCCACCAGTTCCCTGGTCTCCTCATCGTAGCACTCCGCCTGGTTTTCCTTGAAGACATGCGTTGCCTCCACAGCAAGCGGGCTATCCACATACACTTCGAAATTATCATGCCCGTGGATCAGGTGCTGCGTTTTGATCTGGCGGAAGTAATAAAGGAGCTCCTGCGTCCGTCCTACCGCAAACGCCGGAATCACCACATTGCCGCCCCGGTCCAGCGTTTCCTGGACAATGCGCACCAGTTCGGAAATATGGTCTTTGCCTTTCTGATGAAAGCGGTCACCGTAGGTGGACTCCATCACTGCGTAATCTGCCTCGCTCGTGTAGATCGGGTCGCGGATCAGCGGTTTATTGAAGTTTCCGATATCGCCGGAAAAGACGATCTTCTTCTCCACGCCGTCCTCTTTCATCCAGATCTCAATGGAAGCGGAACCAAGCAGATGACCGATGTCCGTAAACCGGATGGACACCTCATCATTCACTTCCACGATCTCATCGTAATTATAGCCTTCAAAGTGTTCCAAAACGCCGAGTGCGTCGTTCATCTCGTATAACGGCGGAACCTCCGGGCGGCCGGCACGCCGTGCCTTACGGTTCTTCCACTCCGCGTCCATCTCCTGAATGTGCGCACTGTCCTTCAGCATGATGTTGCACAGATCGCAGGTCGCGTTCGTGGCAATGACCCTGCCCTTAAAGCCCCTCGCGTAGATGTATGGCAGCATGCCTACATGGTCGATATGCGCATGGGTCAGGAGCACAAACTGGATATCCGACCACGGTACCGGCGGCTCCACATTCTCATAGATGTTCACGCCCTGCTCCATACCACAGTCTACCAGGAATTTGCTCGTTCCAACTTCCAGATAATGACAGCTTCCTGTTACCTCATGAGCTGCTCCGCTGAAAACCAATCTCATAAAGCACCCTCCTTTTGTATGCGGGTTGCCGCAAAACTGAGCCCTCCACATTCCGGGTCCAATTTTGTGGCAGCCACAGTCAAATAATGATACAGATCAGGCCTCCGTTGCTGTCGTTGATGATCTTCTGGAGCGCGTCCTGAAGCTTTGCCTGGCACTCCTCCGTCATCTGGTTTACTTTGGCCTGGATCCCATCTTCCACAATCTGTTCTATGGATTTTCCGAATATATTAGTCTCCCAAATCCCATCTTCCTCCCGTTTCGCGTTTTCCTTCATATAGGTGATCAGATCCTGGGCCTGCTGCTCGCTCCCGACAATGGGGGCGATCTCTGTCTGGATCTGAGCCCGGATCAGGTTGATAGACGGCGCTTCTGCCTTCATTTTCACGCCATAACGGTTTCCATGGCGGATCACTACCGGCTCATCCAGCACGATCTCCGACCGTTCCGGTGTCACCACGCCGTAACCTCTCGCCCGCACCTGCTCCACCGCATTCTGGATCTTGTCGTACTCGGACTTTTTCGCAGCCAGGTCTTTCAACTGCTGCATGAGCTGATATTCATCCGAAATGGAAAGCCCCGAAAACTCGCTTAAGATCTGGTAATAATAGCCTTCATCAAACAGCATCCGGACCGACACCTTTCCATCGGAAAGATCCATCCGTCCAGTTTCCATGCTGTTTACTGCCTGCGCGTCCTCATCCGTCCAGGATGCCCTGAGGTCTTTCATGCGCCGGATGCGGCTCATGGCATTTCGCGCGGCTTTTACTGCCTGCTGCTTGAGCCAGTGAGCTGCCGGAAGCAGCTCCAGCCACTTCGGAATCTGGAAATCTACCTCCGTCACCGGAAATTCAAACAGCACCTGTTTTAAAATCTGGTAAATATCGCCGGTCTTTAACTGCTCGCAGTTTACCGGCATGACGCAGACTTCATACTTTGTTTCCAGCTCTTTCGCCAGATTCCTCGTTTCCTCCGAATAAGGACGGCTGGAGTTTAAAAGCACCAGAAACGGCTTTCCGATCTCCTGGAGCTCCCGGATTGCCGTTTCCTCTGGTTTTATGTATGCCTGCCGCTCCAGCTCCCCGAACGAACCATCTGTTGTGATAACGAGGCCGATGGTGGAATGGTCGCGGATGACCTTGCGGGTCCCGATTTCTGCCGCCATGGTAAACGGAATGCTTTCCTCAAACCACGGTGTCTTCACCAGGCGCTCCTTCTCATTTTCCATATGTCCGCTGGCTCCCTCGGTCATAAATCCGACACAGTCCACCAGACGGACCTTCACTGCCGTATCTTCCCCAAGATCAATCCGTGCCGCTTCCTTGGGAACAAATTTCGGTTCCGTTGTCATGATGGTTTTCCCCGCCGCGCTCTGGGGCAATTCGTCCCGCGTGCGGTTCTTCTGATGTTCGTCAGTGATTCCTGGCAGTACCATCTGCTCCATAAACCGTTTGATAAAAGTGGATTTTCCGGTACGGACCGGCCCGACGACACCAAGATAGATCTCGCCCCCGGTCCGTGCCTGAATGTCTTTATATACACTGTATTGTTCCATGCTGATACTCCCCCTGTCACGGAGCGTATTCTGCCGCGGCGTAGTGCCTGCCAAAGCCAGCTCCTGCTGTTAGAAATATATGCGTGGAACCGTTTTTCTAATCCTATTTTTTCCCCATATAGAGATGACGCGGAATGCCATCTACCATAACGGACGGGGAATCACCCTGAATCAGCGGCCTTACATAGTCAATGAATTCCTCGGTCACATAAGTGCCATCTTTGGTGATCCATTCTCTCGGAACCATCTTCTCTCCATTTGCGATCTTGTGAACATCGTAAATGCCCGTTGCGCACTGGTACGGATCGTCGGAGACACGGTCAATGACAACCATCTTGCCGGAATCTCCTTCGTCGGCTGCCTTGACTGCGGCACCGCCGACCATGAAGGCCTCATTTACGTCTACACGGGATGCCAGATGTGCTGCGCTGCGCTGTAAGGTAGAAAACTCTACCGCACGGGTCTTGCAGCCGATATCGCGATGAATGACGTTTGCCAGATAACTTGCGGTTCCGGTCAGCTGCTTATGTCCGAACGCATCGACATAATCGGATGCGCTTCCCAGTTCACTGACATAGCGGCCATCCTTGATGCGGATTCCTTCTGACACTGCCACAACGACTACATCTTTCTTTTCCAGAAGTTTTCGCACTTTCGCAGTAAACTTTTCGATATCAAAGGTCAGCTCCGGCAGATAGATCAGATCCGGTCCATCGCAGTCCTCGCCCCGGGACAATGCAGCCGCTCCAGTCAGCCATCCAGCATTGCGTCCCATGATCTCGATGACAATAACCTGCTGTTTTTTGTAAGAGAAACCGATGCCATCCCGGATCACTTCCTTGGTAGAGGTCGCAATATATTTAGCAGCGCTTCCATAGCCCGGTGTGTGGTCCGTCAGAGCCAGATCGTTGTCAATGGTCTTCGGAACACCGACAAATTTCTGGGACTGCCCCGTCAGAATCGCGTAATCCGACAGCTTTTTGATCGTATCCATAGAATCATTTCCGCCGATATAAATAAAGCATTCGATATTCAGCTTATTCAGAATTTCAAAAATCTTCACATAGATTTCCTGATTCTCGTGGATATCCGGCAGCTTGTAACGGCAGGTTCCAAGGAATGCGGATGGTGTGCGCTTTAAGATCTCCACGTCCAGATCACTGCGGATATACTTGGACAAATCCACATACTGTTCATCCAAAAGTCCCTGAATTCCATACAGCATTCCATATACCTTTTTCGCTCCACGGTCAACCGCCGTACGGTAAACACCTGCAAGACTGGAATTGATGACGGCAGTCGGCCCTCCGGACTGTCCAACGATTACATTGCCCTTCATAAGTAAACCCTCCTTTATTATATTTCCCCGAATAAGTGAAAGCGACAGTCCTGTTTCCGCAACCACCGCATTCCCTTACTTTGCCTAAATAATACCACAAAAAGGAGCGAAAAGTCTAGGACTTTCCACTCCTTTTTGAATTATTTTCAGACACTTTACATTTTTAAGACAAATTCTCGCTTTTTGTCAAATTATGCCTTTAGTTTCTCTTATTCGCTTAAGTATGCCTTCTTGACGGAATCATCGTTCATGAGTTCTTTTGCGTCACCGCTCAGGGCGATCTTACCAGTCTCCAGAACATAAGCACGGTTCGCAATGGAAAGGGCTTTCTTTGCGTTCTGCTCAACCAGAAGCACGGTTACTCCGTCTGCATTGATCTTCTGAATGATGTCAAAGATCTCGTTTACGTACAGCGGGGACAGACCCATGGACGGCTCATCCATAACGATCAGCTTCGGATGGGACATCAGCGC
>CAKRRJ010000086.1 GCA_934394615.1 uncultured Lachnospiraceae bacterium
GCGTTAAGGCGTAAGCATAACGAGAGCGAAGTAAGGTTGAGACTCAAGTGGAGACACTTTGGCTCAGCCTTATTTTTCTTTACAGGAAAATATATGAATGCACACCTGGTGCGAGGGTAGAAATTGAGGAGATAGAAAACGCATGAAATATTCCGGTATCGGCGGCCAGGCCGTCATTGAAGGAATTATGATGAAAAATCAGGACCGGTACGCCACTGCGGTGCGAAAGCCCAACGGCGAGATAGAGGTCAAAACCGACACCTATGTCAGCATGACGGAAAAGGTGCCTTTCTGCGGACTGCCGTTTGTGCGCGGTATTTTTAATTTTGCGGACTCCATGATCCTTGGCATGCGCACATTAAGCTACTCTGCCAGCTTCTTTGAGGACGATGAGGATTCGGAGCCTGGAAAACTGGAACTGTGGATGGACCGGGTGTTTGGTGAAAAGGTAGAACAGGTGCTCATGGGCGTTGTCATGGTATTTTCTGTAATTATGGCCATCGGCATTTTTATGGTTCTGCCGCTGCTTATTGCCAATGCGTGTAAGCAGGTCATCCATTCCGATACCATCATGGCTATTTTAGAAGGTGTCATTCGCATCGCGATTTTCATTGCATACATTAAACTGATTTCCCGGATGGAAGATATCCGCCGCACTTTTATGTATCACGGTGCGGAACATAAATGCATCAACTGCATTGAGCATGGCATGACACTCACGGTGGACCATGTGCGGGAAAGCTCCAAGCAGCACAAGCGCTGCGGAACCAGCTTCCTCATCATTGTCATGCTCATCAGCATTCTGTTCTTTATGGTTGTGCGTGTAGACAACGTACTGCTTCGCATGGCAAGCCGCATTATCCTGGTGCCGGTCATTGCCGGCGTGTCCTATGAGTTTCTGCGCCTGGCGGGCCGGAGCGACAACGCACTGGTAAACCTGCTCAGCAAGCCGGGACTCTGGATGCAGAATCTTACCACCAGTGAGCCGGATGACTCCATGATCGAGGTAGCCATCGCAGCCGTAGAAGCCGTGTTTGACTGGAAGGCATATCTGCGTGAAAACTTCCCGGATACAGAAATTCAGGAGGAAACAAAATGACACTCTATGACCTTCTGAATGAAGGAAGCGCCATCCTCTTACAGGCGGGTGACACCGATGGGGAAAACGACGCGAAACTGCTTCTCTTTGAAGCTTTTCATCTGGATTTGGTCCATTTCCTGATGGACCGTCTGCGTCCGCTTGCGGAAAACGACGCGCAGGTGCAGACGCAGATTCAGAACTACCGTGCCATGACAGAGAAGCGGGCATCCCGTGTGCCGCTTCAGCAGATCCTGGGAAGCCAGGAATTCATGGGACTCGACTTTTTTGTGAATGAGCATGTGCTGATTCCGCGTCAGGATACGGAGACTCTGGTGGAGCTGGTGCTTGCCGAGCAGCAGGGACCAGAGAAGAAACTTCTGGATGTCTGTACCGGATCCGGCTGCATCGCCATCAGCCTGGCGGTGAAGGGCGGTTATGAATCGGTAACAGCCACGGATCTGTCGGAAGAAGCGCTGAAGGTGGCAGAAAAGAATGCGGAGGCGCATCACACGAAAATTGCCTTTTATCAGGGCGATCTGTTTGGGGCCCTGCCGCAGGAAGCAGCGGGAACATTCGATATTATCACATCCAATCCACCGTACATTCCGACGGCAGTTATTGCTACGCTGGAACCGGAGGTGCGCGAGCACGAGCCGATGATGGCGCTGGACGGCACGGAGGATGGACTGCTTTATTATAGAAGGATTGCAGCGGAGGCGGGAAGCTGGCTGAGACCTGGCGGAGCTATTTATCTGGAAATCGGGTACGACCAGGGCGAGGCAGTCAGCGGACTTTTGCGGGACGCCGGATTTACCGGAGTGCGGGTTGTGAAAGACCTTCCTGGCAAAGACCGCGTTGTGTGCGGCACCTGGCAGCAGTAAAGGCGCCGGAACGCATAAAAAGAAAAATACGATACAGGAAATCATATACACATAAAATAGGAGGAACCGCATGTTTGACAGATTAGATGACATCCTCATCCACTATGAGGAGATCATGCAGGAATTAGGCGAGCCAAACGTAACCGAGAACCAGGACCGCTTCCGCAAGCTCATGAAGGAGCAGGCGGATCTGGCACCGCTTGTAGAGGCTTACAAGGCTTACAAGCAGGCAAAACAGGACATTGAAGACAGTCTGGCACTCCTGGAAGAGGAGAGCGACGAAGAAATGCGTGAGCTCGCAAAGGAAGAGCTTTCCGATGCGAAGAAGCGCGTGGAAGAATTAGAGCAGGAGTTAAAGATCCTGCTTCTGCCGAAAGACCCGAACGATGACAAAAACATCATTCTGGAAATTCGTGCCGGCGCAGGCGGCGATGAGGCAGCCCTGTTTGCGGCAGAGCTTTACCGCATGTATGTAAACTACGCAGAGAGCCAGCACTGGAAAGTTGAGATTATTTCCTTAAGTGAGAACGGAATCGGCGGCTTTAAAGAGGTTCAGGCTATGATCACCGGTAAGGGAGCATACTCCAAGATGAAGTATGAGTCCGGCGTACATCGTGTACAGCGTGTGCCGGAGACCGAGTCCGGCGGACGTATTCACACCTCCACCGCAACCGTAGCAGTAATGCCGGAAGCAGAGGAAGTAGACGTTCAGATCGACATGAACGACTGCCGTATCGATGTTATGCGTGCGTCCGGTAACGGCGGACAGTGTGTCAACACCACCGACTCCGCAGTGCGCCTGACCCATATCCCGACCGGCATTGTAATCTACAGCCAGACCGAGAAATCCCAGCTGCAGAACAAAGAGAAGGCATTCCGCCTGCTTCGTTCCAAACTGTATGACCTGGAGTTAGAGAAGAAGCAGAACGCAGAGGCAGCAGAGCGCCGCAGCCAGATCGGTACCGGCGACCGTTCCGAGAAGATCCGTACCTACAACTTCCCGCAGGGCCGTGTCACCGACCACCGCATCAACCTGACTCTGTACAAGTTAGACAAGATCATGAACGGCGATATCCAGGAAATCCTGGATGCCTGCATCGCGGCAGATCAGGCAGCAAAGCTGGCAAAGATGAACGAAGTATAAAATAAAATACGAAATAAAAATACAAAAGACGGACATGAGCATTCATGGGCCGTCTTTTGTATTTTAATATAGAAGGAGAGGAGGGAATATCATGAGATATAACGGGAATCTGTGGCATGGCATTGTTCTGGCCGTGCTTTTGACTGCTGCGGTCATCAGTGGTGCTGGTTTGGTGAAAGAACAGGTGGATGTGATGACCCAGCGCAGGCTGGAGAAAAGCCTGAATGAGATGACAGAGAGACCGGTTCAGGGGGAAGTTGCACAGGAAAAACCCACGGAACAAAACGAAGGGCAGCTGCGGATGAAACGTGCGGTGGGGGCATTCACAGCGGGAACACGGCAAAAATCCGCGTATGTGTCCCCGGTTGATTTTACAGCCCTTCTGCAGCAGAATCCGGATACGGTTGGCTGGATCCGGGTGCCGGATACGAATATCGACTACCCGATCGTCCAGTCACCGGATAACCAGTATTACCTTCATAAAAGCTTTGACCGGAAGGACAGTGTGTATGGCACAATCTATTTGGATGCGGACAGTAAGGCAGATTTCCTCGGCTGGAATAATCCGGTCTACGGCCACCATATGAAGGACGGTTCTATGTTCAGGGATGTGGTAAAGTTTAAAGATCCGGCATTTTTTGAGGCACACCGCTATTTTGAGATTTACACTCCGGAGCGCGTGATCCACTTAAAAACGCTTGCCTGTTATTACAGCGATTCCAACGGCATAGTCCGAAAGACCGCGTTTCAGTCCCAGGCTTCGTTCGATAAATGGGTGAGGGAACGCCTGGAGCTCTGCGCTTTTGCGGAAATTCCAGAAGCCTCACTGGATTCCATGTTCGTGCTGGTGACATGCAGCTATGAACAGAACGACGCGCGTACGCTGCTGTTTGCGGCTGAGGTAGATGAAAACGGGGAATTTCTGCAGGCAACCGGAAGAAATGTACCGCAATCCCAGGTGAATTCATAAAAAATTTCGAATTCCTTCAGCCTTCCTTTTCTGCCTCAGATTGCAATATGACCGCATCTGTGGTATAGTACAAACTAGCTAAGACTGTCCGCAAAGAGACGGTATTTTACGTATTTAAAAGGAGAACATTATGAAAGGTATCATTCTGGCAGGCGGCTCAGGCACCCGTCTGTACCCGCTGACCAAGGTAACATCCAAACAGCTGCTTCCGATTTACGACAAGCCTATGATTTACTATCCGCTGTCCGTTCTCATGAACGCAGGAATCCGGGAAATCCTGATCATTTCCACTCCGGTGGACACCCCGCGTTTTGAGGCGCTTTTAGGAGACGGACATCAGTTTGGCGTAGAGCTGACTTATGCGGTTCAGCCAAGCCCGGACGGACTGGCACAGGCATTTGTAATAGGAGAAGATTTCATTGGCGGCGAGTCTGTAGCCATGGTACTGGGCGACAATATTTTCCACGGCCAGGGCTTAAAGAAGCGCCTGCGCGCAGCAGCAGCCAAGGAGCACGGCGCTACCGTATTCGGCTATTATGTGGACGACCCGGAACGTTTCGGAATTGTGGAATTCGACTCCGAGGGCAAGGCTATTTCTATTGAGGAGAAGCCGGAGCATCCGAAGTCCAATTACTGCGTAACCGGCCTGTATTTCTACGATAACCGCGTGGTTGAGTACGCAAAGAGCTTAAAGCCGTCTGCCCGCGGCGAGCTGGAAATCACCGACTTAAACCGCATTTATCTGGAGAATGGCGAGCTGGATGTCATGCTTCTGGGACAGGGCTTTACCTGGCTCGACACCGGTACCCATGAGTCCCTGGTAGAGGCAACCAACTTTGTAAAGACCGTAGAGACCCATCAGCACCGCAAGATCGCGTGCCTGGAGGAAATCGCTTACTTAAACGGCTGGATCACCAAAGAGCAGGTACTGGAGACCTATGAGGAATTAAAGAAGAACCAGTACGGCCGCTATTTAAAGGATGTTCTGGACGGCAAATACATCGATAAGCTGCACGGCAACGACATGAAATAAGGCCGGAGCCAGCAAACCAAAAGAAAAGAGGAACAGACAAATGACTATTATCGTAACAGGCGGTGCCGGTTTTATCGGCTCCAACTTCGTTTACCATATGTTAAACAAGTATCCGGACTACCGGATCGTGTGTGTGGACTGTTTGACTTATGCAGGCAACTTATCCACTCTGGAAGAGGCATTAAAGAACCCGAATTTCCGCTTCTGCAAGATCAACATCTGTGACCGTGAAGCTATTTACAAACTCTTCGAGGAGGAGCACCCGGATATCGTGGTGAACTTCGCTGCAGAGAGCCATGTAGACCGCTCCATTGAAAATCCGGAGATCTTCCTGGACACCAACATCAAGGGTACCGCAGTCATGATGGATGCATGCCGCAAGTATGGCATCAAACGTTATCATCAGGTATCCACCGATGAAGTATACGGCGATCTTCCGTTAGACCGCCCGGACCTCTTCTTTACCGAGGAGACCCCGATCCACACCAGCAGCCCGTACAGCTCCTCCAAGGCAGGTGCTGACCTTCTGGTACAGGCATATCACAGAACCTACGGCCTGCCGACCACCATCAGCCGCTGCTCTAACAACTACGGCCCGTATCACTTCCCGGAGAAGCTGATTCCGCTCATGATCGCAAACGCGCTGGCAGACAAGCCGCTCCCGGTATACGGAGAGGGATTAAATGTGCGCGATTGGCTGTATGTAGAGGACCATTGCAAAGCAATCGATCTGATCATTCACAAAGGCCGTGTCGGCGAGGTCTACAACATTGGCGGACACAATGAGATGCGCAATATCGACATTGTTAAGCTTATTTGTAAGGAGCTTGGCAAGCCGGAGAGCCTGATCACCCATGTGACCGACCGTAAGGGTCATGACATGCGCTATGCCATCGACCCGACCAAGATTCACAATGAGCTGGGCTGGCTGCCGGAGACAAAATTCGCAGACGGTATCAAGAAGACTATCAAATGGTATCTGGAGAACCGTGAGTGGTGGGAGACCATCATTTCCGGCGAGTATCAGAATTATTACGAGAAAATGTACGGAAACCGGTAATTGCCTGAGCAGGGCAGATGCAGCGCGGCTCCGGTGTGCAGCAGGCACAAAGTTGCCAGAGCACAGAAGAGGGGAACACGCAGCGAAACAACCGGGTGTCAGAAAGAGGAAACAGCATGAAAGTTCTGGTAACAGGAGCAAAAGGCCAGCTTGGAACTGACCTGATGAATGAACTTGCAAAACGAGGCATCGAGGGCATTGGCGTCGATGTCGAGGAGATGGATATCACCGATGCGGAAGCCTGCAGACGTGTCATTAAAGCGTCCGGAGCAGACGCAGTCATCCACTGTGCCGCATATACTGCAGTAGACGCAGCTGAGGATAACGTAGACCTTTGCCGCCGCATCAACGGCGAGGGCACCCGCAACGTGGCTCAGGCCTGCAAAGAGGCAGATGTGAAACTCATGTACATCAGCACGGATTACGTGTTCGACGGTCAGGGTACCCGCCCGTGGGAGCCGGATGACGAGCGCCATCCGTTAAATGTATACGGTCAGACCAAATACGAGGGCGAGCTGGCAGTGGAAGAGCTGTCCGATAAATACTTTATCGTGCGCATTGCCTGGGTATTTGGTGTGGCAGGAAAGAACTTCATTAAGACGATGCTGCGTCTCGGCAAAGAGCGCGGCGCAGTCAGCGTGGTAGACGACCAGGTTGGTTCCCCGACCTATACCTATGACCTGGCAAGACTCTTAGTGGATATGATCCAGACTGACAAATACGGCCGCTATCATGCAACCAATGAAGGTCTGTGCAGCTGGTATGAGTTTGCAAAAGAGATCTTCCGCCAGGCAGGCATGGATGTGCCGGTAACTCCGGTCAGCAGCGGCGAGTTCCCGGTTAAGGCTACCCGTCCGTCCAACAGCCGTCTGAGCAAAGAAAAACTCAGTGAGAACGGATTTGAGCGTCTTCCGGCATGGCAGGACGCGCTGGGCCGTTTCTTAAAAGAAATCGAATACTAATCAGGATACAAAGGTTCCCGGCGGCGCAGGGCGCGTCAGCCGGGAATTTGAGGTTTTAAATTCCGGAATCGGAAATGAGGAGAGAATCATTATGGGAAAATATTTTGGAACCGACGGCTTCCGCGGGGAAGCAAACGTAAACTTAACGGTGGAGCATGCCTATAAGGTAGGCCGTTTTCTGGGCTGGTATTACGGCCAGCGCGCAAAAAAGACCCGTGAGAATCCGGAAGGCCGCTGCCGCGTGGCAATCGGCAAGGACACCAGACGAAGCAGCTACATGTTTGAGTATTCTCTGGTAGCAGGCCTTACCGCATCCGGCGCGGATGTGTATCTGCTTCATGTTACAACAACCCCGAGCGTATCTTATGTGGTGCGCACCGAGGATTTCGACTGCGGCATCATGATCTCCGCTAGCCACAACCCGTATTATGACAACGGCATCAAAGTCATTAACGGCAAGGGTGAAAAGCTGGAAGAGGAGGTGATCGCAGAGATTGAGCGCTACTTAGACGGCGAGATGGGCGAGATCCCGTTTGCATTAAAAGATGCCATCGGCCGCACCACGGACTACGCAGCAGGCAGAAACCGCTACATCGGTTATCTGATCTCCATTGCCACCCGTTCCTTCAAGGGAAAAAAGGTGGCTCTGGACTGCGCAAATGGAAGTGCTTCCGCAATCGCAAAGAACGTATTCGATGCCCTGGGCGCGGAAACCCACGTTATTAACAACCAGCCGAATGGCTTAAATATCAACACAGACTGCGGTTCCACCCACATCCATGTGCTGCAGGAGTATGTGAAGGAGACCGGCTGTGATGTTGGCTTTGCTTACGATGGTGATGCAGACCGCTGCATCGCAGTCGATGAGAACGGCAATGTGGTAGACGGTGACCTGATCCTCTATGTGTGCGGCAAGTACATGAAAGAGAACGGCAGCTTAAAGAACAACACCGTAGTAACCACCATCATGTCCAACTTCGGTCTTTACAAGGCATTTGACCGCGAGGGCATTTCCTATGAGAAGACCGCAGTAGGCGATAAATATGTGTACGAGAACATGTCCCAGTACGGCAACTGCCTGGGCGGCGAGCAGTCCGGCCATATCATCTTCAGCAAACATGCAACCACCGGCGATGGCATCCTGACCTCCTTAAAAGTCATGGAAGTAATGCTGGAGAAGAAGGAAACTCTGGGCAAGCTGGCTTCTGAAGTAGAAATTCTTCCGCAGGTACTGAAAAATGTCCGCGTAAAAGACAAAAAGGCAGCGCAGGATGATCCGGCAGTGCAGGCAGAGGTGGCGAAGGTTACCGAGATCCTGGGTGCGGATGGCCGCATTCTTCTCCGCCAGTCCGGCACAGAGCCGGTAGTCCGCGTCATGGTAGAGGCACCGACCACCGAGCAGTGTGAGAAGCTGGTAGACCAGGTTATTGAGGTTATGAAAGCACAGGGACATGTACTGTAAGTTTTCATAACCGTTTCATTAAAAAATTTGTTTAGAACGTGGCAGGTATCAGACCGGTACTTGTCACGTTTTTTGATTTGTGCTAGAATATGAGTTAGCGTATCAAATTTTTCAGGAAAAGGAATGATGAAAGATGGGGCTGAATCAGTAGGATCAGTATTGTTCATTGTCCGCTTCTACGGCGTGATCGAGCGACTGCCCGT
>CAKRRJ010000087.1 GCA_934394615.1 uncultured Lachnospiraceae bacterium
TCCTTTAAGTTTAATGCATGTGCATGTCCCTGGCTGCCGTAGCCAATGATAGCGATGGTCTTTCCATCCAGTAAGGATAAGTTACAGTCTTCCTGATAATAAATCTTTGCCATCTTCTTTTCCTCCTCAAGAATCTTTAGATTCATAGTTGTATATGCTTCATGCGCAGTACGTTTCGACGACTCTCGGTCCGCCCCTGAAACTCCTGACGCTTAAAGTCTTTCGTTTTCCTACGGGAGATACCGTACGTCGTCAGAGCCGCGGGATAAGCCGGTCAGTCCGGTTCTTGCAAGCTCCAGGATTTCGTAGTCCTCCAGCAGGTTGATCAGCGCGTCAAGCTTTGACTGATCGCCGGTCAGCATGACGGTCAGGGAATCCTTGCCCACGTCTACAATGGTTGCGCGGAAAATGTCGGAAATGGCACTCACCGCCTGACGCTGGCTCGCATTGGCCCGTACCTTTACCATGATCAGTTCCCGGTAAACGGAATGGCTCGGTTTTAATTCCTTGATGTCGCGGACATCCTCCAATTTGCGGAGCTGCTTTTCGATCTGCTCTAAGATGTTCTGATCGCCAAAAGCAACTACGGTCATTCTGGAATACCGCTCATCTGCAGTGACACCAACGGTCAGACTCTCGATGTTGTAGCCACGGCGGCTGAATAAGCCAGCAACACGGCTCAGTACACCTGATGTGTTGTCCACTAATAATGATAACACGATTCTATCCATAAGTGTTTCTCCCTTCTGTCACGTTCTCTTTATGATAACAATCCTGTTACTATTTGTCAACTATATAAAAGGAATGTATACTATTCTTTTCAGTTATACCACTGTCTGTTTTTCTTTTACAGAAAGACCTGTGTTTTTTTACACGGACATTCTCCGTGTACACCTGCGCGTTTCTAAAACTTCCGCACCATATCTTTCGTGATCCCGGCAAGGCTGTGTGCGCCGCACATGGCCATGGTGTCCTTTAACTGACTGCCAAGACGGGTGATGAGTTCTGCCACGCCCTCCTCTGCGCCGCCGTAAACCGCGGTCACGAACGGACGGCAGACCAGCACACCGTCCGCGCCAAGCGCCAGGGCCTTGAAGATGTCGGTGCCATTGCGGATACCGCCGTCCACCAGGATTTTCATGGAGCCGCCGCCCACTGCCTCCGCAATCTCAGGCAGCACTTCCGCAGTTGCCGGGCACTGGTCCAGAACACGGCCGCCGTGATTGGATACCACGATGGCTGCTGCCCCGGCCTCTTTCGCCTTTAACGCGCCCTTCACGGTCATCACGCCTTTTACAATGAACGGAACGCCCGCCTCACGGATAATCTGTGCCAGTTCTTCCACGGTCTTGCTTCCCGCCGGAGGTGTCATGTTCTTTAAGAACGGAAGACCTGCCGCGTCAATGTCCATGGCTGCCGCAAACGCGCCGGACTTTCTCACCAGTTCCATCTTCTCTGCCACCGTCTCCGCGTTCCACGGCTTTACGGTCGGAACGCCCAGGCCCTGCACTCTTTCAATCGCCGCGGTCGCTGCCAGCATAACCTGCGGATTGACACCATCTCCGGTGAAAGCCGCAATGCCGTTTTCCGCGCAGGCACGCACCAGAATGTCGTTGTAGGCCGCGTCATCGTATTTGTCACCGTAATGCAGATTTACAGCGCCCACCGGACCCGCAAAGAACGGATAGGCGAATTTCTTTCCAAAGAGTTCCAGTTCGGTGTTCACCGGACGGTTCTCGCAGAGCGTGTCCATCTGCACCCGGATCTCCCGCCATTTCTCATAATTACGGATGGCGGTATCGCCCTCGCCCTTGGCACCCGGACCGGGCATGGTATTTTTGCACGCGCGGCCATTGCAGACCGGGCATCCTTTGCAGTACGGGCCAAGACAGGTCCGCGCGTTGTTTAAAACTTCTTCCTGTGTCATTCTACAAACTCCTCCTTTTATTGAAAAGAATGTGCCTTGGCACATTCTCGCGCCGAGGCGCGGTTGCTTCGGCAACCATCTACCCTTGCGCCGAGTGCGCATCCTTGCGGAGCGTCTTTGTTTCATAGGACGCAATTTCCTATGAAATAAAAACCGGAAAGTTGCCGTATTCCTGACAGCTTCCCGGCTTCTCGCATAGTTCCAGTCTGTTTCCGGTACTCAGCCCAGCGCCACATCCAGAATCATCATAATAAGGAACCCGACCGCAAATCCCATGGTTCCCATATCAGAATGTTCGCCCTGAGCGGACTCCGGGATCAGTTCCTCCACGACAACGTAGAGCATGGCTCCCGCAGCGAACGCCAGCATGTACGGCACGACCGGCACCAGAAACTTCGCACACAGAATCGTGACCAGCGCTCCAATGGGTTCCACCACGCCGGACAGCGTTCCCATAACAAAAGCTTTGAGCTTTGACTGACCCTCGCTGTGCAGCGGCAGGGAGATAATGGCTCCCTCCGGGAAGTTCTGGATGGCAATGCCGATCGTCAAGGCAAACGCCCCGGCTACGGTAATGGGCGCGCTTCCGGTCAGAAGACCCGCAAACACCACACCCACAGCCATGCCTTCCGGCAGGTTGTGAAGCGTCACCGCGAACACTAGCATGGTCGTTTTCTTTAAGTTGCTCTTTGGTCCCTCCGGCGTATCGCTGCCCATGTGAAGATGCGGGATCAGTTTATCCAACACCCAGAGAAATACCATTCCAACCGAAAATCCCACCGCTGCCGGCACAAAGGCCAGCTTTCCGGCTGATTCGCACATTTCCATGGCCGGGATCAGAAGTGACCACACGGAAGCGGCCACCATAATTCCGGACGCAAATCCCAGAAGCATCTTCTGGATGACCGGTTTGATCTCATTTTTTACAAAAAATACACTTCCCGCTCCAATGGTCGTACCCAGAAACGGGATCAGAATTCCTAAAATAATGTGAAACAGCTCCTCTCGCATGAGAGATCACCCTCTTTCCTTAGTAGTATCTTATTCCGCAACAGGCTACATGCGATACTCTATGGAAATGGATTGCTGTTTTATGCCGCCGAAACCTTCTTTGGATCCCCCACCACCTTTTTGAACATAAGCAGGAACATGATCGTTGAGAATACTGGTCCCGCAAAGTCGGACACAGTCTCTGCATAAAACACATTGGTGACGCTTGTCAGGACCGGGATCAGCACCACCGACAGAAAATAAATGGATTTTCGGAACAGAGACAAGGTAATTGCCACCTTTGCGATGCCCATTCCGGTGAAACCGTCCACCACGGTGTACTGCACCGCCAGCGGGATCACGCCCAGCGTGGATACCCGGATGGCCCAGGCACTTAAGGCCACATACTCCTCGTTGCGCGTAAAGATCCGCACAAACATCTCCGGGACAAACTGCGCTGCCAGAAACATAATGGTGTTGAACACCAGACAGCAGGTAACGATCCAGCGTTCCGCTTTCCAGATCCGGTCCGGACGCTTCGCCCCATAGTTGTATCCCAGAATCGTCTGGGTTCCCGAGGTGATGCCGCCAAGCGGCATGGTGATAATCAGCATAAAGCTCTGAACGATTGCCGCGCAGGTCAGGATGGTATCCCCCTGTCCAGGACCGCCCAGCCGCTGGATTACCATATTCTGGGAAATAATGATCACATTGTCCAGCGCAATGATGACAAACGGGGAAAATCCCACTTTGGCTACCTGCAGCATCAGCCTTGGATCATACCCGCGGAAGGTAATGCGGATTGGCACTTTCTTTCCAAATAAAAAGCGCAGCGCATAAAAGCAGGAACAAAACTGTGACAGCACGGTAGCCAAAGCCGCTCCCCGCACACCCAAATGCAGGCCAAAGATAAAAATGGGATCCAGCACGATATTGGCCACCGCGCCGATCATGACGGCCTTCATTCCTACCTTCGCGAAGCCCTGACAGATAATAAACTGGTTCATGCCTGTCGTCATCAGCGCAAAGAATGTGCCGCACAGGTAGATGGTCATGTAGGACAGCGCATACGGAAACGTCGTCTCCCCGGCTCCAAACCACCAAAGAAGCTTTTCTCTCATTCCCAGCACACAGACGGTCAGAATCACAGACATCACTGTCAGCATCAGAAAACAGTTGGCAAGAATCTGCCTTGCCCCCTCTTCATTCTTCTGTCCCAGGCGAATGCTCATGAGCGGCGCACCGCCCACACCCACCAGAATCGCGAACGATGAGACCAGCGTTACAATGGGGCCGCAGATACCTACACCAGCCAGTGCCGCCTCTCCGATTTTAGGAATGTTTCCTATGTACATACGGTCCACAATGCTGTAAAACACACTGACAAACTGTGCCAGCATGGACGGCAGGGCAAGCCGGAGCACCAGCCCCCGGATATCATCGGTATCTAAGTTATTTTCCAGTTTCATAGTACAAACTCTGCATTCTTTCTGTCCGTGCAGACTTTCTTTAATTTCTGGCGGATGGCAAGAGTCACCAGAGTTCCAAGCTTTCTCGCGTGTTTCGGGCAGACTGCAATGCAGCGCATGCAGGTAATGCAGGCTGTCTCATCGGTAACCTTCGCGTCCGTTCTGGAAATCGCCTGGACCGGACATTTGCGGATGCAGGTTCCGCAGCCCTCGCACGCCGATGATACGCTGATTTTAAGCGGCAGCGTTCCATATGGACGATATGGACGGTTTCCTTTGATGGAAAGTTCCGAAAGGTTACTGCTTCCCGGCACTGTCTCCAGCTTCCGCTTCAATGCCGCAGCAAAAGCATCGATCTCTTTGTTGTCCTTCTCATCCGGGCGCCCGGCACCATAAACCTTCGCGATGTTATGCTCTGTCACGACCGCTGCCGCGCCCGCCGGAATAAAGCCCTGCTCTTTTGCAATGTCAGAAAGCTCCAGCAGCGCGTCCTCATATGCCCGGTTGCCAAAGGTAACCAGAAGAATCGCCGGAGTACGCTTTCCGTGAATCTTTTTAAATCGTTCCCGCGCAGTTTCCGGCACGCGGCCCCCGTAGACCGGCACACCGATCACAACAAGCTCATGCTCGGTAAATGTGTAGTCCGGGCGCCCCGGCACTGCATCGGTCAGATCCAGGCTGGCCGCCGCTCCCTCTTTTGTGAGCTGCCCCGCAATGCGCTCTGCCACTTTTTTTGTTGTACCGGTCGGACTGAACCAGATCCCGGTAACCTGTGAAATATTCATACTGTCATTCTCCTGTCTTGTGAACCCCCGTTCACATCTCACTGTGCTTTCCGCACAGATTTTTTGCTGCCACAGACAGCTGTTTTTGCGTTACTGTTCACGCGTTGCGCAAACAGCAACGGATTTTGCCGATGCTTTGCATTCCAAATCGGCAAAATCTGCTGCCACCACTGCGTCATACGGCATTTTCAGTTCAGAAAATGCCTACCCGTGTACAGTAACGTTTTTGCACCATGAATCAATAATGCCCCGCTTCGTGCTCCGCATTCAGCCAGTCTACCGCCTCCCAGATTCCATCCGTTGTAAATGGAAAATCCGCATGATGCTTCTTCTCATCCGGTGTGACCTCAAAATTAAACGGCTCCGGCCAGATAATAGCCCGGATCACAGTTTCCGTTTTTGCCGGTGTTTCTTCCGTGGCAGGCTCCAGCTCATTTTCGTGTTTGATGAGCACATAGCGCATGCCTTTGAAGCTTCCGGTAAAACGGCTCTTTTTCAAAAACGGGATGGAAATATCTCCGTGCAGTTCAATCTTACTGGTTTCTTTCATTTCTGTCAATTTCCCTTCCTGTAAATCTTTCTTAATCTCAACTGTAGCAGGTTTCACAGTCATTCACAAGCAGGAATTCCATTCCTGCCGAACAAAAAATTTGCCTCCCGCGCCATCCCATGCTATACTGAAGTTAAAATGAACTTTGATAACCGGAAAGGAGCCCATCCTATGCGCCGTAAATTAGAAAAACCTGTTTCCGCTGATCCTGCAGAATTTCCACTGCGTTCCTCGCTCAAGCTGCGTCTCGAAAAAATCGATGCTTTTTTCGGTCCCGGCGTCGCGCAGTTTCTGGTCCTGGTCGATCAGTCCGGTTCCATGCAGACCGCCTGCAGGCAGATGGAAATGTCTTACAGCAAAGGCTGGAAGATCATCAAAAAGGCAGAACAGAATCTGGGATGTACGCTGATTGAATCCCGTTCCGGCGGTGCTACCGGAGGTTCCTCCCATCTGACCGACGAAGCCCGTGATTTTGTAAACCGATACCTTGGTATGGAAAAAGAGCTGAAAGCAACATGTGCCCAGCTCTTTGAAAAATACTTTGGTGATTCCCGTTTCTAATCCCGCAACAGAAGGATCGCTTCCGGAGCGACCCGCAAATATTTCGGAATCAGGCCATCCGCGCTGTGTGTGTGGATGGTCTTTCCAATTTTCCACCAGAGCCCGTTCTGTAAGGTAACATACCACTCAAACGGCATCTCGGAAATCTTTGGTTCTCCCACCGGAATCAGATTGATCCAGTCAGTCTCTGCTACCGGCTCAAAATCATGAGCGCGGATACCGATAGAAGTAATGTCTTCTGTAACCTTCTTCTCTGTAACCAGTTCCAGATTATCCCAGTCCAGCGCGCGGACACGGTGATCATCCAGGCGTTCAATCCGGGAAATATTCTTGCATCCCGTCAGCCTTGCGGCCTCCACACTGCCCGGATCGTTGAAGATATCTTTTGTTTTTCCAGCCGCAATGACTCTGCCCCGGCTAAAGAGAAGCAGGTTATCGCAGAGCTGGTATGCCTCATCGCGGTCGTGCGTTACCATGACCGATGCTCCCTGATACTCAGAAAGCACGCTGGCAAGCTCCAGACGCAGACGTTCACGCAGATGGGAATCCATTGCGGAGAACGGCTCATCCAGAAGCAGTGCTTCCGGGTCGTAAGCCAGGATCCGCGCAAGCGCCACCCTCTGCTGCTGTCCGCCGGAAAGCTGTGCCGGGTAACGTTTTTCCAGACCACTTAAGCGGAACCGCTCGATCATCTCGGAAACTCGTTTTTTCTGCTGGGTCTCATCATAGCGCTTTGCCGCCTTCAGACCGGTAAGGATATTCTCCTCCACAGACATGTTCGGGAACAGCGCGTAGTTCTGGAACAGATAGCCGACCCGGCGCTTCTGCGGCTTTAAGTTTAACTTCTGGCTGCTGTTAAACAGCTCCCTTCCATCCAGTGTGATGGAACCGCTGTCCGGCTCCACAATGCCCGCGATGGATTTTAAAGTCATGCTCTTTCCGCAGCCGGAAGGTCCTAAAATGCCAAGGCAGCTGTTTCCGGACGTAAACTGGACCTGAAGTTCAAACTCACGCAGTTTTTTCCGGATATCTACCGATAAAAATTGTTCGTTCATAATGTTCTCCTTTTCGTGACTGCTTCCTGTAAGCCTTTATCCGGCACAGAAATTACTTAAACTGTCTGCGTTTCTTTTCCTCGCGCAGAGCAGACCGGTTCATCAGGATCACGGAAAGGAAAGCAATGACAACAATGATTCCGACATAACGGTATGCCGCGTCCATGTTGCCTGCTGCCACCTCAGAATAAACCGCCATCGGAAGGGTTCTGGTTTTTCCTGCGATGTTGCCTGCGATCATGGCAGTCGCGCCGAACTCACCCAGACCTCTCGCAAACGCGAGCACACCGCCGCTGACGATACCCGGCATGGCATTTGCAATGAGCACCTTATGGAAAATGCTCCACTCGTTCATGCCAAGAGTCCGGGCTGCCGCCATCAGATTCGGGTCCACCTGTTCAAACGCACCCCTTGCGGAACGGTACATGAGCGGAAAAGACATAACCACTGCTGCCAGTACCGTTGCCGTCCAGGAAAAGGCGATCTTCACGCCGAAATACTGTAAAAAGAAGATGCCGATGGGCCGTTTCACACCAAACAGATATAAGAGGAAAAAGCCCGCCACCGTAGGCGGCAGCACCAGCGGCAGGGTCAGCACGCCGTCCAGGATGATCTTCATCCTCTCATTTTTCATGCTGACGACCCACCATGCTGCCAGGATCCCGAGGAAAAAGGTGATCACGATCGAGAGGCTGGCTGTCTTCATGGAAATCAGGATTGGTGACCAGTCCATCTTGTTCTCTCCTTTCGAAATTCTTACTCAGCTGCTACGAAACCGTATGCCTCAAATACTTCCATAGCCTCCGGGGTCTGTAAGAACTCAACGAATGCCTTTGCAGCATCCTCGTGAGCGGTTGCTTTTACAACTGCTACCGGGTAGATAACTTTCTTCTCAAGGCTGCCTTCCGGTGCCTCTGCAACTACAGTAACCTGATCTTCCATGCTTGCTGCGTCGGTTGCGTAAACGATACCAGCGTCAGCACTTGCTGCTGCAACCTGGTTTAATACCTCGGTTACGTTGGTACCAAAGCTTACTTTGTCCTGAATACTGTCCCAAACGTTTAAGCTGGTCAGAGCTTCTTTTGCGTACTGTCCAGCCGGTACACTCTCCGGATCGCCCAGAGCGATGGACTCAGCGTCGCCGATCTTCTCGAAAGAATCAATCTTGCTGTCGCTGCCAGCCGGAACGATCAGAACGATCTTGTTCTCTAACAGATTAACGATGGTATCGGAAGCAATCATGCCTTCCTCATCCAGAGCCTTCATCTGCTTGGTAGCTGCGGACATGAATACATCTGCCTCCAGGCCTTCCTCGATCTGGGTCTGCAGCTTTCCTGAGCTGTCGTAGGTTCCCTCAACGGTTACGCCCGGATACTGCTCCTCGAACATCGGGATCAGTT
>CAKRRJ010000088.1 GCA_934394615.1 uncultured Lachnospiraceae bacterium
ATAATACTCCAGACGAAGTACCTGAATACCCACGATCAGCCCCTCCATGCCGCACACAAACAGGTTGCCAAGCACTATCACCAGCCAGTTAGGTGTTCCCGCCTCGGCACCGGCCAGCATCAGAACCACTTCCATCATGGCCGCGTGGCTCACTGCGAAGGCGCCCACTCGGACAAAGGAAAGGGTGTTGGAAAAATAGCTCAAACATACTTCAAACAGTTCAAACACGCCCTGTACAAAGAACATGCCCTTTTCCTCCGGCATGATCTTCGCGTGCTTCTCAGCCAGAGCCGTCAGGGGCTCCTTAAAGAAGATCACCAGAAGCGGGATCACAAACATCACCACTAAAACTGCGGTGGCCGGAAGCACATGGCCGCTCATATACAGAATAATGGTCACAGCCAGCGCGCCGTAAAATACGATGCCCGCAATGCCGTTGGTGTCAAAAAACGCTTTCTCCGTATCATGGCTTCTCAGACTGTTGATGACATTGAGTACCATGGTCATCAGAACAATTCCCATGCCCATGGCGATCGCCACGATAAACACTGTATTTAAATTTCCCACAAAGGGAAGATTCGTCATCGCGGTCTTCGGACGCAGCCACAGCGGTTTGATGATATTTTCAAAACCGAATATGCTGCCGAAGAGGAAACCAAATATGGTGGAGAAGAAACCACAGCAGGAAATGATGGCTGCCAGGTTCATCTTCTTTGCCCGGTATAACAGGTAACCGCCAAGCATCAGGCACAGTCCCTGCCCTGCATCACCAAACATGAAACCGAACAAAAACGAATAGGTCAGGCCCAGAATGATGGTCGGGTCTATCTCTTCATAGGAAGGAAGCCCGTACATGCGGATAAACATTTCAAATGGCTTGAAAATTCCAGGATTTTTCAGCTTTGTCGGTGGCTTGCTCAAAATATTTCCATGATCTTCCTCCACAAAACAGAATGTGTTATGATCCTGCTCCAGTTCCTTTCGGAATGCCTTCGCGTCCGTCTCACTCATCCAGCCGCAGAGGATGTAGAAGGTGTGGTCCTTATCCTTCGTGCAGGCCGCAAGCTTGCGCACATCAAAGTTCCTGGAGTAGGTCTCCAGTTTCCGGTACGCTGCCCGCAGTTCCTCTGTGTGGGACTCCAGCACGCTCCGGATCTGCTCGTCAATGCCTCGGATCTGTTCATAGATTCCGGCAAGCTGATGTTCCAGCTCATGGGTGGCATCCTCCGGCGTTCCCTCATACTCATCCTGCAGGAAGAAACGCTCAAAATGCAGAGATGCATAGATCGCGTCAATCTTGTCGCAGAGCGGCTCCGGCACAAAGTACACAAGCCAGACATAATCCGCGTCCTCCTGGCACTTATGAACCACCGTGTCGATGGTGTCATACACATAATCCATAAACTTATTGTAATATTCGTGGGTCATGCGGCCGAACCGGAATTTGATGTACTGAAAATGCATAATATCTTTCAGATCATAGTTCAGATCGGTAAACGGGATGACCCGGTCCATGGACTGCTCCATGCCCTGAGCCTGCGTTTCCAGTGCCTCTTTCTGTGTCCGAAGAGATTTGATCTGCTCATCCAGGCTGTGGATGATGCTTACGGCATTCTCCACGGAAAGCTCGGCTGAGCCAGCGGTCTGAACCGGCACTGCCTGTTCACCGGAGCGCTTCGCATCCCCGGAATCCCTGCCACGCGCACCACAGCTGTCTGCTGTCCCTTCGATCTCCTCCATCAGCGCCGCTGCCGTCTGCAGCTCCGCTTTATAAGGATTGATCTCCAGATACGGCCGCAGGTTTGCCACCGTTTTCAGTTCTGACAGAGCGTTTTCCAGCTGGATCTCATACTTTGAGAGATACTGTTCCACCACCCGGTCAATATCATCCTTCGGACCTGTGATACTTAAAAACTTCATTTTCTCTATCACAAGTAACTCCTCCTGTCTGCAATGGTTTAACGCTCACCGCGTCAAACCGCTGCTTCAATTTTACTGCTTTGCCAGTAACCCCATAATCTCCGCCGCCGAAAGTCCGTAGCGGATTCCCTCCAGCGTTGTAATAATCTTTCGCATCTCCAGTTCTTTCCTGTACAGATATGAATCCAGCACCGCCGGAGAATGCGGATAGCGGTGCCCGGCCTTTCCGTAAATCTGGTTTAACATCTGATTCGATAAAAGCTGGATATCCGGCATCTTTCCTGCCTGGATTTCTTCCTGCTTTCCATAAGGCGTTTCCTTTAACGCCGCGAAAAATTTCGCGTCATCCTCTGCCTCCACCAGCTGCTTCACCTTATCTGCCCGCAGCCGGTAATGAACCGGAATCAGCAGCGCGTAAATTTCTGCCGGAGATAACCGGTAAAAGCTGCGCGCCCTGTAGATCCACTGGATGTTTAACAGGTCCAGACGGCTTCCAAAGCAGGCATCCAGAATTTTCCGTTCCTCTTTGCTCAGGATCTTGCTTCTCAGTTTCCAGAGAGACTGAAAATAAAAAAGATCCAGCCGCAGTTCACAGTCAAACAAACCCGTCTGCCCATTTTCCTGCATCTGCGTTAACAGTTCCCCATATACGGTTCCCTCCAGCGCTTCCGTGAATTCCGAAAAATTCTTTGCCTTACAGAGCGCCTCCAGATCCAGGCTGGAATGCTTTTCAAAAAAATCCTGAAACATCGACAGATCGGATTCTCCTTCGCGCCCTCCCAGCATATGCCGCAGAAGTTTCTTAATAACTTCTACCTCATAATGCTTAAAGTAAAGATTCAGGAACCTTCTCTGTTTCACACTGGAAAAGCGGTAAAGTTTGGTAAAATCGCGGTACTCCGACTGGGTCAGAATCTGTTCCATATAACCCCGATGCAGCTTCGTGTCATCCAGACCATCAAACACCTCTGCGTACGCCGGCTGCTCTTTCAGATAATCTGCCGCGCTGCGGACATCCTGAAGTTCTGCCATCTGCTGAAACTGGTCCGGCTTTAACAGGCGGCTCTCCATCGCCCGCACCTTTGTCGTAATTCCGCTGTAGGCCAAAAGCCCCATACGATCACTCCCTTATCAGTTCCTGAAACAGCTTTTTTACATAAGTTTCATGGTGAAGTTCATAATTATTTTCCATCCGCGCAAGCTGTCTTTCTGCCTCCGCCTTCTGCTCAGACAATTCAGCGTTCATCCGGGTTTCCATTTCCCGGCGAAGACTCTGCACCTTTTTTTCAGTCTCTTCCTCTGCGGTCTGGTCAAACTGCCGGGTCTTTTCTTCCATCTCGGCAGCAAAGGCTTTCTTGCGCGCGGCGGCATCGTCCATGACTGCCACAGCCGCGTTCTCAATCTCCGATATCCGTTTGATTACGGTATCCATTCTTGTCCTCCTTGTCCATCTGGTAAGCGTATGCCTTAACCATTCCACTATAAGTGCAAAATTATACGGCATATAGACTCTCAGTTAACATCATACTCTTTTGTTTCAAAAACGCCATAGTGAAAATGAAAGAATAACAATTTTTTAACGATCTTTTTTTGTCAAAATGACGAAATGAATTTTCACGCATATAGAAATTTATGATACCACCCTGATATAGAGAATAACAAAAACGGACGGGACAAAATCTTACGCTCATGCGCTGCATTCTGCCCCGTCCGATACCTCAGACTGTTTTCATATAATTTTATTCGGTTGTGAGGTACTGGCTTGCCACATAGGCTTCCTGCCCATTATAGAGGATGACCGCCCAGTCATCATCGTGGGCGCGCACATATTCTACGGTCACGCCCGCATTCAGCTGCCCGATCCGCTCAGACGACGTGCTCGGCTCCGGACGCACATTCAACACATCCGTTGTACGGTAAACAGGGCCGGTGCTCTCTGTCTCCTGTTCCTGAGCCTCTGTGGATTCCATGGTTTCTAGCGCGGTTGGTCCTTCCGTTTCCTTCGCTGCCTGGTCTGGTTTTACAATTTTCACTACCAGAATGAGCAGCACAATGCAGAGAACCGGAACCAGAAGCTTTAACAGGGTATAAAGTGAAAAAGACGAATTACTCCGGCCAGACGAACGCCCACGGCTCCGAGTGGCTGCGGAACTGTTTTGTTTTCCTGCGTAATTTCCGCCCGAACTGCTGCCGCGGGCCGCACCTGCTGCGCTCCCCGCACGGCTCTGGGATGTCCCCTGCGCCGCCGGCCTCTTTGGTGCCGGTCTTACACCCTTTTTCGCATTGCGGTAATCATCCGCAAACGTATATACCTCCTGGGAAAGCATATGATATGCCTGATTTGCGCTGTAGGCATTGGAATCACCTTCATGAGCCGCTTTATTTCCGATCATGCGGATCTTGTGATAATGCTCACAGGTCGTTTTTGAAATCCACCGCTGCTCGTAAAGCAGATCGATCATGGTCTTTAAATCCATTTCTTCCTCAATACCGGCGCGCTCAATCAGCTGCTTCACCATAAATTCCAGTGTCTGACGCGCCTTTACCATGGACGCGTTGTATTCCCGCTGTCCGATCAGCCGCTCGGTATCCTTCACTCCCTGCTGGATCTTGTCCCAGCTGCTGTTTCCACCTATTGCCATAAGGAGCCCTCCTTTGTGCCGCAGATATTCTCTCTTACAATTATACTATATTCCCCATAATTGCGCACGCAAAAAAGCGCACATTTTTGTATTGTAAGGAAACTGTAAGCTGCTGCAACAGAACTTCGCCCGACCCTAGGCAAAGCTTCTTCCGTATGTTATAATACCTTCATTATGAAGAACTACATTGTATTTGACTTAGAATGGAATCAGAGCGCAAACGGGAAAGAACGTTCCCTGCCGCATTTTCCCTTTGAGATCATCGAGATCGGTGCGGTAAAGCTCAACGAAAATTTTCAGATGACGGACGAATTTCACCATCTGATCCGCCCTCAGGTGTACACCCAGATGCATCATGCCATCTCCGAAGTAACCCATATGGATATGAAAGAACTGCGAAACAGAGGAACGCTTTTCCCGGATGCCGCAGCCGATTTTATTTCCTGGTGCGGAGAGGGTGCCGTTTTTTGCACCTGGGGCAACATGGACCTTCTGGAACTTCAGCGGAACATGGATCACTACAACATGGCAAATCCGTTTCCGAAACCACTTTTTTACTATGATGTACAGAAGCTCTATGGCCTGTTCTGCCGCGAAAACGCAAGGATTTCCCTTGACTCCGCAGTAGAAGAACAAAACCTTCTGGAGGACCGCCCGTTCCACCGGGCACTCGACGATGCCTACTATACTGGCAAGCTGCTTACCATGCTCGGAAACGCTCCTGGTCCGGATGCCATCCTGCCGTTCTGGTCGGTGGATTATTACCGGCTCCCGGCCGATAAAAAAGAAGAAATCCGCATGACTTTCCCAGGATACTCCAAGTATGTTTCCCGCGTATTTGACTCAAAGGAAGACGCCATGGAGGATAAGGGCGTCACCGAGATGATGTGCTACCGCTGCGGACGCATGCTCCGCAAAAAAATCCGCTGGTTTACTCCAAACCAGAAGACCTACTTCGCCCTGGCCTGCTGTCCGGATCACGGCTACTTAAAAGGAAAGATCCGCATGAAAAAAGTGGAGGGCGAATCCGTATTTGTAGTCAAAACCTTAAAACTGACCGATGAAGAAGGCGCCCAGTCCATCATCCAGCGCAAAGAAGATGTCCGCAAAAAACGCGCGGAGCGCAACCGCATGAAACGCAAACAAAAGCAGGCCGAAAAAAAAGCCAGGAACGTTTCCGGCACTCCATCCAGTCCGGCCGCCGGACATTCCGCTTCCGGCCGACACCGTCATCATTCCAGATCCACTACAAAAAAACTTCCGTGACCATCACTCATGATCACGGAAGTTTTTATTATCCAGAAATGATTTATGTTTTTTCGGGCGCTTTCGCGGTTTTGTCTGCTTCAGGGCTGAATCGGAACGCTTCTGCTGAAGCATCATATCAAATTCCGATGTTGTCATGCCAATATCCTGCAGACGCTTCCTGCGGCGCTCATAGCGTTCGGAGCGCTCTTCCTCTTCCCGCTTCTCAATCCGGTATTTCGCAGTGAGAAGTCCGGACCCAAGAATGGCAGCCATCGCCGCGACGCCAACAATGATCCAGAACGCCGGAGGAATATTCAAATGAATGCCCGGTTTGCGGGTTCCAAATGCTGTCTTATTTTCCGCGCTCTCTGAGGAAGCAAGCGGGTCTGTCTGGGCCAGAGCCAGAGGATCCTGGTCGAATGTGGTTTCCTGCTGGGTTTCTGGCTGGAATGCAGAAAAATCTGTCTCCTGCTCTGGCGCAGCCGCTGCTCCGTTTTCGTCCGAAACAGGCTGTGCTGCTTCATCCCCGGCACTGCCAGGGTCCGCTAAAACTGCTGCCTCACCATTTTCCGCCTGAGCACTCACAGCTGCCGCATCGGCCTCATCCTGAGCCTCTTTGTGGAGCAGATAGCTTGCCCCGATCTGGCGGTCATTATACTGGTAGGAGACGCGCGCCACCGCTGCCTGCGGCGCGGATTCCGGCAGTTCATAGCTGATCGAAGACTGCGCGTCTGAAATATCCGCGTTTTTCGGCAGTGTCACATAGCAGTCCTTCTGCATATGCAAAACCGAAAGGTCCGCGGCCGGAAGCCCCGCAATGGTCATATCGTTGGAAACGGAAGAATACGTGCTGTCCGCCTCCGCTATATTGACTGACTGGAAGTTGGCAAAACCAAAGTCCAGAAGCGCCTTGGTGTCGGTGTAGTGGGTCTGATGTCCATTCAGAACCACTGTGATCAGCTTCATGCCATTTTTCTCCGCGCAGGTTACCAGTGTGTTTCCTGCCAGTGAAGTGTAGCCGGTCTTTCCGCCAATCACTCCCGCGTAATACTGCGGTGTGTTCTTCTTTAGCATCCGGTGACCAGGATACACCCGGAACCCATCCGGATTGTGCCTAGTCGGCGGCAGATCATAGTAAAGGCTGGAGTCGATCGTCACAAACGTCTCATTCTGGAACGCTGCCTGCGCGATCAGGGCCATATCGTAAGCGGATGTATAATGCTGAGGGTCATTCAGACCGCTCGGATTATTAAAATGGCTCTCCTGGCACCCAAGCTCCTTCGCCTTGGCATTCATGAGTACCGTAAAGTTCTCGATGGAACCTGCGGTATGTTCTGCCAGAGCATTCGCCACCTCGTTTGCTGACTTTAACAGCATGGCATACAGACAGTCCCGCACCGTCATTTTATCGCCCACATCCATGCCGGCGCTGCTGCTCCCCTGCTCCACGTTATAAACCGCATCGTGGGAAAAAGTCACCACATCATCCAGATTACAATGTTCAATGACGATCAGGGCAGTAAGAATCTTGGTAATACTTGCCGGATAATAGTTCGTATGCAGATTTTTTCCATAGATCACAGCGCCGGAGCGGGCATCCATAAGAATGGCTCCCTCCGCCTCCACCGAAACATTCGCCGGCCAGTCCGGCGCGGCAAACGCTGGTGTGACCTGAACGCCTGCGATCAGAGTGATACACAGCAACAAGGTCAGAATTCTTTTCATTCTATTCTCCTGAAAAAGCCGGGCCGGGGCCCCTGCGGGCTCCCGGATCCGGCATTAATTTATTTTTTTCTCGTGACTGAGTCACTCAATTTCCTCGCCGTTCGCCACAACCGTGCAAGCACGTTTTTGGCTCTCTTGCGCTCGTCCTATTATAATACAGGATAATGAGACAAATTGCAAATACTGCAAGAACCGATACTCCATAAGTCACGGCAATCCGCGCGGCAGTATCCATAAAGAATGGTTCCGGAACAATGTTGATCAGAAGATCCGTATCCGGATTCAGCAGCCATAAGTCATTGTTAAAGAAGATATGGTGGAAAATAATAAAATATTTGTTGAAGTCTGTGGATATGATCCCCGCAAGGACTGCCAGCACCGCAAAAAACAGTGCAGAACCCACACAAATCATTTTCGGCAGTACCCGGCGGATATCCGCTTTTAAGAGCACCAGCAGAACCACACAGGCCACAATCAGGCCAATGCTGATCCGGCGCAGCGCAAGCCCTCCCAGGAACAGTCCGCGTACATCCTCCATATGGGCAATCTCTCGGTCATTGAAAAACTCTCTTGGCTGTCCGTCCACAACAGTCGGAACATGCAGATCCTCCCGGTTTCCACGCAGGTAAGCCATCATCTCGTCCGTTACGTCTAACAGGTCATCCATTTCCATATGAACATCGTTTAAAACTCCGTATTTTGCGTACTCTTTCTCATAATACCCCGGCGTCCAGTAGGTAACGGCTTCCATGGATGTGATGAGCAGAATGATCATCAGCGCGAAGCCGCACAGGATGCCAAGCACATGGTGCAGAATTTTCATTGCGGGATCCCCTTTCTGAATTTCAGTTTTTAGCACTTAAAAATCTATATAACAAAAAACACCGACCCCGCAGCTCTCTGTCTGCAAAATCAGTGCCTTTATAGTGCGCCTTCAGGGACTCGAACCCTGGACAAATAGATTAAGAGTCTACTGCTCTACCAACTGAGCTAAAGGCGCTTATTTAATTTTTTCTGT
>CAKRRJ010000089.1 GCA_934394615.1 uncultured Lachnospiraceae bacterium
TAATTGTATTTGGCAAGGATGCCAGGAATATCGTCCGGGGTGAGCCGTCCGTAAACTTCGTCGTTGATCATCATGACAGGAGCCAGTCCGCAGGCGCCGACACAGCGGCAGGAATCCAGCGAGAAACGTCCGTCCGGGGTGCATTCTCCGTTGGTGATGCCAAGAAGTTCTTCCAGTTTGGAAAAGATTGCGCCGGAGCCCTTTACGTAGCAGGCAGTGCCCAGGCATACAGAAATCTGATACTTGCCCTTTGGCTGCAGCGCGAACTGGGAATAGAATGTGGAAACGCCGTAAATCTTCTCTAACGGGATCCCGGTTTCATCGGAAATCATAGTCTGGACTTCAATTGGCAGGTAGCCGTAAATGTCCTGCGCCTGCTGCATGATCGGCATGAGCGCGCCTTTGGTGTCCTTCAGTTCCGCAATCACCTTTTTTAAAGCAGCCTCCTGCTCTGGTGTTCCGCTGAAAGGAACCGTCTCTTTTTTACAAGCCATGTAAACCCTCCTCCTCATTGCGTTTGTAAAATGTTTATAATATATTAACATGAAGATGAAAAAAAATCTACAAAATTCATCTGTTAATTTAAAAACACAATAAATGTTTTTGTTGATTATGAACAGAAATGATGATATTCTTACCATGTAAAACTGTTTGCTTTGTCAAAAACGTGACAAAATTTGCAGTAATATAAATGGCTCAACCAATAAAAAGGCCATGCTTCATTTATTTTATGACAGGGGGAATCTGCTTATGACAGCAAGAGATGTTCAGAAAATCCTTGGTGCCAGGGTGCTTACGGGAGAAGAATTTCTGGACCGCGAGATCGCAAGTGCCTGCGCATCGGACATGATGAGCGATGTGCTGGCTTTTTCGAAAGACCATTCCGTTCTCATCACAGGGCTTTGCAATCCGCAGGTCATCCGTACCGCAGAGATGCTGGATATTGTCTGCGTGATCTTTGTACGGAGAAAACATCCGGATGAAACCATTCTTGCCATGGCAAAAGAACGTGAATTGATTGTCATGGAAACAGGGCACCGTATGTTTTCTACCTGCGGCATGCTTTATAAAGCCGGGCTTGGCGGAGGTGCAGTCTGATGGAAAACGCAATCGTATTACAATATCATGTTTCTGCGGACGATTTTACCCGGGCAGGGGAAGCCAGCAGTGATGTGAAGGGCAAGTTAAAGCAGCTCGGCATCAGCCCGGAGGCCGTGCGCAAAGTAGCCATCGCCATGTATGAGGGTGAAATCAATATGGTGATTCACGCAAACGGCGGCGAGATCACGGTGGAAATCTCGCCAGAAAAGGTGCGGATGATCCTGGACGATGTGGGGCCGGGCATTCCGGACATTGAACTGGCCATGCAGGCCGGTTATTCCACGGCGCCGGACGAGGTGCGCAATCTTGGCTTCGGAGCAGGCATGGGCCTTCCGAATATGAAGAAATATACCGATGACATGAAGATAGAGACAGAGCTTGGTGTGGGGACGAAGATCACAATGGAAGTAAATCTGATGTGAGAATGGATGGGGCTGGACTGGCGAAAGCCGGAATCCCCAGGCACCAGGAAATGACATTTGGAGGTGAAAGGCGGTATGGACAAGTTTTACCATTCCGTGCGCCTGGACGAGGAATTATGCAAAGGCTGCATCAACTGCCTGAAACGCTGTCCTACCCAGGCAATCCGCGTGCAGGATGGCAAGGCCCGGATCAACAAAAAATTCTGCATTGACTGCGGGGAATGCATCCGGGTATGTCCCCATCACGCGAAGCATGCGGTCTATGACCAGCTTGAGGAGATGGAACGCTTCCGCTATAAGGTGGCGCTTCCGGCTCCTTCTTTATACAGCCAGTTCAACAACCTGGACGATATCAACATCGTGCTTCATGCGCTTTTGCTCATGGGATTTGACGATGTGTTTGAGGTGAGCGCGGCGGCGGAACTGGTCAGTGAGGCAACCAGGTCTTATCTGACGGAGCATGAGAATCAGCTGCCCCTCATCAGCACGGCATGTCCCAGCGTGGTACGGCTGATCCGTGTGCGGTTTCCGAATTTGATTCCGCATCTTCTGCCCTTAAATCCTCCGGTGGAGGTAGCGGCCGGACTGGCGGTAAAGCGGGCCATGGAAAAGACAGGGTTTCCCAGAGAAGACATCGGCATCTGCTTCATCTCCCCGTGTCCGTCCAAGGTCACTTACGCGAGGGCGCCGATTGGAACGGAAAAGAGTGAGATCGACTGTGTGCTTGCCATCAAGGATGTGTACCCGCAGCTCTTAAAATATATGAAGCAGGTGGATGAAGACCCCGAGAACATCAGCATTTCCGGCAAGATCGGAATCAGCTGGGGCCACAGCGGCGGCGAGGCAGGCGGACTTTTTACGGAGAGTTATCTGGCGGCCGACGGCATCGAGAATGTGATCCGGGTCCTGGAAGATATGGAAGACCAGAAGTTTACGAATCTGAAATTTGTGGAGCTGGATGCCTGCAGCGGCGGCTGCGTGGGCGGTGTGCTGACAGTGGAAAATCCGTATGTGGCAGAAGTAAAATTAAAACACCTGCGCAAATATATGCCGGTGGCAAGAAGCCATATGGATGCGGAAACAGAAGAAAAAGCGGAAAAACTGATGGCATGGACGCAGGGTGTAGAGTACGAACCAGTCTACAATCTGGGCGAGACCATGATGGAGAGTTTCGCAAGGTTAAGCCGCATTGAAGCCTTAAGCAAGCAGCTTCCGGGCCTGGACTGCGGAGCCTGCGGGGCACCATCCTGCAAGGCATTGGCGGAGGATATTGCCAAAGGCGGGGCGAAGGAAGAGGACTGCGTTTATATTATGAAAGAGCGGATCCGGCGGCTGCTGGAACAGAGTGGGAAACAGACGGATTGATGCAGGAACAGACTTGCGGATCCGAACAGACGCCTGGCTGACAACAGCAGTGGAACCTGTGTGATGCAGTCATATGGTGGGGAAAGGAGGATAAACGTGAAAGTAAAAGAACTTCTTGACAGTGGAAAATTTCAGGTGATCCACGCGGGGGATGACCCGGAGCGGGAAATCGCAACCCCGTTCTGCTGTGATCTCTTAAGCGTAGCTATGGGAAAAGCCCCGGCGGGCTGTGCCTGGGTCACGGTGATGGGAAATATGAATACGCTGGCAGTGGCAACCCTGGCCGATGCTGCCTGCATCATCCTGGCAGAAGGCGCTGTGCTGGATGAGACCGCAAGAAAAAAGGCAGAGCAGCAGGATATCATGGTGCTGGCCACGGAAGAGCCGGTGTTTGAGGCAGCGCTGTGGGTGTGGCAGCAGATGCAGGGAGAAACCCATGGAGTGTAAACGAAAGGCTGCAATGCCGCAGGATGGGGAACAGGCGCGAGACAGCCTGCAGCCGGACCGCCCGGAATTTGTGGAGTTAAGTTATGACCTGCATATTCACTCCTGCCTTTCCCCTTGCGGGGATGACGACATGACACCTGGCAATATTGTGGGGATGGCAGCCATCAAAGGCCTGGACGTGATCGCGGTGACGGACCACAACTCCTGCCGCAACTGTCCGGCGGTGATGAAGCTGGCAGAGCAGTACGGTGTGCTTGCCATACCGGGCATGGAGCTGACGACCGCGGAGGAAGTGCACGCGGTCTGCCTGTTTCCGGAACTTTCCGCGGCGCTGGAGTTTGACCGGTTTGTTTATGGAAAACTCATGAAATTTCCGAACCGGGAAGAAATCTTCGGAAAGCAGCAGATCATGAATGAAGAAGATATCTGTATCGGCTCCGAGCCCAATCTGCTCATCAACAGCACGGAGCTTTCCTTTGATGAACTGTGGGATATGGTAGCCGGGCAGTATGGCGGCGTCATGGTTCCCGCCCACATCGACAAAAACGCCAACAGCCTCATCTCGAACCTGGGTTTTGTGCCGCCGGAGAGCCAGTTCCGGACGGCAGAACTGCACGATATGGCGAAATTGTCAGAATTAAAAAAGAGCAATCCCTATCTGGAACAGTGCCGCATCATCTGCGATTCGGACGCCCATTATCTGGAGCATATTCATGAGCCGGAGTGGAAGATGAAGGTGCGGGAGAAAAGCGCGGCGGCGGTGATTGCGTATCTGAGGGGAGAATAAAAAATACTGGATATTTCCGGGAAAGTTTACTCGGAAATATCCAGTATTTTTTATTCTTTCATAGGAAATTGCGTCCTATGAAACAAAATTAATGCAGATCAGGTTCCGCATGCGATTTTAAAATCCGCCATAATGTGCTGCGCCCAATCCCAAGACGCTGCGCAGTCCGGCTCTGGTTGTTATTTTCTTCTTTCAGGACCATGCGTACGACATCATAGGTGATGTCGGCCAGAGTCTGATTTAAGTCAAACTGATACCCGGATTGTTCGGGAGCTACCCAGAGTGCTGTTTCCTGATGCAGGAGCCGCATCGTATTTTCATAAGAAATATACGGAGTTGAGGTAATCAGCATCAGCTCATAGATAATGCGCTGCAGCTGGTGCAGATTGCCTTCCCACGGAAACTGTTTTAGCGCGAGGCTGGCTTTCGTGTCAAATCCGATGATCTGTTTTCCAAGATCTGCGTTCAGCTGGTTGAGATAGAGCGTAGTCAGGTAGGGAATATCATCCGGCCGTTCTCTCAAAGGAGGAAGATGCAGGGACAGACAGGAAAAAAGTTTGGTGATTCCGGTGATAATGGGTTTGGAATCATGTTCTTCATTGTTTGTGGAAAAGGAAAAATACAGCCGGTTCCGGACGGCTAGCCTGGTATCCGCAATGTAGGAAAGGAGCTGGCTGAAAATCTGGGGCGGGATCGTTTCCATCTGCTTAAAGTAAATGCTGTGCCCGTTATGTGCCAGCGGGGAGTCATGATGGGAAAGCAGATAGGTCCAGTTCCGCTCTGTGGCGTAAGCGCAGTCGATCTGATAAAAAATGGTGTTCCGGTAACTGCTCTTACAGTAAATATTGTAGGCAGCCAGGTCTTTTCCGGTTCCTTTTTCGCCGGAAATCAGCACAGGGGTGGAAACGTGGCTGTATTTTTCAATCAGATCCCGTGTGCTTGACAGGCTGTGTGTGCTGTTGAAATAAGAAAAATCAGGCATGGCATTGCTGTCGGCCATTTTTTCTGTGACCGCGTCAATCTTCCGGATTTCCTGTTTTTCTTTTAACAGGGAATACACATAAAGGCAGGTGCTGTTCCGCATGGTGGATTTTTTCATAGTAAGGCGCAGTGTATGTCCCTTGATGGTACGTTCTAAAGAAGTATCCCCTTCTTTCCACAATTCTTCAAAATGTTCCTGCAAAAATGGAAAAATCAGTTTTTTTTCATATTCTGAGAGGCTTGACAGGATGCTTTTTCCATACTGGTCAAAAATGGTGCATGCGACAGGGCTGTTTTGAAATGCCATGGTCAGCTGAGTCAGTTCCCTGCGGCTTTGCAGGGAAGAACGGGTCAGAGAGATAGCCTGCCGGAATGTGTTCTGGACGGATTCGTAACCACTGGTGACAAGGACCGGTGTAATTCCCATGGAAAGAGCCAGATTATGCGCGATCACATCACAGACAACCACCGAAATTCCCATTTCTTTGAGCAGTTTCATATTAGATGTGGCATCTTCCTCACTCCAGATTGTGTAGATCGGGATATCGTAATCGAGCAGTTCGCATAAAATCCGGGCATGGCTGGTGATATTTTCGTAGCCAATGATCGCCATGGGCTGTTGGAAGTTCTGGGCAAGCCGTATGGCGCGCAAGGCATCGAGTGACCAGAGCCCGATGTCGTAGACCGGCAGCGCAATGCGCTCTTTTAAGTAGCTGGCGGTACCGCCGCGGGATATAACTGCGTCGTAATTCAGCAGATTCAGTTTATCCAGAATAGAATCCACTTCACTTAAGTTTGCCACATAACAGTCAGCCTGTACCTTTGTTTCAGAAAGAAGAACTTCATGAACCAGTTCATTCATGCCGCGGTAGGGAGAAATGACGAGAAAATGGATATTTTCCATGAATGACCTCCTGTACTTTACTTGATATGTCTCATAATAAAACAAAAATGATAGAAAAACAACAAAAAAACAAGCATGTTTCAAAATAAAACAAATAAGCAATTTCAAATTCTGGAGCCTGTCAGGATTTTCTGTTAGGATAGCATCATCAAGAGAGAACGAAAGGAGCAACAAATCATGAAACATCAGTTGATTATCCCGTCTGTACTTTATACAGGAGAGGGAAGCATTGCAGAGAGCATCAAAGAAGTGATCGCAAAAGAGCAGGCAAAGAAAGTGCTTGTTTTTACAGATAAAGGAATTATCGGAGCTGGTTTACTGGATCTTTTATTAGACGCGTTAAAAGAGCAGGAAACCGCGTATGAGATTTTCAGTGATTTAAGACCAGAGCCATCTTATGAAGATGTGGAAAAAATCCGCAGACAGGCAGAAAACAGCGAGGGAGACCTGATCGTGGCATTTGGCGGCGGAAGTGTTATGGATGCCGCGAAACTGGTTTCCATTTTAAAAGGTTCCGATTATTCGGTGAAAGATCTTCTGGCAGACCCGTCTCTTGGAAGAAAGCAGATGAAGAGCGTGGCAATCCCGACCACCTGCGGAACCGGATCTGAGGCAACCTGCAACGCCATCGTGGCAGTTCCGGAAGAGGAAGTAAAGAAAGGCATTGTCAACACCGCCATGATCCCGGATTATGTAATTCTGGATGCGCAGGTGATCAAAAAACTTCCGAAGTCCATTGTGGCAGCAACCGGAGTTGACGCGCTGGCTCATGTGGTAGAGTGCTATACTTCCAAAAAGGCTACCCCATTGAGCAATACTTACGCGCTTGCAGGAGCAAAACTGATCTTTGAAAATATCAGAGAGGCTTACTGCAACCCGGACAATATGGAAGCAAAAAGCAATATGATGCTGGGCGCTTTTTACGGCGGCGTGGCAATTACCGGAAGCGGTACTACCGCGGTACACGCTCTGTCTTATCCGTTAGGCGGCAAATATCACATCCCGCACGGCGTATCCAACGCGATCTTATTTGCTCATGTTATGAAAATGAACAAAGAGGCCTGTGCAGCACAGCTTGCGGAAATCTGTGACGCGATCAATCCGTCCCTGTATGCACAAAGCATTGACGCGAAAGCAGACTATGTGATCGGTCAGATCGAGGATATCGTGAAGTTCACGGAGATCCCGACCGATTTATACAGCTTTGGTGTGAAGAAAGAAGATCTGGATTTCCTGGTAGATTCCGGAAGCAAGCAGACCAGACTTTTAGTAAATAACCGCAAGGAACTGACACTGGACGATATCCGTTCTATCTATCTGAAAGTTTTATAAGAAAAAAGGGGGATTACAACATGGCACAGTTACCAATCCTGGCAATTACAGCAGGAGATCCGGCAGGAGCAGGTCCGGAGATCACAGCAAGAGCATTTGCGAATGACAGCGTTTATGAAATGTGCAGACCAGTCGTGATCGGGGATCCATGCATGATGCAGCAGGCGCTCGTATGTACCGGATTAAACGATCAGATCCGGATCCATGTGATCGAAGATGTAAAGGATGCGGTTTATGAGAAGGGCATCATGAATGTTTATGATATGCATCTGATCTCCGACCCGTCCGAAATCGAGCTTGGAAAGATCAGCAAAGAAGCAGGAGAAGCCGCATTCCAGTATGTAGTGAAAGCGATTCAGCTGGCAATGGCGGATGAAGTGGATGGCACGATCACCAACGCGATCAGCAAGGAAGCAATCAACCTGGCAGGACATCATTATTCCGGCCACACCGAGATCTATGCGGACTATACCGGAACGAAGAAGTACTGCATGATGCTGGCGCACAATGATTTCCGTGTGGTACATGTATCCACACATGTTTCCTTACGGGAAGCCTGCGACCGCTGCAAGAAGGAGCGGATCCTGGATGTGATCGAGATGGCAGATGAAGTATGCCGTGATCTTGGCATCAAGGAGCCGAAGGTAGCTGTGGCTGGTTTAAATCCGCACTGTGGAGAGCACGGAATGTTCGGAAGAGAGGAAATTGAGGAGATCGAGCCAGCCATTGCGGAGGCAAAGGAAAAGGGGATTCAGGCAATTGGACCGTGCCCGCCGGATACAGTATTTTCCCAGGCAATTGGCGGCTGGTATGACATTGTTGTATGCATGTACCACGATCAGGGACACATTCCGACAAAAGTACAGGGCTTTGTGTATGACCGTGAACGGCAGCAGTGGAATGCGGTTGCGGGAATTAACATTACACTGGGACTTCCGATCATCCGTGTATCCGTAGATCATGGAACTGCGTTCGATCATGCCGGAAAAGGAGATGCAAACGAACTGAGCCTGCTCAATTCCATCGAATATGGAGCGAAGATGGCGCTGAGCAGACTTGAGAAAAGGGGGTAATCCGTATGGATAAACTCCTGATCATTGCAGATGATTTTACCGGTGCGCTG
>CAKRRJ010000090.1 GCA_934394615.1 uncultured Lachnospiraceae bacterium
AAGTAGAGTTAATTATTCCTCCAGTTGAACAGCAAAAGATATTTGTAAATTTCGCCAAGAAAATCAACAAATCAAAATTGCAACCACCCCCACAGAAAGGAGGAATCGCATGTTAACCAACTTTGATTACTTAAAAAACGAATCAAAATTCTCCACTTTCGCCGACATTGCCATATCTGCGGAAAAAGTAATTCTCATGGACCCGGAGGCGAGCATTATCAACAGCCGCCGTGCCATGGAATTTGCGATCAAGTGGATGTATTCGGTTGATAAAGCCTTGGAAATGCCATATAAAGACAATTTGCAAAGCCTGATGGGAGCAGAAGAATACAGGCAGATTGTGGGGCCAGATATTTGGAGGAGAATGGACTATATCCGCAAGTGCGGAAACAACGTGGCGCATGCAGGAAAACGGTTTGGGCGGGAAGAGGCGATGCTCTGCCTGGAAAATCTGTTTGTGTTTCTGGATTTTGTGGCACATTGTTACGAGAAGCAGCATCGGGATCGTACCTTTGACCGGTCTTTTATTACAGACAGAATTGCAAAGGCGAAGCAGACGAAGCAGGATGCGATTGCGGTAAAAGAGCAGCTTGCGGATAATCAGAAGAAGCTGCAGCAGCAGGAACTGGATTTGAAGTCCCTAATGGAGGAAAATGCCACGTTAAAGGAAAAGCTGTCGGCCAGAAGAGAAGAAAATCAGCAGACTTATGTGCCGAAGCCGCTAGATCTGTCGGAGTATGAAACAAGAAAATTATACATAGACGCGATGCTTCTGGATGCGGGCTGGACAAAAGGAAGAAACTGGCTGAATGAAGTAGAGCTTCCGGGAATGCCAAATAAATCCGAGGTGGGATATGCGGATTATGTACTCTATGACGACGCGCAGAGGCCGCTTGCGGTGATTGAGGCAAAAAGAACCTGCGTGGATGTATCGAAAGGCCGGCAGCAGGCAAAACTTTATGCAGATTTACTGGAAAAACAATTCAAACGAAGACCCGTTATCTTTTTAACCAATGGGTTTGAAACGCATATTATTGATGGTCAGTATCCAGAACGGAAATGTTCCGGTATTTATTCGAAGCGAGATCTGGAAAAATGGTTTAATTTAATGACCATGCGGACAAGCCTTCGCAGTATTCAGGTGAACAGAGAGATAGCGGGACGTTATTACCAGGAAGAGGCCATTAAGAAGGTATGTGAAAGTTTTGATCAGAAAAACAGAAGAAAAGCATTGCTGGTTATGGCAACTGGTTCAGGAAAAACCAGAACGGTCATTGCGTTGACGGATGTGCTTTTAAAAGCAGGATGGGTAAAAAATATCCTGTTTCTTGCTGACCGGAATTCCCTGGTGACACAGGCCAAGAGAAGCTTTGTGAATATGCTGCCGAACTTATCCTGCACGAACCTGGTGGAAGAGAAAGATAATTACAGTGCCCACTGTGTCTTTTCGACTTATCAGACTATGATGAACTGTATTGATACAGCCCGGGATCAGGAAGGAAAGCTGTTCACCTGCGGACATTTTGACCTGATTTTGTGCGATGAGGCGCATCGTTCTATCTACAATAAATACAAGGATATTTTTACATACTTTGATGCACCGTTAGTTGGACTTACTGCAACACCAAAAGATGAGATAGACAAAAATACCTATGAAATTTTTGAACTGGAACATGGAATTCCGACCTATGGATACGACTTATCTCAGGCCGTAAAGGATGGTTATCTGGTGGATTATGTTTCTGTGGAGACTCGTCTGAAATTTATTGAGCAGGGAATCGTGTACGATGAACTTTCAGAGGCGGATAAAGAATTGTATGAAGCTACTTTTGAGGAGGAAGATGGAAAGATTCCGGAATCCATTGCTGCATCGGAACTGAACAAATGGGTTTTTAATGAAGATACCATTCGGAAGGTTCTGGATATTCTTATGACTCAGGGAATCCAGATTGATTATGGTCAGAAACTTGGAAAAACGATTATTTTCGCAAAGAATCATGCTCATGCAGAAAAAATATTGGAGGTATTTCATAAATACTATCCGCATCTGCCGGATTTCGCGAAGGTTATTGATAACTACATGACATATACTCAAAGTGCGATTGATGAATTTTCAGATCCGAAGAAAATGCCACAGATTGCAATATCGGTTGATATGCTGGATACCGGAATCGATGTCCCGGAGGTTTTAAACCTTGTATTTTTCAAAAAAGTCATGAGCAAGGCGAAGTTTTGGCAGATGATTGGACGGGGGACCAGACTTTGTCCGGGACTTTTGGATGGAGAAGATAAGAATAAGTTTTATATTTTTGATTTCTGTGGAAACTTTGAATTTTTCCGTCTGAATAAGGGAAAAGCATCCGCCAATATGATTGCCTTACAGGGAGCCGTCTTTAACTTGCAATTTGAAATTTCGTATAAGCTGCAGGATATCAATTATCAAATTGACCGGCTGATTGCGTACAGAACAGAACTTGTGAGGCAGATGAGCCAAAAGGTAAAGGAACTTCCGCGAGATAATTTTTCGGTAAAGCAGCACTTAAAATACGTAGATTTGTATTCTTCGGAAGAGAATTACACGAGAATTACCTACGAGGATACGCTGATTGTCCGGGAAGAGGTAGCTCCGCTCATTTTGCCGGATGGAGATGAAGCAAGCGCCGTACGTTTTGACGCGCTCCTTTATGGAATTGAACTGGCGTATCTGATTGGGAAAAAGTATTCCAGAGCAAGAAAAGAATTGCTTAAGAAAGTGTCTGCAGTTGCGGAGGTAGCGAATATACCGGAAATCCAGGCACAGACCGATTTTATACAAAGGGTGCTGAATACCGATTATCTGGAGCAGGCAGATATTCATGATTTTGAAGAAATCCGGGAACGGCTCCGAAATCTTATGAAATACATTCCTCGTACAATGTACCGCTATGATGTCAATTATGCCGACGAGATATTGTCAATGGAATGGAAAGAAGCAGAGCTCGATAATGATGATCTGAAGAATTATAAAGAAAAAGCCGAATACTATATTCGTCAGCATCAGGATCATATTGTAATAGCGAAACTACGCAAAAATCAGCCGCTTACAGAACACGATATTCACGCACTGGAAGAAATTCTCTGGTCAGAATTGGGAAGCAGAGATGAGTATGTGACAGAATATGGCTCAAAACCACTGGGAGAATTTGTAAGAGAAATCGTTGGTTTGGATATGAATGCGGCCAAGGAAGCGTTTGCGGATTATCTGACGAATCAGAATCTTGACAGCAGACAGATTTATTTTGTGAATCAGATTATTGAGTACATTGTTCACAATGGAATCATGAAGGATCTGTCTGTGCTTCAGGAACCGCCGTTTACAGATCAGGGAAGTATTGCAGAAATTTTTACAGATTTATCTGTATGGCAGGGGATTCGTGGTATTATAGAGCACATCAATCAAAATGCGATTGCGTAGTCCAAATGACGAGTTGTATACTGTTCTGATGGACAGAGAAAAGAGATACATAAGGAGTGAAAGAAATGAACAGTCCTATCATAGAACTTGACGTACATGGGATGCGCACAGAGGAGGCCGTCCTGGCTATTCAGAAAAAGGTGGATCAGGCTGGATCCAGCGTTTATAAGATCCGGGTGATTCACGGCTACAACGGTGGCACGCGCATCCGCTCCGCCATTCGGGAAGAATTCAGCTATGGGCGAGAACCGAAAGTAAAACGGATCGCTATGGGTGCGAATGAGGGCATCACAGAGCTGATTTTGCGGGAATTATAAGAAACATTTCAGATAGTATATAGAAGGAAAAATCAGAGTGACCGTTACGGAATGAAATCCATTCCGCAACGGTCACTTTTTATTTTCGTCATTTTTACCAATAAAAACAGAGGGGATAGAGAAGCAAAAAAAGTGTGCAAAAACTCCAAAAACTTGTCGACAAGTCTACAAGAACAAAGAAAAAAGCATCCCAAAAGAGATGAAGGTTAAAAAAATAACGATAACAGAGGAAAAATCGACTGTGTAAATAGAGTTCGGGAGAAAATAATATGTTTATATAGACATGTTTATATAGTCATGACGTAATTTTCATAGTTTGAAGTATGGATATACACGATTTTTGCCATCTAAAAAATGGCACTACCAATTACACATTGTTAAAAAAATTACGCCCAAAAACCGCTGGATTTTCTTGTAAAAGTTACATATTGCACAAAAAAGTGCGTGTGAATATAATCGCATTATCAAAAATGACCGCGGTACATAAAAAGCATCATGAAATTTCAATCTCGAGAGGAACTGAAAGGGGCAACAAGGCACTGTATTGGTTGAGTAAATTTGGGAGGTGTTTCTATGTTTTTTCTGTTTCTGCTGGCGATGATTCCGATCATCTGGCTGGTGATCGCGCTGAGTATTTTGAAGATGCCCGGGCATAAGGCCTGTTTCCTTGCATGGGTCCTGACGGCACTGTTATCCATGTTCTGTTGGAAATTCCCGGCAGGGAATATGGCAACGGCAACGCTGGAAGGTGTGCTGAATGCACTCTGGCCCATCTGCCTGGTCATCATCGCAGCGCTCTTTACCTACAACCTGATCTTAAAGACCGGGGCGATGGAAGAGATCAAAAAGATGCTGGCCAGTGTATCAAAAGATAAGCGCGTGCTGCTTCTTCTGATCGGCTGGGGCTTCGGAAACTTTATGGAAGGCATGGCGGGTTTTGGAACCGCGGTTGCGATTCCGGCATCCATGCTGGCAGGCATCGGGCTTGATCCCATCGGAGCGGTAGTCGGATGTCTGGTAGTCAACTCCACCCCGACCGCGTTTGGTTCTGTCGGAGTTCCGACGGTGACGCTGGTTTCCGTAGCCGGAGTAGAGACCATGGCATTATCCACACATGTGGCAATGATTCAGGCAGTTCTGGTGATCCTTTCCCCGTTCCTTCTGGTGGCAATCGGATCCAGAAGCGTAAAAGCGTTAAAGGGCATGGTCCCCATGATTCTGATCGCGGCTCTGTCTTACCTGATTCCCTGGTACGCAGCGGCCTGCTTCATCGGACCGGAGCTTCCGGACATCATCGGTTCCATCTGCTCCATGATCTGCATTGTACTGGCATCAAGAGTGCTGAACCGCAATCCGGCTCCGGAGTATTCCATTGAGGTATCCGGGGAAGCGGCAGACCACAGCTTCACCGTGGGAGAGGGCTTAAAAGCCTGGTGTCCGTTTGTTCTGATCTTCATTCTGCTGATGGCTACTTCCAATCTGTGTCTGCCGATCCACAATGCGATTGCCGGAATCAAAACTTCCGTGCAGATTTACAGTGGTGAGAATGCCGGAATGCTTTCCTTCAGCTGGATCAACACGCCGGGCATGATTATTTTTGTGGCAGCCATCATCGGCGGTCTGGTACAGGGAGCGGCACCGGGAGTCATGGCAGAGGTACTGGTGGAGACACTGAAAAAGTACTGGAAAACCATTGTTACGATCTGTTCTGTTATGGCAACCGCAAAGATCATGAGTTACAGCGGCATGATTTCCGACATCGCAAACCTGTTAGTAGAGGTTGCGGGAAGCGCGTATCCGTGCATCGCACCGCTCATCGGAGCAGTCGGAGCCTTTGTAACCGGATCCGGAACATCCACCTGTGTTTTATTCGGCGGCCTGCAGAGCCAGACCGCAGCGTCCCTTGGATTTGATCCGTCCTGGATGGCGGCAGCCAATGTATGCGGCGCCGGAATCGGCAAGATGGTCTGCCCACAGAGCATTGCCATTGGCGCAGGCGCCATCGGAGCAGTCGGAGCGGAGAGCAAAATCCTGGGAGCAGTATTTCAGTATTTTGCACTGTTCGTAGTACTGGCAGGAGCCATCTGCTACGCAGGCGTGCTGATGGGGATCTGATCCCTCAGCACTTAACTAAGATAATAATTTTCTGAAAGGGAGGAATCAACATATGAGTTACATTATTTCTGAGGATGGCAAGGAGCTTTTAAAGGATGTCCGCGATTTCTGCGTCAACGAAGTGAAAGAGCAGGTGAAGGAGTACGATATTACCGGTGAGTGGCCGAAAGAGATTTACGACCAGGCCATCGAGATGCAGCTTCACATGATGGATGTACCGGAAGAGTACGGCGGACTGGGCCTGGATCATATGGATCAGGCAGCCATTGTAGAGCAGATCGCATGGGCAGATGCCGGCGTGGCAGTTACCTTAAACGGCAACGGCCTGGCATTAAAGCCTGTTCTGTTAGCTGGCAACGAAGAGCAGAAACAGAAATGCTGCGACATCATCATCAACGGAGGTTTTGGTGCATTTGCTTTAACCGAGCCGAACGCCGGATGTGACGCAGGCGCAGGAAAGACCACCGCAGTCCGTGAGGGCGATGAGTATGTATTGAATGGAAGAAAGTGCTTCATCACCAACGCAAGCGTAGCAGATTTCTTTGTCATCACCGCAATGACTGCAAAGGATCAGGGAACCAGAGGCATTTCCGCTTTTCTGGTATACAAAGGAACCCCGGGCTTAAGCATTGGCAACCATGAGAATAAGATGGGTGTCCGCTGCTCCACCACCAGCGACGTTCTTCTGGAGGATGTCAGAATCCCGGTAGAGAACCGCCTGGGCGAGGAGGGAACCGGATTTATCACCGCCATGAAGACACTGGATCTGGCACGTACCTGGTGCGCAGTCATCGGTACCGGTGTCGCACAGAGATGTATCGACGAGGCAGTTGCTTACTCCAAACAGCGTGTTCAGTTCGGCAAGCCGATCTGCAAGAATCAGGCAATCCAGTTTAAAATCGCGGATATGGAGATCCGTACCGAGGCATCCAGACAGCTGATCGCTCACGCAATCCGTCTGGCAGATATGGGACTTCCGTTCAGCAAAGAGTCCGCAGCAGCCAAGTGCTTTGCAGGTGATTCCGTGATGCAGACTTCCATCGACGCAGTACAGATCCTGGGCGGCTACGGTTACAGCCGTGAGTACCCGGTAGAGAAGCTCATGCGCGACGCGAAGATTTTCCAGATCTTTGAGGGAACCAACGAGATCCAGCGTATGGTAGTCGGCAGAGCTGTAATCGGAAAATAAAATAGAAAATCCGTTTCCGCCCGGACTGGAAAGACCGGTCCGGCGGAGACCACAACACAGATCGAAGGAGGATATAGAGAATATGGATATTCTGGTATTTGTAAAACAGGTTCCGGATGACAGCGTGGAGATCCATCTGGACGGAGCTGGCGTACCGGCAGTAAAAGATGTAGAGAAGGTGACCAACGCGTTTGATACTTACGCACTGGAGCTTGCAGCCCGCTATACCGAGGCAAACGGCGGTGAAGTTACCGTGGCAGCCATCGGCACCGAGGACTGCACCAGTATGATGAAAAACCTTCTGGCAGTTGGCGCAAAGAAAGCGTATTTATTCAAAGATGACGTTTTTGCAGGCGCGGATGAGGGCGCGGTGGCAGCATACCTGGCAAAGGCAGTAAAGAAATGCGAGGCAGAGAACGGACAGCCTTACGGCATGATCCTTTGCGGAAAAGAGTCTACCGATGAGATCAGCGGACAGGTTGGCGCCCGTCTGGCAGAAATTCTGGGAACCGGATTTGTATCCAGCGTAATCGAGGTAGAGCCGCAGGATGAGGGTCTTGTGGCAAAACAGGAGACGGAAGAAGGCTACATCCGCTACAGCGTGGCACAGCCGGCAGTCTTCACCATCGCAAAACCGGCTTACGATCCGCGTTATCCAAACATCAAGGCGAAACTGGCAGCCAGAAAAGCGGTTGTTCCGGTATTTACCGCGGCAGACGCAGAAATCTCCAAAGCAGACGCAATTGTTTCCTTAAAGAGCTACAGCGAACCGCCGAAGAGAAGCGCAGGCATCCGCATTAAGGAAAAAGAGGCAGCGGACGCAGTCAGCAAGGCAATGGAAAAGATGCTTCAGGATAAGGCATTGTAAGGAGGAGAGCGCAGATGAACATACTGGTATATATCGAAACAAAAGAGGGAGCACCGGTTCAGGGCAGCCTGGAACTTCTGACTGCCGCAAAGGAACTGGGAGAGGTCCTGGCTGTTGCAGTAGAAGATAAGGAGGCTGCAGAGAAAACAGCAGCCCTGGGAGCAAAGGTTACCGTATTAAAAACCGGGGATACTTCGGAAGACGCGCAGACCGCAGTATTAGAGGGGTACATCAAAGAAAAACAGCCGGAGCTGGTTCTGTTTTCCGGCACCCAGTTTGGAAAAGACCTGGCACCGCGTCTGGCACAGCGTTTCGGCGCAGGATGCGTGACCGATGTAACCGCAATTGAGAAGGCCGGAGAGGGTGTGGAGTATGTACGCCCGGCATACGGCGGGACC
>CAKRRJ010000091.1 GCA_934394615.1 uncultured Lachnospiraceae bacterium
ACTACGTTAGCCATGCTCAGTCCGTCGCTCTCAAGAATGTTCTTGATGTTGGTTAAGGACTGCTTGGTCTGTGCTGCGATGTCTGCGCCTGCAAACTCGCCGGTAGCCGGGTCGATCGGAAGCTGACCGGAAACGAATACAAATTTGTCTGCGTGGATTGCCTGGGAATATGGTCCGATTGCTGCCGGAGCGTTGCCTGTTGCTAATACTTTCTTCATAAGAAATGTCTCTCCTTTGTTTTATCTTTGTAATTCTCTATTATAGACACTCTGGAAAGAAAATTCAATCCCCTTTCTCAAGGAGATATAACTTTTTGTGAGTTTCAAAACTTTTCGTTTTGTTATCATTGTTTCTTTCCCTCTTGCCATCTGGTTTTCAATACTATATAATAGGGTAAGAGGTGACATCATGAAAAATAATTCCGAAAGACTATCCGATATTCTGAGCTGGCTGGACTCCATCTCCTATATCAAAACTGAAAAAATCCCGGAAGTGGACCTGTATATGGACCAGGTGACTTCGTTTATGGATGAGCATTTGAAAAAGACCAAACGAAGCCCGGAGGACAAGGCACTCACCAAAACCATGATCAACAATTACGCCAAGAACCGCCTGCTCCCCGCTCCGATCCGGAAAAAATACAGCAAGGAACACATCCTGCTTCTTCTGTTTATTTACTATTACAAGAACCTGCTTTCCATAAGCGACATCGAGCAGCTGTTCCGCCCGGTCACAGAGCAGCATTTCAACGCGGATGACGGCCTCACCCTCAGCGACATTTACGAGGAAGTTTTTTCCCGCGAGGATCTTCAGATGGAGCATTTAAAAGACGACATCCGTGCCAAATTTGAGGACAGCCGCCTCACCTTCACCGATGTCGATACCGAAGACCAGGAATATCTCCAGCTGTTTGCCTTCATCAGTGAACTTTCTTTCGACGTTTACTTAAAGAAACACATGATCGAAATGCTGATCGATGGGCTCCGTGAGGAAAACCCGCTCGATCCGAAAGGCAAAAAAAAGTGATACCTGCACGGTATCACTTTTTTCATGTCTGCTTTTATGCTGGCAAATCTGCCTTCCGCTGTTCTTTGTTTCTTTACGCTTCTGCTGGTGTCTCAGCAGTCTCTTCCGCTTTCTCTGCCCCATCTGCTGTTGCACCCTGTTTCTCTGCAATGCGGGCGAATACCATATCGTAGCCGTCGTTTCCATAATTTAAGGAACGGTTTACGCGGCTGATGGTTGCGGTGGATGCTCCGGTCTTGTCCGCAATTTCCAGATAGGTGCGTTTCTCACGGAGCATTTTTGCCACCTCATAGCGCTGTGACAAAGATAACAGCTCATTTACCGTACATACATCCTCAAAAAATATATAGCACTCCTCCGGATTTTTCAATGTCAGGATCGCCTCAAACAGATGATCCACTGCCTCTGTCTTAATCTTCTTATTCATTGAACTCGGTTCCCTTCTTTTCTATCATTGTATGTTTTTTATTGTTATGTTTTTCAGATCTTACGTTCAACAGTTTATCACACTAAATTTGTAAAGTCCATAGCTCTACAGTAAAAATTTCTCCACGACATGCGCAATGCCATCGTCGTTGTTGGAACGGGTCACATAGTCTGCCGCGTTCCGCGCCGGACGGACTGCATTTTCCATGGCAACACCAAGCCCTGCGTATTCAATCATGGAAATATCGTTGTATCCGTCTCCGCAGGCAATCATCTGCTTCCGGTCCATGTTCAGTGTCTGCAGCAGTTTTTCCAGCGACTGCGCCTTGTCGATGCCGCGCGGAAGAATCTCCAGGAAATACGGATCCGAACGGTAAACACTGAAGTTTTTGCCCAGCGCAGCCTTGACCCGCGCTTCCACAAGCGCCAGATAATCTCCATCATCCAGCATGAGGAATTTCGGTACGGCAAAATCCACATAGGATGCCAGGTCATCCACCTGCTTTAATTCCAGATGGTTAATCTTTGACTCCAGCTTCGCGTATGGATTCTCCTTATTATTCGTAATGATGAGCTCGTCCTGGTAAGTAAGAATGTCCACCTGCTCTTCTTTCGCAAGCTCTATGATCCGCCGGTTCGCTTCAACCGGATGTTCCTTCCGGAAAATGATTTCCCTGGTCTGGCAGTCCAGGATGATGCCGCCGTTAAACGACAGAATGTATCCGCCGTAAGTTTCCAGCTCCAGCTCCTTTGCAAGCGGCATAACACCATACGTCGGCCTTCCGGAAGCCAGCACCACCTTCACGCCGCGTTTCTGCGCCTCCATAAGTGCCTGTTTCGTTTTGGGAGTGATGATCTTGTCCTTGTTTGTCAGGGTTCCGTCCAGATCGAGAACTATCATTTTATAATCCATGTGCCTTGCTCCTGCGAAAATATTCTTTGTCTATCATAACACGAAAATGTCCGTTTGTCACGGACATTTTCATGATTCAGCGTATTAAAATTTTATTGTGTTACTGTTTCACGGCATTCTCTGCAAATTCCGTTGTCACCAGGTCCTCATAAGGAACCCGCACAGAAAGTTCTCCCGCCTCCTCCAGAATGTTTTCCAACAGCTCAAAACTCTCTTTTTCAAAAATCAGGTCCGTCTTCCAGGTATCCTGTTCCTGATACCGCTTCACAATCTTTGTAATGTTTTCAAGCGGCGTCTCCGCAAACTGCGGTTCTATGGTCTTCGCAATCTCCTCTGCCGTATGGCTGTTTACATAGTCCATGCCCCGCTGCAGCGCGTTGGTGAAGCACTGAACGGTATCCGGATGCATGGCGAGATAACTCTTTTTCACACAGTATGCGGTGTACGGCACATAGCCGGAATCCCTGCCGAGTGATGCCACAACGGCCCCAGCGCCTTCTAATTCCAGTCCCGTCGCGAACGGCTCAAATTCCACCGTATAATCTGCGTCATTCCCGGTAAATGCCGCCGCAGTCAGCCCAAACTGAATGCTCTGGTCTATCGTCAGGTCCGTTTTCGGGTCTATGCCATTTTTCTTTAAGATATACTCAAACACCATCTGCGGCATGCCGCCTGCACGCCCGCCAAGCACCTTGCTGCCTCGCAGCTTTTTCCAGTTAAAATCTGCATCCGGCTTCCTGCCTACCAGAAAATTTCCTGCCCGCTGTGTGAGCTGCGCGAAATTTACCGCATGGTCCTCCGCGCCCTGCGCGTAAGTATAGATGCTGGCCTCCGAGCCCATAAATCCAACATCCGCGTCACCGGAAATCAGTGCCGTCATGACCTTGTCTGCCCCCGCCCCGTTTACCAGTGTCAGATCGATCCCTTCGTCTTTAAAATACCCCAGCTCGATTGCGGCATACTGCGGTGCGTAAAAAATGGAATGCGCCACCTCACTTAACGTGACCGGCGTAAGTCCGGATGTTTCTTTTCCACAGCCGCACAGAACCAGGACCACCAGGCCAAGCGCAGACAGTAATCGGATCTGTTTTTTCATGCTGAAAAGCCCCCTGTCAAACCTCTTGATCCCTATATCATATGAAAAATGGCCGCTGAAGTTTCTGTTCTTCAGCAGCCATTTTCTGTTTGCAGGTATACAGGGACTCTCCCTTATTCTTTCATGCGGTATCCCACACCAATCTCCGTGAAGATGTAATGTGGTTCCGCAGGGTTGGACTCCAGCTTGCGCCGGATATTTGCCATGTTCACACGCAGGATCTGGTTGTCGGTATCCGCATACGGTCCCCAGATCTCTTTCAGGATAAAATCGTATGTGAGCACCTTCCCCGCATTCTTCGCAAGCAGGGACACCAGTTTATACTCAATCTGGGTCAGATGGATGTCTTCACCGTTCAGTGTCACAAGACGTTTATCAAAATCGATGACCAGACCGTCTCTGGAATACACGGTCTCACGCGGACCGTTGCTGCTAACCTGGGCGCTGTGACGGAGAGCCGTGCGGATGCGGGCCAGAAGCTCCTCGGAACCAAACGGTTTTGTTATGTAATCATCCGCCCCCTTATCCAGCGCCTGTACTTTTTCTGCTTCCTGGGTTCTCGCTGAAATTACAATGACCGGAATGGCAGAAAAACCGCGCACACGCTCCAACACATCAATGCCATCAATATCCGGAAGTCCCAGATCCAGAAGAATGAGATCCGGATGATGAGAGGTGCATAAAGAAAGGCCGGACATTCCGTTCATCGCGCGAAGCGCCTTATATCCGTTGGATATCACGATCGTCTCAATGTAGTTTCCGATATTTTTTTCATCTTCGATGATTAAGATCACCTGTTTATTTATCATGTTGTTCTTCCTCTTCTAATGGTAATGTAAAGATAAATTCAGCTCCCTTTAAACGGTTTGCCGCCTCAATGGTTCCCTTATGCGCATTGACAATGGTTTTGCAGATCGTAAGCCCGATTCCCATGCCCTTATGGGAATCTCCGCTGGCATTCGGTTCGATTCCGGCGCCGTCAAAGATTGTTTTCAAACGCTTCGGATCAATGCCTTTTCCGTAATCGCGGATATGGAATGCGACGCAGTCATCCCGTTTTTCCACATAAAACTCAATCGGCTCGTCAGTTCCGGAATGATACACCGCATTTTCCAGAAGATTGATGATGACCTGCTCGATGAGGGTCGCGTCCATCGGGACCATAAGAAATTCCTCCGGCACCTTGACATCCACCTTGCTCTGCGGCAGCCGCTTGCGAAAACGCTGCACTGCCTCTGCCACCACTTCCTCAAGCGGTTCCGGCGAAGTGTTCACATGCGTATCACCCACGCGGATCCTGGTAACTGACAGCAGGTTTTCCACCATGTTCAGCAGCCAGTTCGCGTCTTCCCGGATTCCCTCCAGAAGCTCCCGCTGCTCTGCTTCCGTCATGTCCGGCTTTCCGTTTAACGCTGCGTCTGCCAGACCGATGATGCTGGTCAGCGGAGTTCTCAGATCGTGGGATACCGCCCGCAGAAGGTTTGCTCGCATCGTCTCTTTTTCTGCCTCAACCAGAAGCTTTTCCCTCTCATTTAAAAGCTGGCTCTGCTTTTTAAAACGTGTGGTTGTGGTACTGGTGATGGACGACACCAGAAGCATTCCAAGGAATGTGACCGGATAACCATCAATGGAAAAGTTAAAATTCATAAACGGGAAAGTAAATACATAGTTGACGAAAAACACACCAAATACCGATGCAATAATTCCCGTAATATATCCAGTTGTATAACGTGCCACCAGCATGACCGCCAGAACGTAGATGATTGCCACGCTGGTCGAGTTTCTGCTGTAGTGGAAGAACGCCTGCGCGATGATCGTGGAAACACCCATGATCAGAAGCGTTACCACTGCATTGTGTACGATCACGTTTCGGATATCGGTATGCTCCTGCTCTTTTTTTCTGTTTCTATACCGTTTTTTTTCTATTTTTTTCATAACCTGTCCCCCGAAAAGCACAAAATGGGAGCGGAAGAAAATCTTCCGTTCCCATTTATTTTACTATAAAACGCATGCAGTGTATAGTTTTTCGGCTGCCTCCGTTTTATTCCTTAACGCTCCCTTTACGGTGTACGGAAAGAAATGTGCCTTGAGACAAGCTTCTGCCTGCAGACTACTTGTTATAGTTTACAATTGCGCCAAAATCCGGTTTTAAGGATGCGCCGCCTACCAGGCCGCCATCGATGTCTGCCTGTGCGAACAGCTCCGGTGCACTTGCAGCGGATACAGAACCGCCGTACTGAATGCGGATAGCTGCTGCGGTTGCCTCATCGTAGATCTCGCCGATGCATGCGCGGATAGCTGCGCATACTTCCTGTGCCTGTTCGGTGGTAGCCACTTTGCCGGTACCGATTGCCCAGATCGGCTCATAGGCGATGACTGCGGTCTTTGCCTGATCTGCAGTTACGTTTAAGAATGCAACCTTGATCTGCTGGCGGATCCAGTCGATGGTGATGCCCTGCTCTCTCTGAGTCAGGCTCTCACCACAGCAGATGATCGGGGTAATGCCGTGTTCAAATGCCTTGAGGACTTTCTTGTTTACGGTCTCATTGGTCTCTGCGAAATACTCTCTTCTCTCAGAGTGGCCGATGATCACATATTTTACGCCTGCATCAACTAACATATTCGGGGAGATCTCACCAGTGTAAGCGCCCTTCTCCTCGAAGTACATGTTTTCAGCACCGATCTGGATGTTAGTTCCCTTTGCTGCTTCCATAGCCGGGATGATGTCGATAGCCGGAACGCAGAGCAGAACGTCAACCTCATCGTTCTGTACAAGTGGTTTTAATGTATTGATCAGGGCAACTGCCTCGGAAGGGGTCATGTTCATTTTCCAGTTGCCTGCGATGATTTTTTTTCTGGACATTGTAAAATCCTCCTAAATTCTTGCTTATAGTAGCTTCTCCTTATGGAAACTTCCCCTTACTAAGCTCGTGCTGCGCTTTCAGCTTACACTTGCTAAGTGCGGGGAAGTAAGTTCGCACTAAGTTTGTGCTTCGTCTGCGGCTCGCACGCACTAAGTGCTCACTTAAGTGCTTACTTATCGTCTGCTGCTGCTACGCCTGGAAGGGACTTGCCCTCTAAGAACTCCAGGGATGCGCCGCCGCCGGTGGAAATGTGGCTCATCTTGTCTGCGAAGCCGAGCTGGTTTACTGCTGCTGCGGAGTCACCGCCGCCGATGATGGTGGTTGCGTCGGTCTCTGCCAGTGCTTTTGCTACGGCGATGGTACCTGCTGCCAGAGTCGGGTTCTCAAATACGCCCATCGGTCCGTTCCATACAACGGTCTTTGCGCTCTTCACAGCCTCTGCGTACAGTTTTGCGGTCTCGGTACCGATATCCAGGCCCATCATGTCTGCCGGGATCTGGTCTGCTGCCACGTTCTGAACCTCGATCGGTGCGTCGATCGGATCCGGGAAGGATGCTGCTACCGCTGCGTCTACCGGAAGCAGGAGCTTCTTGCCAAGCTTCTCAGCCTTCTCAAGCATCTCCTTGCAGTAATCTAACTTGGTATCATCTACCAGGGATTTACCGATCTCTTTGCCCTCTGCCTTTAAGAAGGTGAATGCCATACCGCCGCCGATGATGAGGGTATCGCACTTCTCAAGCAGGTTGGAGATTACGTTTAACTTGTCTGCAACCTTTGCGCCGCCCAGGATTGCTACGAACGGTCTTACCGGGTTCTCAACTGCGTTGCCAAGGAAGTCGATCTCTTTCTGCATCAGGTAGCCAACTGCGTTGGTGCCGCCCTTTGCGGTGATGAATTTGGTTACGCCCTCAACGGAAGCATGGGCTCTATGGGAGGAACCGAATGCGTCGCATACATAATCGTCTGCCAGGTCAGCCAGCTCTTTGCTGAACTGTTCGCCGTTCTTGGTCTCCTCTGCACCGCGGAAACGGGTATTCTGAAGTAATACAACATCGCCCTCGTTCATAGCCTCAACAGCCTTGGTAGCTGCCTCGCCGGTTACGTTGTAATCGGATACGAATACAACATCCTTGCCCAGTTTTTCGGACAGGCGTACTGCAACCGGAGCCAGGGACTCACCCTCGTTCGGGCCATTCTTTACTTTGCCTAAGTGAGAGCAGAGAATGACTTTTGCGCCCTCGCCGATCAGTTTCTGGATGGTCGGCAGTGCAGCTACGATACGGGTCTCGTCGGTGATGACACCGTTCTTTAACGGTACGTTGAAGTCACAGCGCACCAGAACTCTTTTTCCTTTTAAATTTTTCAGATCATCAACACTTTTTTTGTTTAACATGGAGATTGTCCCCTTTCAAAATTTATTGAATGTATAAAAAAGAATGTGCCTTGGCACATTCTCGCGCCGAGGCGCGGTTGCTTCGGCAACCATCTACCCCTGCGCCGAGTGCGCATCCTCGCGGAGCGTTTTTTGTTTCATAGGACGCAATTTCCTATGAAACAAAAAAGGGTCCGGTCCACACGTGACCGGACCCTTATGGAGTCTTTTGTAAGTTTTAAAAACTTATGCCAGCTCTGCGAAGTACTTAATGGTGCGAACCATCTGGCTGGTATAGGAGTTCTCGTTGTCGTACCATGAAACAACCTGAACCTCGTACAGATCGTCTGCGATCTGAGCTACCATGGTCTGGGTTGCATCGAACAGGGAACCATATCTCATACCGATAACATCGGAAGAAACGATCGGATCCTCGTTGTAGCCGAAGGACTCGCTTGCTGCTGCCTTCATAGCTGCGTTGATGTCCTCTTTGGTAACGCCAGCTTTCTTAACAACTGCGGTTAAGATGGTGGTAGAACCGGTCGGTACCGGAACACGCTGTGCGGAACCGAT